>NZ_BAAFHO010000005.1:0-325130 GCF_054665055.1 Lysinibacillus sp. CTST325 | reverse complement strand
TAAAATAGAATTAGAAAAATATATCAATTACTATAATACGAAACGGATTAAGGCAAAATTAAAAACGAGTCCGGTGCAATACCGAACTCGTTTTACCCAAGCTGCCTAATGAAATAACTGTGTCTAACTTTTAGGGGTCACTTCAAATCCTTTTTAAGGATCAAGAGGTTTTCTATTTCGCATATGTAATTATGCAACGAAAGGTTTATTCATTTTCATTAAGCCGTAGATAAAATAGAATAGTCCGAATGTAATGAGCGATAAAATAATATAAAGTACAGCTCTCCCAGGCTCACCAGACCAACGATAAAATAGGCGATATGTGAAATACATAACATAAATCCAAATACCAAAGGAAGCGAATATACCTATAAATGGAATGATGAATGAAACAAGTAATAATCCACCATAAATTAAAACATTCTTTAACGCTTCGGCACGAACGGTTGCGTCATCATCACCCTTTGCTGTTAATAAGAAAAGGCTATAAACGTTAATAATAGGAATCCAAGCAATATAGGCAAGATCATCAAAGCCATTTGTTTTAGAAGCCTGATAATAAATAAGTGAACTAATAATATATCCTGCAATACCCATCAAAAGAACAAGTAATAAAAGGATGATAAACAAACTACCAAAAAATTCATCGAAATCATTAGAATTATAAGAATCGTACATTGGAAAACCTCCTTTCAAAAAAATACTTCATAATAATAACAATACTAAAGTGTTAAATCTATAGTGGTAAATATAGGCGTCGTTAGGAAATAATTCATATATACTACTTTTGTGGAATATTTGTATTTTTTCGATAATATTTTTTTGATATAAGGTTGATCGAATTGTAAAAATGAATTTGGAATTATTAGGAGTATAGTGGTGAAGAATCATTTTATAAAAATTTTTCTGTTTTAGATTCTACAAATATTGTAATGGAAGTACGGGAGAGTACATCATATGCTGTAATTAAGTTATAAATGTATGAATTTAGCTTGTACTAACGGAGTAAATAGATAGCACTTAAGTTAAAATGGTGGAAAATGTGAAATGAAGCAAGGGATAAAATATATGTATAAGTTCAAAACCTCTTAAACCGTTAAAGGTGTAAAGAGGTTTTTGTACTTGCATACGTAATTATGTAACGAAAGGTATATTCATTTTTATTAAGCCGTTGTAGATTTCACAAAAAATCAGTGCTTGAACAAGACAGCTTACAAAAAATAATTTAAATTCTACAAGAAACTATCTTGATGAATGTTTAAGCAATAATGTAAAAAATACTAAAAATATCCACGATAAAATTGGTATAATAGTTTTAGGAATTTTTGTTTATATGAAGTAAAAGAAATAAGAGATAGGAGAGTATGTGATGCTAATTATAATTTTTTTAATATTGATAGTGATAAGCTGTTACTTTATGGAAAAAAATTATCGAAAAAGTGTCTATTATAAACAGACAAAAAATAATTTCTTTGCAGTTAAAACAAATATAGGGAGAAATGGAGAGTACTTAACATCGAAAATTATTGAGAAACATGCCTTACAAAGTCATAGGCAATTATTAAATGTATATATTCCAAAGAGAAATTCAGATGAATTAACGGAAATTGATTTGCTTTATATTGATCGAACTGGTCTATATGTAATTGAATCTAAAAACTATAGTGGTTGGATTTTTGGCAATGAAACACAACAGCAATGGACACAAACGATGCCGAATAAGAAAAAATATAAATTTTTCAATCCAATCCGTCAAAATGCCACGCATATCCGTGCAATTCAAGATTTTTTAGACCTTCCGAAAGAAGCAATTCATTCAGTTATTGTCTTTAGTGAGCGCTGTACATTGAAAAAAGTGGGAGTAACTTCCCAAAATGTACATGTTATAAAACGAGAGGGTTTAAGGCGTTTCATCCAAACACAAAAGCAAACTGCAAAACAGTTTTTCTCTCAAGACGATATTCAAGCAATTTACAATAAGCTTATGCCTCAAATGCAAGTATCCAATGAAGTCAAAAAACAACATATTCAAAGGATTCAGCAGAAATATGGCAAATAATTGTGTGTTAAAAGGGGACAGTTGGCATGCTAGAATAACGCTGACGAATTTAACGTTTCTTAGGAAGTGTAATTATTTCAAATGTTGTCACGTTTGATAATCCTATTATTTCAAGATATAGTTCTTATTACAGATAAAATAAGGAGGAATGAATATGGCAGAAATTAAATACGAAATTGTTGAAACAGTTGCGGTATTATCGGAAGGCAATAAAGGCTGGAAAAAAGAATTAAATTTAATTAGCTGGAATGGTCGTGAACCGAAATACGATATTAGAGATTGGTCAGAGGATCATACAAAGATGGGGAAGGGTGTTACGTTGTCACTGTCTGAGCTACAGCTTTTGAAAGAGTCATTAGCTAAATTGTCAGACTTAGATTAATGGACAGAGCTACTCTTTAGAGTTGTTTTAGACTAAGATGTAGAATATAGCCCTTCACCTGACTTACGATACAGGTGGTAAAAATATAAGTAGCAATTTAAAATTTTCTGAGGATTTTCCATAGAATATATTTCGTAAAATTGTTAGACTAACAATAGCAACAATTCATAATGCAGGTGGCGGCTGAACTCCCTTTTGAAAGGGGGTGAGGCGGATGACAGTATTTGAAGCATTCAGTTTGATTGTGCAGTGTAGCCTTTTGCTAATTGCAGTACTGACACTGATGCTTAGCATTATTGTCTCTCAAAATAAAAAGAAATAGCCACCCTGCCGGCTAAGTAAGGTGGCGATTGCTACAACTTTAACTTGGTCAGCCGCTATGGTTGCGGCATGATTGTTGCTTTGACTGGATGTTGACGCATCCAGTCTTTTTTATTCTATATTTAGTGTATCATATTTATTCGAAAAAGAACATTTTTCTTCATGCAGTAGGCATTTCAGGCCAGTCGTATTTGATACAGTCTTGATCTCTAGATTAAATGAATTTTGCGATGTCATTTAGTGCTAAACGAGATGAGCCGTAAGCTGGTGCTGCTGCTTTTCCGATAGCGATCAAGACGATTGGCACTAGATGATCTGTTAATTCAAAGTGCTTCGCAAAAGCCTCTTTATTGAAGCCACCCATTGTAACCGTATCATAGCCCATATCTTTTGCTAAAAGCATGATTTGCATAGAAATTAAGCCTGCATCAAATGTAGCTATATTTTTAAGAACTTCTTTAGGAAGATTTGAATAAATTTTTAATGAATTTTCGATCATCATGTTTTTTGTTGCTTCATCCATATAACCAAGCTCGAAGTTTTTAGTATAGACTTCTTCAACATTATTGTACATTGCAGTATCGCCTAATACCGCGATGATAGCAGACGCCGTTTCTACTTGCTCCTGGTTATTAGCAATTAAACGTAGTTCTTTTTTTACTGCCTCATCTTGGATCACTAAAAAGCGCCAAGGTTGTAAATTACTTGATGATGGAGCGGTTGTTGCCTCCACAAGTAATTCCTCTAAATCTGATTGAGGAATTTTATAATTAGCTTCATATTTACGAACAGATTTGCGATCATGCATTACTTTATTTAAATAACTTTTTGTTGTAGTCATGTTAAAAAATCTCCTTTATTTTTGATGAGATTTTACTATACGATATACTCTTCAAAATTCCAAGTAAATTGCTCGAATTAGACAGTTTTGATTAACTTCTTTCAGCGGGTATCCAATTGCCGCTGAAAGAAGTTAAAGCCTCCGGCGGATGTCACGGAATCGGAAAGGAGTTCATATAGGATGTTACCTAAGATCATCGCATCCATACGATAACGGCTAACTGACCTGCATCGGTAAAAACGCCACGTCCTGTGGCATTACCGAAATGACCGACATCGTGTCGGCCCTCACGCAGGCCTAAGCACAAAGCCGATTTCGGACGCAATTATGCCGAGGCAAAATTGATGATTGTTACTTAAATTTAAATGCCTCGAAGTCAACGCTTATATCTTTATTGCGGGATTTCAATTGCTTGGCAACATGTTTTAGCATTTTTTCAGGGCCACACATAAAAATACTTGTTTGTGGGGGCACGGAAAAATTTTCAAATGAAAGCCTGTCCATTTGGGTAGTATCAATAAAGTTCACTCTGAATTGTTGATTAGTTATTGCATACTCCTGTAAAAAATCTTTATAGATAGCATTGTTTTGACCGTGATAAGTGTAAAATAATTCAATATCACGATCGATGGGCTGTGATTGCAAATAAGATAAAAATGGAGTAATGCCTATACCACCAGCTATCCAAACTTGTTGTTGTGTTCCGTTTTCAAAGTTTAAATGACCATAAGGACCATCAAGTGTGACTGGTGTATTCAATTGAATTGAATCATATACTTTTTTTGTGAAATCACCAATCGCCTTTATAGTGATAAATAATTTTTTTCCATCGCCACCTGAAATTGAAAAGGGATGTGGTGCCTTTTCTATGCCATCTTGCAAAATCTTGATAAAAATAAATTGTCCATGACGAAAGGGTAATTTTTTATCAAGTGTTAGCTCTAGTTCAATAACATTGGAATCCAATTTTTTGATCTCCGTAATGTTGCCTGTATATTTAAAAAACATATCCTGATACATCGTCAACATATATAATGCTGACATAAATCCAATAGTTGCAGTTATTGCTGTGAAAATCCCTAAAGGTGTAGGCTGCAATAAATCGTATCTGCTGGAAAAATAGGCATGATAAATTCCAAATGTATAAGGGATAAGCATTAACCGATGAAAGATCCGCCAGTGCTCATATTTTAGAAATTTAGCAAAAAGCGCAATTACAATTAGCGCTATGAAACCATATTGCCCAAGTGATCCTAGTTCTTTCGCAAATTCGCTAAGTGAAGTTCTTTGTACTTTATCCCAGTGGGGGACCAGACCTTGTAATTGCCCATGAATAACCACTAATACTAGTGAAAGTATTGCTAAATATTTATGATAAAAATAAACATTTTCTAATCCATGGAACCAACGCTCAAAAATTTTCATTCTTGTTGCTAACAAAAAGACAAGAAAGAAGCCTGTAATGGCCATGCCTCCAATGATGTGACTGAGCCTGTTAACTACCTGGATAGGCTCTATAGGTGTAGCAAAATACCATAGTAAAGCACTGCTACTCATTATTAGTATGATAAACAAAATTCCTTTGATAGATTTCATAAATAACCTCCAATACTCATTTTTATCTCTAATCATCTTACATATACAACGAGAACCTGAAATGTTTCTGATATTTTTTATTAAGAGTAAATTTCGTCTACAATAAAAAAAGGGATTATGTGTTCGGAATATACGTTCCCTTTTGTGGTGGGATGTGTTAAATTAATAAAGGTAAAATATAGAGATATAAGGAGTGGAAGTAAATCATGCAAGGGAATACACATATTGTTGGAGGCATCACTGCAAGCCTTGCTTTTGCACAAATTTCTAATGATAATCCGCTTGTTTTAGTAGGAGCAGGCGTTATCGGTGCATTACTTCCGGATATTTGCCATGGAGGAAGCAAAATTGGGAGGAAATTCCCTGTCATTTCAAAGATTGTCAATACTATGTTTGGACATCGTTCCTTTACACATAGTTTGCTTTTTTTATTTCTAGTTGGGATGCTGTTACATACATTTATACCGTACGAATCCATTTCACTAGGTATTTTAATAGGGATGGCAAGTCATGTTCTCCTTGATATGGGAACGAAGAAGGGTGTTAAGCTGTTCTTCCCAGTATCTATTTCAGTTCGTCTACCACTTACTACAAAAACAGGTAGTAAAGCTGAAAAAGTAGTGTTTATGTTGTTAACGATGCTTTCAGTCTTTTTTAGTTATGAAATTATTTTTAAGCTAATTGAAACTGTATAAGCAAAGGAACCCAATACGAGAGTGAGATGCTCCTTCTTAGATAGACAGATAAAAAATCTGTTTATCTAAGAAGAGGGCACTGAAAAAGTCTATATCTTCTCACATTGCGAGGTATTCAACGATTAAATCGTTAATACCCCGCTTTTTTCATTTGGCACTGTGACTCTACTGTTGTTTTCCGAAGCATTCCACGGGCGAGCGCCGAGCCTCCAATCCGTATGTTTAAGTACTTATTATTAAAAGTCGGATACACATGCCGAACAAGAGGCATTTCAAAATACGGAAGCATTTAAGCAATTAGCCGCAAATCGCTACAAAGTAGAAGCGAAGAATAGTGAATTAAAAAACGGACGCGGGTACGATACGGCATCGACTGCGGGTCTATTTGGCATGGAAATTCAAGGTGCTACAACGATATTCGCTGTCAATTTAAAACGGAAGTACTAAACGAAAATGAATAAGGAATAGAGACAGAAATAAGGCACTTCCTGTTCAAAATTGAACAAGAAGTGCCTTATTTTTATCTGAAAAAGGTTCGCTTTTATGAAAACGTAAGTTTTTCAGTGCCCTCATCTAAGGGGAGTATTTTTTTATTCAGCAGTAAACGCAAAGAGGATATTCATTATAAATGATTTTTGGAAGAAATTTCACTGTTGAATGAATTGCTCAAAAAAACTCCGTCGTATATGTAGTATTACTTCGCTAGAGTCCTTACTTACTGCTGCATTTTGCTGTATTTTCAGGGATAGTTTTTTCATTACCGAAAATTTTAATCAAGTTGTTGACCTTTGTGTAACACAAACCTTTATAGTCAATATCAACAGAAATACAAATATTCAGAATATTAAAATTACTAAGGTGGATGGGGGAGCTATTATGAAACGACAAACATTAATGCGTACACTGACTTTGTCTCAAGTTGTATTTTTAGGGATTGCATGGAATAACCCGATGGTATTCTTCAATACATACGGAATCGCAACTGTCACTTCCCAAGGTGTCATTATGGGGGCGTATATTATCGCTTTTCTTGCAATCCTGTTCACTGCTTTTAGTTATGGCAAGATGGCAAAAGCATTTCCAATCGCGGGATCGGCTTATACATTCACACAAAAATCCATTCATCCACAACTTGGGTTTCTTATCGGTTGGACAATCATGTTGGACTATATGTTGACACCAATGGTCACTTGTTTAATGTCTACTGTTTTTTTAAACGCAATGTTCCCTGGAGTCCCTCACGCCCTATGGATTACCCTATTAACTGCAACTATTGTAATACCTAGCATCTTGGGTGTTAAGTTCACCGCATCTACTGGTAAGATTTTTGTTATTGCACAAGTCATATTTGTTGTCATCTTCTGGATTTTGACGATCAAAAGTTTAATGGCGGGTGTAGGATCAGGTACACTTTTCTCTATTCAACCTTTGTTCAATGCAGAAATCAAATTGCCAGTGATTTTGGCGGGAGCGTCAATTCTTTGTTTTAGTTTTCTTGGCTTCGACTCTCTTACTACATTGTCTGAAGAAACAATCAATCCTGAAAAAACAATTCCTAGAGCGATTATCATCATGTTGTTGACAATTGGTGTCCTCTATATCGGATCAGCCTATTTGGCACAATTGGTTCACCCCGGCTTTACTTTTGAAAACACAGATTCGGCAGCTATGGAAGTTGTCTATTTGGTCGGCGGGAATTTGTTTAAATCCTTATTTGTTACCGCAGTAATTTTAGGAAATTTCTCTTCTGGTGTGGCCTCGACAACAAGCGCATCCCGCGTGTTGTATGCAATGGGGCGAGATTCTGTACTGCCAAAAAAAATATTTGGACATATCCATTCACGTTTTAAAACACCGTCAACTGGAATTATTATAATTGGAATCATTTCATTGCTCGGTATCGTGCTGACACTCGATCAAGTCATTAAGTTCATTAACTTTGGAGCGCTTATTTCTTTCGCGTCTGTTAATTTATCTGTCATCGCGCATTACTTTATTCGGAATCGTAAGCGCTCTTCTTTCAATGAATATATGCGTTATCTGGTTATGCCACTAATTGGTGCAAGCTTTACGCTTTGGCTATGGTCTCACTTAGAGTTGGATGCATTGATTCTTGGCGGCATCTGGATGGCAATTGGCTTGGGATATCTAATGTATATGACGAAGTTTTTCAGACAAGAATTGCCTGAATTCAATTTCGATAAGGAGATTATTCCTGAAAGTGTTCTTGCAGAAGACGTGAAAATGTAAAGGCGTACAAGGGATGATTCTCCTATTAATTTGCAGGTAGGATATGCATTTGAAAGGGGTGAGGCTATTCACAGAAAGGTAGAATTCCGAAAATGAGAACTGCTTTATTCAAGGTTATGAAACTCCTACCACTTATTGTAATCTCTTGTTTTGTAGGAGAGGTTAAATGTGCATTTAGATAAAATATAGCTAATTAATTGGGAGGTTAGTATAATGCTAAATTTGAAATTATTTATTAATGGTAAATGGTCAAATTCTGTGAACAATGAAAAACGTAATATTATCAACCCGGCAAACAACGAAGTGATTGCTGAGGCATCGAGAGCAAGTGTTGAAGAAACGCGGGATGCCATTGAAGCAGCACGTCATGCATTTGATTCAGGTATTTGGTCAGACATGCCGGCTTCTGAAAGAGCATCCTATTTATTCAAAATTGCAGATAAACTTGAGGAGAATGCATCTGAGCTGAGTACACTTGAAATGTTGAATACAGGAAAGCCTCTTAGGGAAGCGGAGTTCGATATTGAGGATGCTGTGAATTGCTTCCGATATTATGGCGGCCTCATCACTAAACCAAACGGTCAAACGTATTCCGTTGCCGATCCGATACAGGGGCTTATTGTTCGTGAACCTGTAGGTGTATGTGGTCTGATTGCTCCTTGGAATTTCCCATTATTGACAGGAGCGTGGAAAATTGCGCCTGCGCTTGCGGCGGGAAATACGATTGTGTTCAAGCCATCGGAATTAACACCTATTACTACGATTAAGCTCTTCGAAATTCTTGAAGAAGTAGGGATTCCAGCAGGCGTTGCGAATTTGGTGACAGGAGGAGGTTCGACTGTCGGTAATGAATTGGCTGAAAGCGATAAAGTCGATATGCTTTCATTTACTGGCAGTACAACAGTAGGTAGATCAATCATGAAAGCAGCATCAGGAAATATGAAGAAAATTGCACTCGAATTAGGTGGTAAATCGCCGAATATCGTCTTCGCTGATGCAGATTTTGAAACAGCGGTCGACTATGCGCTTTATGGAATATTTATGAACGCAGGTCAAGTATGTAATTCAGGCTCACGCTTGCTCCTTGAAGAAAGCATCCATGACAAGTTCGTTGAAAGTTTGATTAGTAAAGCGAAAAAAATACGTGTCGGGCGTGGTAAAGATCCTGCGACTCAAATGGGTGCCCTTGTCGGCGAAGATCATATGAACACAGTGCTAAATTATATTCAAATCGGTATCGATGAAGGTGCGAAATTGGTTTGTGGCGGTAAACGGATTACAAGCGCTGGACTTGATCGTGGTTATTTTGTCGAGCCGACAATATTTGTAGATACAACGCCTGATATGAAAATTGTCCAAGAGGAGATATTCGGTCCTGTGCTAGTTGTTCAAAAGTTCAAAGATGAAGCGGAGGCGATCAAGCTCGCAAATGATACGCCATACGGTCTTGCAGCTGGGGTGTTCTCTCAAGATGGTGCTAAAGCTTTGCGAGTTATTAAAAAAATTAGAGCAGGTATTACTTACATTAATGCATACAATCTTGCTTACAACGAAGCCCCTTGGGGAGGATATAAGCAGAGCGGACTCGGTCGAGGATTAGGTACTTTCGGTTTAGATGAATTTTCGGAAGTGAAACAAATAAATATCAATTTAGAAGTCAGTCCAACTAATTGGTTTGAAAGTTAAAGAACAAGACAAAGTAATCTCCTAAAAGAAATTTGTTAACATAAGGTCATTTGAAAAATTGAAAGGGGAAATGTTTGATGGTATGGGATTTTAATTTTAATTTACCGACTTCTATTGAGTTTGGTAACGGGACAGTTAACAATGTCGGGAAAAGAGCGAAAGAGCTAGGTGGTAAAAAGGCGCTGATCATTACTGATAAAGGGCTTGCGCAAACGGGGATTTTAAAAAGGGTAACAGATTCATTGGAACAGGAAGGGATTCCTTATCTTGTTTATGATGAAATTACACCGAATCCGAAAGACGTAGATTGCGTAAAGGCCTATGAACAATTTAAAGACGAAAATATCGATTTGTTGTTAGGTCTTGGTGGTGGAAGTTCAATGGATACTGCTAAAGCAATCGGGGTACTTTTTACACATGAAGGGGAGCTTAAAGATCGCTATGGTTTTAATCTGTTGGAGCGCGATATTACACCTCTTATTTGTATCCCAACTACTTCGGGGACTGGTAGTGAGGTGACGACAGGGTCTGTTATCACAGATACGGTCACTAAACAGAAAGAAGCTATACTTGATATAAAATTAGCGCCGAAATTGGCAATTGTGGACCCTGAATTGACGCTATCTTTGCCTAAATCCATTACTGCTGCTACTGGAATGGATGCATTGACACATGCAATCGAAGCTTACACGAGTAATATTGCTGAACCGATTTCTGATGCACTCAGTCTTTATGCGATTGAAATCATTGCTAAGTATCTTCCACTCGCTGTGGAAACCGGTAACAATTTAGAAGCAAGGCAAAACATGCTTGTAGGAAGCTTGATAGCAGGTATGGCGTTTACGCACGCCGACCTAGGTGCTGTGCATGCAATGGCTGAACCGCTTGGCGGGCTGTATGATACACCACATGGAGTGGCAAACTCCATCTTCCTCCCTCATGTATTTGAATATAATATTCCGTCCAATCTGGAAAAACATGCGACAGTTGCGTTGAAACTTGGAGCAACCGCGGAAGGGAAGAACTTGGAGGAAATTGCCCAAGAAGGTGTTGTATTGCTACATGAACTTGCAAGTATAATTGGCATTCCGCAATTCCGGGATTTAGATAATGTTAACCCTGATGATTTCGAATTTCTTGCTGAAGGGGCATTTAAACATTTGTGTACAATTACAAATTCTCGTCAATTATCGAAAGATGACTACTTGAAATTGTTCCAAAAAACTTATGAGATGAAAATGAAACATTCATATCATTAACCTTACGAAACGCTAAAAGGTTCCAGAGCATAACGTGAGATTTAATGATAGCGGGGGGAATAATCATGGTTAATCACGAAGAGAAACAAATTTTAAATTTGCCATTTACAGGAATATGCACGTTTGGTAAATATCCGATTTGCACAGATTTGGACCATCTGGATGCCGATGTAGCGGTCATAGGGGTACCGAATGATATGGGTACCCAATGGAAATCAGGGGCAAGAATGGGACCGAGGGGAATTAGGGAAGGATCAACGCTATATAGTTTCGGATTAGAAGGTGCTTATGACATTGAAAGTGATATCATGTATCTCGGACCAGATTGGAAAGTGGTGGACTGCGGCGATGTCGATATGGTACATGGAGATCTAATGCAATGTCACGAAAATACAGAAGAAGCGATCCGTAAAATTGTTTCGAAAGGAGCTATACCAGTAGTTCTAGGAGGAGACCACTCTATTACGGCTGCGGTAGGAAAAGGACTGAAAGAAATAGGTCCGTTTCATGTCATTCAAATTGATGCACATTTGGATTGGGCAGATCACCGCTCAGGAATGCGATTTGGCCATGGTAACTGCATCCGCCGTTTATCGGAGATGGATCATGTACAGAAAATATTCCAATTAGGTATTCGTGGAATTAGCAGTAGTAAAAAAGAGGATGTTGAAGCTGCAAGAAACTATGGAAGCGTGATCCTATCTCCACGTCAAATGAGAAAAATGGGGATTGAAGAAGTACTGGAACAAATACCAGCTGGAGAAAGATATTATGTGACAATTGATATCGATGGATTGGATCCATCAATCGCTCCTGGGACGGGTACACCTTCCCCGGGCGGCCTTCTTTACGATGAAGTAAACGAAATATTGGAAGGGATTGCAAAAAGGGGAGAAGTGATTGGATTCGATTTAGTCGAAGTGGCGCCTCCCTATGATCCTACCGGCATGACGGGGCAAGTAGCGGCTCGCATTATGCTAGATTTGCTAAGCTATGTCTTAAAAGAGAAAGAGAATAGAAGGCTAGTTTAACAGAAAAAAGTACGCGAAATAGGTTGGATGATGATCTGAAATAAAGCGTTCAGAATGGTACTTGACATATAGTCAGAAAAAATTGCATAGTTTGAATTAGAGGTTCGTAAAAATTTTTTTGCTGAATATTCTATCGGGTTAAGAAGGTAATCTATTTGGAGAAATAAAAGTAGGCGAGAAAATAATTCAGACTATAACGAATCACTTATTTTATAAAGTTTATTGAGTGTGTGGTAAACTAATCAAACCTGAAAATTTTTGAATTTGGTAAGTTTTTCTATACTCCTGCGATAAAAATTTTAGCAGTCTATAAATTTTTTAGGAGGTAAGCAGATTGAAAGAAAAACTGACTATCGGTGAAATGGCAAAGCTACGAGGATTGACTTCGGAGACCTTACGCCACTATGATCGGATCGACTTGTTCAAGCCACAATATATCGATTCACATTCCGGATATCGATACTACTCTATTTTTCAGTATGAAATTTTGGGTACCATTAAAGAACTAAGGCAACTTAGGATGACTACAGATGAGATCAAGGAATATCTTAATGAACGTAATTTCAGTAAATCGTTGGATATTATGAAAACCAAACACGAAGAGCTTGTTTCAAATCTGAAAGAATTGAATGAAATGGAAGAAAATATCAGGGAGAAGATTGCCTATTTGGAACAGGTGGAAAGAGAAAATGAACTTCAAAAAGTCATATTCCGCGAAATGAAAAGTAGGCGATTACTTACCTTACATGAGAAAATCAATAATAACTTCGAACTTTGTTATGGTGTATTGAATTTAGAGAATATGCTTACGGAGAAGACACCGATTCTTGCTACCAACAGACTTGGCATTATTATTGAAGAAACGAATCTAAAATTGGGACGTTTTGAGGAACCTTCCACTATTTTTATCGTGGCGAAAAATAAGGAATATATTCCAAATACATATCAATTGACGATTCCAGGAGGATTATTTGCGTGCATCCGTTACAATGGGGAATTATTGTCGAGTCGTAGTGAAAGTTTAAGAAAAATACTTCATTTTCTTAACAAAAACAGCTATCAGATCACTGGTGATGCATTGCAAATCATGCATCTTGATATTACGATTACCGATAAACCGAATGAGATTACCTTTGAAATCCAAGTTCCTATCCGAAAACTGTGATGCATGACAAACTTGTGAGAAATTATTTTAGTGAGTACATTTTATATTAAATTTGTAGAATAAATTTTCTTGATAAACAAACATTGGATTTGTAATAACGAACGAACGAAAAAACGAAGAAACGGCTTAAGCCTTTTGAAATAAAAGCTCAAGCCGTTTAAATATTTTATAATTGCCACTGTATACTTACTAGGTGGTTCATTTAAGTTAAGGCAACGGTTTTAGTCACCCTGTACTTCTTCGACTGTTTGTTCTACTTCTGCTCGTGACATTTTTTCACGGCCTTCTTGCATGGCCTTCAATGTTTTATGGGCTAATGCAAGCGGTAAACGACAGAATAATAATACCGTACGTTTATTAATATCTTTCATATAAAGATCAGCTTTTGCGAGATTTTCCTCCGCATATGCAAATAAATCTTCACGAGTCCAGCCATCAGGAACGAAACTTACTCCGCGCTCATCCATATCCTCATGCTGATTGCGTAAAATATTGACTGCTTGGAGACCTCGGCCATAGCCAATTGCTAAATCGCGATCTGTTTGAATGTCTGCACCCCACGCCCAAAGCTCGGACAGCATTGTCCCAACAAGCCCTGCAACGTAGTATGTATAATCATCTAAATCCTCTCGCGTATGCACCTGCCAGTTTGCTTTTGCCCACTTCGCCATCCCAAATGCCATTTCACTTGTTGAAGCTTGGACAATTTTACGTGAGCCTTCAGGACAAAACGTTAGCCAATCTGCTAAACGAAGAGATACTTCAGGTAACTGATCTGCATATGGAGCTAATAATGCTTCATAGGCTTCAGCATTAAATGGTTCACTTAATAACTCGCTTGTTGCCGTAAGTAAATCGAATTTCAGATCATTAGAAAGGTTTTCATGATCCTCAATTTCATCTATAGCACGCATTGCTAAATATGCGGCTGCCACTGACAATTTTAAATCATTTTTTAAAAAAGTAATCGGTATATAAAAAGTGCGACTAGTTTCCTTTAAAACTTGCATCGCTTCTTTATAAAGTTTCTTTTGATCTTTCACTTGTATTCCTCCGTTCAAATGGTAACACATCTATAGTATATCGTATCGTAAAAGTGATGAAAGATAAAACAGATTGTTCTATTTATAATCAACTATTTTCAAATGGTATAGATTAAGTCAAAGAAAGTGTAGAGAACGAGGTTGCCATTTTTACAGGTAGGGACGGACACAGCAAAGGCAAAAGTGATTTCGAGAAGCGAACTAGTGAATGTTGGTGGATATTCAGCTCATTAATTAATAGAATTACTATAGGTTTTATCGCATTTTCACTTCTTTTGTTTTTATAGTAGAATAATGTTAAAGTTATAAAATGCGACTAAAATCGTGTGATTAATAGAAAAAAATTGATATTTTTCGTCTTTTTTTCATGAAAGTTTGCTAAGTTATTGCACATTTTTTTCAACAGCGTTAAAGTTTAGGAAGGACAGAGATACAACTTCACTTTTCGAGTAATTGTAGCTGACGCTTTGCTTTCACGCAGAAGACATTTGTAGTTGTTAATTTGCTTTCGGTACTGAAATACAATACATCGGATTTTGGCATAATAACTCCTTGCAAAATCCGTGACATTTGTGGAGGCATGAACGTTATTCAACTGGCTTCTAATCGCCTCTTGAATACAAGCAAAATCTAGTATATATCTCACCATCTGAAATAGAGATTGTACGTAAAGTCAAAGGAGAATGGTATGCCAAAGGCTATAGGTATTGATGCAGGCGGAACATTGACAAAAGTTGCTTATTTAGATGAGCATAATGAGCTCGTTTTAATAACTTTCCCGTCAAATGATTTGCTAGCAGTGCAGAATTGGATTATTAATCATCCAGACATTGAGGATATTGGTGTTACGGGAGGGCGTACAGAACAATTACTGGATGTCATCAAAACAATGAAATCGATTCATTATATAGTAGAGTTTGAAGCCACATTGAAGGGCGTTCGATTTTTATTGCATAAAGAGGGTTACTTCTTCGAGCGAAGTATGATTACTAATATTGGTACTGGTACTTCAATTCATTATATGGAAGATAATACACATGTTCGTGTTGGTGGAACAGGCGTTGGTGGTGGAACATTGATTGGATTGTCAGCGCTTACAACTGGCATCACTGATTATAATGAAATAAGAGAACGGGCCTCTAAGGGTAATCGAGACGAAATTGATTTACTTGTAAAGGATATTTATCAAGGGATGGACACGCCTATTGATGGGAAATTGACAGCTAGTAATTTTGGGAAAGTTGGTATTACAGAGTCTGTCAAACATCCAACAGAAGATATTATCGCAACTGTACAAGGACTTGTCGGTGAGGTTATTACGACACTTAGTATTCAATATGCTGAAGAAAAAAATGCTCAACATATTGTTTATATCGGTTCAACTTTAAGTAATAATGATCATCTTACACGAGTTATTGCCAATTACACACGTACGAAAAAGCATACACCAGTCTTTATTAATGACCACGGTTTTTCAGGTGCAGTCGGTGCATTATTAAATATAACTGAATATACGATTGTCTAAATACAATGTACATTACTAATTAAAATTAGTGATGTGCATTTTTTTTATCTTCATTCAGTAGAAGAGTTCTACCTATAAAGGTGGTGAGATGAATGCAGATGCGGATCCTTTTTCCAAACACCTACAGAAATAAAGGAATTCAGTCTAAGAACACCACGACCTGTGGCAATTTATTTGTGCGAAAGCGAAGCGTCAGCTACAATTACGCCAAGGCGAAAATGATTGGACTGGAAACCTTTTAGTAATGCCTGCAGTAATCCCCAAAGCATAAAACCTTCTATCCTGAGCAAATTACATGTAGGAGGTGAATATCCGTGGCCAATAGAAACACCAACAGAAACAACAAAAACAACAATAAAACCATGAATGTTAGAACGCATAATCCCTTTGATACCTACAAAAAAATAGACCTCGACAAATCAAATAGTAATAACAATAACCCGAATGACAACCTCAATGAAGAATTCGCTGCAGAGTTTGATGCGAAAGCAAAAAATAAAGATAATAAAACGAACCATAAGAAAAATCAGCAGTCCAACAAAAACAAGTAACCTAAATATGGAGGCTTAAATAATGGCAAAGAAGAATAAAACAAGCTTCAAAAAGAAAAAGAAAGAAGATACACATAAAAGAAATGATCGTGAAGAATATTCAGCAGAATTTAATCAAGTAATTCATAACAATCCTCAACAACCAAAACAATCCAGTAAAAAAAGATAACGAAAACTGCTCCTTAAGGTTAAGAATACTTAAGGAGCACTTATTTTTTGCTGTTTTGGCTACTTTATACCAAAAGAATATGAAAGGTTGATTAACTTGCGGAAATTTTGTGTGAAACTTGGCATTTTTCTTGGATTGTTTGCTGTATTCATAAACATCCCAACAATTACTTATGCTCAACAAGGAATACCAGCCCATGCTCAGTGGGGAAAAGTAGCGATAAAAGAGACACATGCAAAATACCCTCAAGCAAAAATCCTCGATTATTTGCATGAGGGAAGGGAGGTTATTGAAGACGCCACTATTGAAAAATTTAAACTTTGGCTAAAACAAAGTGACAAGGAATTCGGCGTATATGTTCGAATCAAATATGTAACCAATACAAATAAAGTGGTGAAAATTGAATTCCAAGAAACCACTCCATGAAATAAGAGGATGCCTAATTACAGGCATCCTCATTGCGTTAGCTTTCTAGCTTTTGAATAAATTCTCGCATTAATCCAGGTAAATCTGGCCATGCATGACCACTAATTAAATTGCCGTCTGTGTGAAGATTAGTATCGATATACGTCGCTCCAGCTACTTGAACTTCGGGCTTGCATGCAATATAGGCTGTTAGTTCACGCCCTTTCAGTATTTCTGGAATGGTCGCGAAAATTTGAACTGCATGACATACAGCAGCGATTGGTTTATTTGTTTCAAAGAAATGGCTCACTAGTGCTGGAACATGTTCATTTAAACGAATGTATTCTGGCGCTCGTCCACCAGGAATGATGAGTCCGTCAAATTGTGCTGGATCTACTTCTGCAAAGGATGAGTGTGCTTCTAAGCCGTATGCTGTACGCTCGATGTATGTATCGACACCATCAACAAAATCGTGCAATACAGTTTGTAATTTCTTTGCGGATGGTGCTGCAATCGTTACATCATAGCCAGCCTCAAGACAACGGTAATAAGGATAAAAAATTTCTAAAGCTTCAACTGCGTCTCCTGCTAGTATTAATACCTTTTTCCCCATGCTTCCATCTCCTTTTATTTGTAATCTATTAGCTTAATTCGACACTTTCAAAAAATTCCCTTCTGATAGTTAGTGCGCCGGAGAATGAATGTATCATATGTCAGTAGGCTGTGGATCATTTCTCCTAAAATATACGCCATCAAAACTTCAAACAACTTGCTTTACAACGAAAAAAATGAAGCGTATAGTATTTGTTTAGCTAGGTAAATAAATAAATTCAGGAGGACAATAACATGAATCCTATATTTCATGCTTTATTCCAAAAAAGTCGTTATTTAACGAATTGTTTAAATGAAGTACTGAAACAGCACAACTTGTATAGCTCACAATGGGCTATTTTATATTGCTTACATAATCATGGGCCAATGACATTAACACAAATTTGGAAGTATTTAAACGTTGAGGCACCGAGTATAACTAGAGCAATTACTCGACTCGAGACTTTAGGTTGGGTGCTTAAAATTGATGGTGAAGATAAACGTGAAAAAATCGTTACCTTATCACCATATGCAGAGGAACATTTGCCTGCTATCACTAAAACTATCTTAGTTTTTGAGGAAGAAATGGTAGGGGCATTGACTGACGAGGAACAACAGCAATTTATAATTTTATTGGAAAAAATGAAAGGTTGATAGACGTGCAGCAAGAGGGGAATACAAAAATATGGACGAAGCGGTTTATTAGTCTCTTTTTAACAAATATCTCGGTATTTTTTGTTTTTTATGGATTGGTAACGACTTTGCCTCTATATGCGATTGGTGAGTTGCACCAGACGGACAGGGAAGCGGGATTGTTAATATCAGGATTTTTATTATCAGCCATTATCGTTCGTCCCTTTTCGGGTAAATTATTAGATGTTTTTGGGAAGAAAAAGCTTTTAGTTATTTCAATTATAGGCTATTTTTTATGTACAGTTTTATATTTATTTATTCATCCTTTTGGACTTTTACTAGGACTACGTTTTATTCAAGGGATTTTCTTTAGTATTATTACAACAGCAGCTGGCTCTTTAGCAGCAGATATAGTGCCAGCCAAACGAAAGGGTGCAGGTCTAGGCTATTTTGCAATGTCTACTAACTTAGCAGTAGTTATTGGACCATTTATCGGTTTGCTGCTTATTCAATATAGTAGCTTCAATGTATTATTTATTGTGATGAGTATTTGTATATTAGCAGGTGGCATCCTAGCTGTAACGATAAAAACTGATGATCTATCCAAGCCTGAACATCAGGGTAAATTGACATTTAAATTTGATGATTTATTTGAACGTCGTGCACTTCCAGTTGCGGCGATTGCTAGTTTAGTAGCTTTTTCATATTCGAGTGTTTTATCGTTTTTATCAGTCTACGCACAGCAAAAAGATTTAATGGCTGTAGCGAGTCTATTTTATGCAGTTTTTGCAGCAGCAATGCTTATTACACGTCCATATACAGGCAAACTTTATGATACAAAAGGGCCGCAGTTTGTTATTATACCTGGTATTATACTCTTTGCAATCGGTCTTGTTATGCTCGCATTTGTCTCAGGACCAGCATTATTTTTATTTGCAGCCATCTTTATTGGATTTGGCTATGGGGCAGTAACTACAAGCTTACAAGCATTAGCTATACAGTCTACTTCACATACACGCAGTGGTTATGCAACAGCAACGTTCTTTACGATGTTTGACATTGGTATTGCGCTTGGCTCTTATATTTTAGGAATGGTGGCCGTGCAAGCAGGCTATTCTTCTGTATATCTAACTGGAGCAGGCTCGCTAGTTGTAGTCTTTATCATTTATTTAATGCGTTTAGCTTCTTTCAGCAGAAGTATCCCACATCTATAGGTAGTGAGATGAATGTTGATTTAAGTTCCTTTTCAGCGGGTGTCCAAAAACATGCTGAAATAGAGGAACTCAGTCTAAGAACGCCACGTCCTGTGGCATTACCGAAATGACCGACATCGTGTCGGCCCTCACGCTGGCCTAAGCACAAAGTCGATTCCGGACGCAATTATGCCGAGGCATAATTGATTTTAAAAAAAGTAGCCATGTATAAAGAAAAAAAAACAGTTGGGGCATCCCAAGGGCACTGAAAAACTTACGTTTTCATAAAAGCGAACCTTTTTCAGATAAAAATAAGGCACTTCTTGTTCAATTTTGAACAGGAAGTGCCTTATTTCTGTCTCTATTCCTTATTCATTTTCGTTTAGTAGCGTTAATATCCGTTTCAAATTGACAGCGAATATCGTTGTAGCACCTTGAATTTCCATGCCAAATAGACCCGCAGTCGATGCCGTATCGTACCCGTGTCCGTTTTTTAATCCACTATTCTTCGCTTCTACTTTGTAGCGATTTGCGGCTAATTGCTTAAATGCTTCCGTATTTTGAAATGCCTCTTGTTCGGCATGTGTATCCGACTTTTAATAATAAGTACTCAAGAGGAATGGCATTACGTCCATTGTCTACACAATATTTTGTTTTTAACTCTTCTAAAATGAATGAAAAATCAATAAGTTCATTGATTTGGCGAAGTATATTATCTTTTGGCACAACAATATCGTAGATCGCCATGTATGGACTTACATTAAGGGTTTCTTGATTTGAAATCATCGGAGGCATCACCTGCACATTAATTCTTTTATTATAAAGAAAAGCGTGACTAAAATAATAGTGTGATACATTGCGTTGTTTGGAGAAGCATCGCTCGACTCCTGTGGGAAAGCGAGACAGACGAGACCCCGCACGAAGCGAAGCGTAGGAGGAGGCTCGGCGCTCGCTCGCGGAAAGCGAGCGGAATGCTTCGGAAAACAACAGTAGAGTCGCAGTGCCAAATGAAAAAAGCGGGGTATTCAACGATTTAATCGTTGAATACCTCGCAATGTGAGAAGATCTAGACTTTTTCAGTGCCCTCGGGCAATCCATCTGTTTTTTTATTCACTATATACGACCATATCCAGCAAAGTGTGTTTTCCAATAAGAGCTATTAATGTTAGCAATAGAAACACCACCGTTACTTGCGCTAATCATTTGACTATTTCCAATATAAATGCCTACATGAGAAATACCAGCTTTATATGTATTAGCAAAGAATACTAGGTCACCTACTTGAGGTGAACTTACTTTTTTAGCTGTACTGTAAAAACCTGCTGCAGACTTACGAGCTGTCGATATACCAGCATTATTATATACGTATGTGACATAGCCTGAGCAATCAAAACCTGTACTCGGTTTACTTCCACCAAATGTATATTTTACGCCTAATTGTTTTTTAGCAACTTGCACTAGGTTAGTTGTTGGTTTTGGTGTAACTGTAACTGTTGGTTTAGGTGCAGCTGTAGGCTTAGGTGTAGGTGTTGATATTGTTCCTGATGTGAGTGGGGTATTAAGGTTTAACTTTTGTCCAACGCGAATTGTCGTAGAAGATAAGTTATTCCATTTCATCAATGTTTGATAAGTAACACCGTACTGATTGGCAATCTTCCATAAAGAATCACCAGATTTTACTGTATAAGTTGCTGCTGATGCTGTGTCAATTGTTGAAAAAAGTACAGATGAACTTAAGGCCAATGTAGCTAATTTCAATCCCCATCTATACTTTTTATTCTTTTTCATAATATGTATCCTCCTAAAAACTTTAAAAGCTTAATATATATATGATATTAACATTGTAATATTACAATAGTATGTCAATAAAATAACATTAAAGATACAAATTATACTAATAATAATTGGAAAATATATTGATTTATGGCTCATCATCAAAAATCAGGGGAGTTATTTATTTATATATGCCATGTATGTAAGTTAATTGGATGAGGACTTGGCGATTCCTATGCGGTTCCTTATGAGCATATATTTTGTTTATATATGAAAACGAAAATGATAAAAATGAAATATTGGGGGATATTAAGTATCTGAATGAAGTGAAGGGAGGAGACCGACTCTTGGAAAGGCAAGGGACAGTCCCCGTTGTTTAATTTTTTTCTTTTTGAATGGCTTTACGTGCAAGTGCATCTGCTGCTTTATTTTGCGTATCTGGAACCCATTTGATGAAAAATAAATCGAAGTTACTCACAAGTGTAAGTGCCTGCTCAAGATAAGGTTTAAATTCCTCATTTTTCACATATTCTTTTTCCATAGAGGCTACAACAATTTTTGAATCTGAGCGCACTGAGACTAGGTTTGAACTAAGCTTTCGTGCTTCCTCAAGCCCACGTACTAAGGCAGTAAACTCGGCAATGTGGTTATTTGTTTGCCCTATATACTCACTGATTTGTATATGATGGCCTTCTCCTTTAATAAATATCCCAATACCACTGGGGCCAGGATTTCCTGCACTAGCAGCATCAATGTATACTTCTAACATAAATAAAATCCCTACTTTTTGATTTAGATTTTACATTAATTGTACATCAATAGTGCTTTTTCACAATATCTTAGTTGATGATCAATTATGCCTCCGCATAATTGCGTCCGGAATCGGCTTTGTGCTTAGGCCTGCATGAGGGCCGACACGATGTCGGTCATTTCGGTAATGCCACAGGACGTGGCGTTTTTACCGATGCAGGTCAGTTAGCCGTTATCGCATGGATGCGATGATCTTAGGTTAACATCCTGTGTGAACTCCTTTCCGATTCCGTGACATCCGCCGGAGGCTTTAACTTCTTTCAGCGGGTGTTTGGACACCTGCTGAAAGAAGTTAAATATGGATAAACAAAATAGTTGCTTGTTCAAAATGTTCACTTCATAATAGTAAGAAGCGAAATTTGGACGTGAAAGGAGCGAGAGTTCAATTTGGATAAAGTGACGGTTATGAAAGATATTGATGAACTACATGATACGTATTGTGCTGATTGTTTAGTCATCAAGCAATTACGTAAAGATCGTGGTAAACCCGGAGCTCACCGTTTCTGTATTGAAGCTTGCACTGTAGGAGAGCGACTACAATTTCTCGGAGAAGAGCTCTTGAAGGTGTATAGTAAATAATGTTTTATACCATTTCGGAAATGTTTTACAACAATGGCAAAGTAATCATAGGAACTAAACAGACTATGTTTAAATAAAGTAAAGCTTATTTCATTTTTTGCTCAATAAATAATCATATTTACTAAATTCGATGCATAAATAACAATATGTTCGGAAAAGATAGTATTGGTTGGTTACCATAGAAAAAGCTACTTTATTGTTGGCACATTGCCGATAATAAATGTAGCTTTTTTCTATGGTAATCAAAATGCGCTACACACTCTAAATTATTTAGAGTGTGTAGCGCTATTTTAAGCATTATTTAGCTGCAGCATAGCTACTTAAGTCTTGGTAGTATTTTGTGAGAGAGGAAGCTGAAATATCGAACGTCGCCGCAATTTCTTTTACAGTCAGTGATAACGGCTCGAATAGCTCTTTTTCTTGACCATATCGAATCGCGCCGGCAGCAATGGCAGCCTCTTTGCGCGCAGATGGTTGTCCTTCAATTAAATAGTCCTCTAAAAGCTCTAACAAAGGAGCTGTTTCACGCTCATTTTGCTCAAGGAAATCTTTAACCTGAGTGATTACATTGCTCTCAAAGTTCGTGAACTCCTCACCTTTATAACCGTTTGACACAAGTAATTCCCAGAAGGATAAATGCTCTTCTTTTAAGAATGCTCCAGCCTTCTTCTCGGAAGCCTCAAAATTTTTCTTAAATTGCTCAAATACTTTAGCATGATCTTCTGGGAAGAAGATAAGCGTTGATACAGCTAAATAATGCTCTGATTTTTTTGTACCATCTGGTAAGATGAATGCAAAGACATGCATACCTTCAGGGATTGGTTTGTCATTTTCACGACGAATATTAATCTCTTCATTTGTTAACACGTGTGTAGCCTTGAAATATTTTTCTTCTACAACTGACACGGAACCAATAAATAGACGAGGTTGTGACCAGCCTTCTAACACTTTTACCGTAGAAGGTCTTACCGTTTTTTTCTTTGTTTTCTTTAAGTAACCTTTCCAAATAGATGGTTCTTGATGGAAGAAGAAGTCGTCTAACGCGATCGCCTCAATCAGCTCTCTTTGTAGTACGCTCTCTAATTTAGGCTGCCATGTACCTACATGCTCTATATAGGCACGAACATCTTTACGTTCAGGATATTCTAAGTAAAATGTTTGTAGTACACGCTCTAATTCTTCGATTGCTACAGCTTCTACGGTAACCTGTTGTTTACCTTCACAACATTTTTTATATTTTTTGCCGCTACCGCATGGGCATGGATCATTACGTTTTACCATAATTAGAAACACTTCCTTTGAAAATTGTTAGTAGAATTTTGCTAAATAAATTGCATACAATTAATAATAACGGTACATTTGTATGAAGAAAAATGATTGTCTATTTAGAAATATCAAAAAACATGGAGGGACGGCCTGATTCTAGTATATGTATGTATTTTCCTGCTTAGAACTAAAAAAAGAAAACCATCTACGCTTTAGAAATAGCATAGATGGTTCTTACTTTGTTTAGCCTTTGACAGCTTCCATTTCTGTCGTTAATCGTTCAAGCTCATCAATAAGGTGACCAATATAAGCAATCGTATCTCGAAGCGGCTGGTCTGTTGTAACATCTACACCCGCCATTTGAGCTAGCTCTACAGGTGATTTCGTACCTCCAGCTTGAAGGACTGTTAACCATTCATCGACAGCCGTTTTACCTTCTTTTAAGATACGCTTAGATACTTGTGTAGAAATTGTTAAGCCAGCGCTATATGTGTATGGATATAGGCCCATATAATAGTGTGGTTGGCGCATCCAAGTAAGCTCTGCTCCCTCGGTAATATCGACAGTGTCACCCCAGAAATCTTCTAATACGGAGCGTTTTAATTGATTTAAAACAGTAGCATTCACAGCTTCGCCAGCGTCGATTAATTCATATACTTTTCGCTGATAAGCTGCCTCTAGTAAGTGTGTGACGAAGTTATGATAATACGTTTTGGATACAATATTTGAAATTACCCAACGTTTGAAGCGAAGATCATCGTTATGGGTTAATAAATAATTAGCTAGTAGCATTTCATTCATTGTTGATGGTGCCTCGATAAAGTATAACGAAGGACGACTGTTAAAATAGGATTGATGGGCATGTGCATTCACAAAATGACCTGCGTGCCCAAGCTCATGAATTAAAGTGAATACCTCATTCATACGTTCATTCCAAGACATTAAAATATACGGATGACTACCATATGGACTTGAACAGAATGCCCCAGTCGATTTTCCTTTGTTAGGTGCATAATCAATCCAGCGTTCGTTAAACGCCTTTTCGAGCATCTCTTTGTAACTTTCACCCATAACGTCTAATGCTTTTTCAACATATTCTTTTGCTTCAGCCATTGTTAATTTCGGATCATAGTCTGAATCAAGCGCAATCTTTAAATCAGCAAATGTCATTTTTTCAATGCCGTTTGCTTGTTGAATAAGCTTTGCGTAGCGGCGCATATGTGGAGCAAGCTCTTTCGTAATCAGATCTATTTGACGATTATAAAGCGTACGATCAACATCTTGATCAAATAATAAATAGTCAATGACAGAATCAAAACCTCGTAAATCAGCTATAGTTTTTTCCTGTTGAATGTGTGTATTATAAATTTTTGCAGTTGTGTGCTGATAATCGCGCAACTTATTCGAAAATGCTTGGAAAGCTGCACGGCGAACATTTGTATCAGCGTCAAACTCCCAATCATTTTCGTATAATACAAAACTAAGTGGATGTTTTTCGCCATTGGCCTCAAACTCTCCAAAATGCATATCTACAAGCTTTGTCGTATTGTACGTTTCATATGGTGCATCAAAAGTAGAACTAAATGCAGCTAATGCTTTTTCTACTTCTGGATGTAGCTGATGAGGCTTTTGTTTTAATAATTCTTCTATATAGACTTTATAATTAGGGCTTAATGTAGCAGCTTCTTCTAAAATAGACTCATCTAGTGCTAGTAATTCACTGCGTACAAAAGAAATTGTACTACTTATTTTTCCGACTGCTGTTCCATATTTTGCAGCACGCATTTGGGCTGCGTTATCTGTATGATCAGCTTGATTATTTAAACTTGCATAAGTACCAATAGGAATTATGCTTTCATATAGTACTTCATAAGCTGTTATAACATCAATTACCTTTTGAGCATCCGTAATTGTACCTTGATATGTGCTTTCGAAATTTTTTGCATCTTCCACAAGCTTCGCTAGAGCAGGTTCAAAATCCGCGTCATTTTCAAGTAAAACTGTTAAATCCCATGTTTGTTCTACTGGTACATCTTTTCGTAATGGCAATACCTCCATTAATTAACACCCCTTTTTAGTAAGTGATTCCATTATAACGAAACTATTTCGGAAAGTGAAATAATTATAGAAAATAGTTTCAATGTTCTTAAAAATATAACAATAGAGTAGAAACTTATGTTCGTAATAGCTATAATGGATTTAAAGTTAAAGGGGGGATGTAGTTATAATGCAGTTAGTTTGGGAGAAACCAGATGTGTATAAGCTTAGTCAAGTGAATCAAGATAATCTATGGAAGAAGTTGATTGCGGATTTGTTTGAAGATTTTTTGTTGTTCTTTTTGCCAGACTTACATGCAGAAGTGGATTTTTCTATGCAAGTGGAGTTTTTACAGCAAGAGCTTTTCAAAGAAATTATTGAACATCGTCAAGGGCGCAAGGTAGCTGATCAAATTGCGAAGGTTCATCTAAAGAGTGGGGCAGAGCAATGGATCCTTGTCCATACAGAGATACAAGCAGTAGATGAAGTGCATTTTGCGAAGCGAATGTTTGAGTATTTTTATCGTATCAGTGATCGTTATGGTAAGAAGATTGTGGCAATTGCCATTTTTACAGATACGAGTACCAAAAGCACGAATCAGTATCATGAAAAGTATTATGGTACAGAAATAACTTATACATTTAACAAGTTTGTCGTGTCAGATTTTGATGAAGAAGAATTGAAAAAATCACCGAAGTTGTTTAGTAAAGCTTTACTAGCATCAATTTATTTAAATCAAACAAAAAACGAAATGAGCCATCGTAGTGCTTACAAAAGAGCATTACTAAGAGAAGTATGGTTATTAAGTAATGTTGAACGCACCGAGATACGTGCGCTTCTTTACTTTATTGATTATTTATTAAAGATACCAAAATCTATGTCTGAGCAGCTTTTAAGAGATGTAAAAGACGAAATTAAAGGGGAGGAAGAAATTTTGCATCTAAATAAAGAAGATTTACCGCCGACACTTGCTGGAGTTTTGGAATTAGAAAGACAGGAAGGAATTGAACAAGGAATTGAACAAGGAATTGAACAAACCATTAAACAAATAATCAGTGGTTTGATTGAAACGGGTGCTGACGATGAGTGGATTGCAGAAGTTTCAAAGCTTCCGGTGACAAAGATAAAAGAAGTTCGTAAGGAACTAAAATAATTAAAAAGTATTAGATCTAAACACTAATGTTGATAAACAAATGAAACTACAAAAAATATGTTTGGGCAGCTTGGAAGAGATCTGAAAGGGAAAAGAGGGGAGGAAGAGATTTTGCATCTGACACTTGCTGGAGTTTTGGAATTAGAAAGACAGGAAGGAATTGAACAAGGAATTGAACAAGGAATTGAACAAGGAATTGAACAAACCATTAAACAAATAATCAGTGGTTTGATTGAAACGGGTGCGGACGATGAGTGGATTGCTGAGGTTTCAAAACTTCCAGTGACAAAAATAAAAGAAATTCGTAAGGAACTAAAGTAACCTAATTATAATGACAATCTCTTATTATGTTTGTTGTGATTTTTAAACGTCCAATTGATGTAATCCATCTGTTTTTTAGGACTGGCTATGTAGCGGAAAATGTTTTGGTTTTGTATTTTTTTGTATCTACAGATGACCTTAGAATTTTTTTCAATGAAAAAATGTGTGTATAGCAAGCATACTTTGCAACGCATACTAATGGCTAGAACAAACTGGCACATTGGAGGAGAAATAATGTCACAAAACTTAAACAAACAATTGAATAAACTTGTCGCTACATGGTCTGTACTTTATACGAAATTGCACAATTATCATTGGTATGTGACGGGGAATGCTTTCTTTACACTACATGCAAAATTTGAAGAATTATATAATGAAACAACGTTAAATCTAGATGAAATTGCAGAACGTATTCTTTCGAAAGATGGAAAACCAGTTGCTACGTTAAAAGAACATCTTGAGCTGTCCTTTGTAGAGGAAGCAAAAGGGAATGAGACGACAGAGGAAATGGTGGCTACAACCATTGCCGATTTCCAAACACTTATGAAAGCTTTAAATTCAACAATGGAGCTTGCGGCAGAAGAAGGGGACGATCGAACAGAGGATATACTAAATGCTATGTATCAGTCCCTAGAAAAGCATACATGGATGCTGAAAGCCTTCCTCGGACATCAATAACCACAATTAAATGATAGGCGATGGGATTTCTTAATTCACTTCCGTTGCCTATTTTTTGATATTTCATGTAAGTTTAAGAGCAATGTTTCAAAAGGTGAAGATGTATCACAAAGATACTACAAATATTACAGTTCGTTAAAAGAATAGGTAAAAAGGTTTTTTTCTGGAATAGGAAGGGTATATACCAAGTAAGCCATACAAATTAGGAGGAATTGAGCATGATAAATGAACAAAACCCAAAAATTGAAGTGGCCCATACAAGGGAAGAAATGCTTCATATTTTAGAAAGTATGCGATTAGATGCATATCATATAGAGGATATTTACGTTATTGCAAAGGATCCAAGTAAATTTGAAGGTGTAAAATGGGATGCAAATGTTAAAACACAGGAGGTTGGGAATTGGGTTGATCAAATTAAGTCTTGGTTTACCGGTGAATCGGCTGTAAAAGAAGGATTTAAGCGATTTGATCTTACAGAAGGTCAAACAGCTTACTATGCTCATCTCGTTGAACAGGGTGTCATCGTATTATTTGCTGAGCATTCAACTGAACCTATGACGACATAATGTATAGTAAGATGATTGGGTTATTCGTATTGATTCACGTATGACAGGGAGAGTTTCCTTTTGAACAATAAGTAAGTTATAAAATAAACAGAGTGAGTGCACATGCATCACTCTGTTTATTTGTGTTGTAAGAATTAATTTATAGCTTTTTCATGTTCATGTTTTTTAATAAAGCGTAAAACATGAAGATGCTCTAATTGGGCAACAAGATTACCAATTAGAATAAAGCTACCACCAATTACTATTTTTACCGTTATTCCTTCACCAATAAACATCATGGCAAACATCGCTGCGAAAATTGGCTCTAAGGAAAATATTAGTCCTGTATGTGTAGCAGAGGTAAACTGTTGTGCAACAGTTTGACCTACGAAGCAAAATGCACTACAAATGACACCAAGTCCTATAATAGCAATCCAAGAAGTCGTTGTATTTGGAAGTGTTGGTGTTTCGAAAATGAATGTTAATACGAGCGCATAAAGTCCAGCAAAACCAAGCTGGTAAATGCCATAAGAAATTGATTCAACGCTCCGTGTAAATGTACTGTTTAACAGTAAATAAAACGAATAACATAGTGCAGCGATGGCTATTAAAATATCCCCTTTTTGAAAGGCAAATGAACCATGTGCCGTTAAAACTGTAATCCCAATCATTGTGCAAATAATCGCAAAGCTAACTGCTCTTGAAGGTAGTTTCTTTTCAATAAAACTGCTGAAAATAGGCACTAAGATAACTGTTAGACTTAAAATAAAACCAGCATTTGATACCGATGTTGTTTCTAGTCCGAATAAGCTTAGAACGAACACAATGAATAATAGAAACCCTTGTATAGCTGCATATTTTAATGTTTTAACATCGACTTTAATCATGCGTTTATAAAAGATAATACCTGCTACGAAAAATGCGATGATACAACGCAATGCCACCACATTATAAACAGCTAATGTTTCAAGCCCCATTACCATAAAAGTATAAGATAAGCCCCAGAACATTGTCACTATAACCATCAATAAATTTGCTTTTCCTTGGATACTCATTATGCTCACCTACAATCTGTGTACTAAAACAGTTTTTATTCTAAAATTTACTATATATCTTGTGTTGTGATTAGTAAAACGAATGTTTATAATGGTTAGTATTAAAAAAATTCATGTATATAGAGGCCAAGACGATGAGTTTAGTCAAATATGAGATTTTGAATAAAGTGGCTGAGGTAGCTAGCTTTACAAAAGCAGCAGATGCATTAGGATTAACCCAATCTGCTGTAAGCCATGCTGTTTCAAGCTTAGAAAAGGAGTTCGACTTTGCACTCATTCACAGAAGTCGAGCAGGTGTCACGTTAACGAGTGAAGGTAATACTATGCTAAGGGCAATGAGACATGTCCTCGATGCACAAGAACTGTTACAGCAAGAAGCCGCACACATACTTGGCGTTACTCGAGGGAAAGTGAGAATTGGTGTAATTTCAAGTATTTCTTCAAACTGGATGCCGGAAATTGTTCGTATTATGGACAATCAATTTCCGGGTATCCAAGTCGAATTGCGCGAGGGAGATTATTATGAAATTGAACAATGGCTATTGAGTGGAGAGGTTGATGCAGGATTTTTAAATGGTCAAAAAACTAAGCAGTTTCAATTTACCGAACTTCAGCAGGATCCATTGCTGTGTATTGTCTCCGATAAAAGTCCACTTTATAATAAAGCCGAGATTGATATTGTTGAACTAGAAGACATGCCATTTATCATGACTTCATATAAAGGCACTAATGATGTAAAAGAACTGTTAGAGCAATATCACGTAAAGCCAAATATTCGCTTTGAACTATCAGAAGAGGTAGGGATTATTTCGATGATTGCTCACCAACTTGGAATTAGTATTTTACCGAAATTAGTGACGTATAACTTACCTCCTACGATAAAAGCTATACCTTTAAAACAAGGTGGCTATCGCACAATAGGAATAGCTATGAAAAATCAGGCATCACCAGTGACGAAGAAATTTGCTGAGATATTAAGTTCCTGGTTAAAAGAGCAAAATATGAAATAGTATTGATTTAACGCTACCCTTTTAAAAACAACATTGAAGCATAACATAGCATTACGTTAAAATAGTATTTGTATATTTATTTTCATTCAGCAAATGTTTTTGTAGCGAAAGCAAAGCGACAGCTACAATTACGCCAAGGCGAAATTGATTAGAAAAAAGGTGAGTGTATGGGGACATTACGAGGTAAGACCGTACTCATTACAAGTGGGGGAACACTTGAAAAATGGGATCGTGTGCGTGGGCATACGAATTTATCGAAAGGGTCGATGGGCTGTTATTTAGCTGAAGCGGCACTAGAGGCTGGGGCAAACGTATTGTACATGCATGGTTATTTCGCTCAGCTTCCTACGAATAAAGATAAAATGCGTACCATTCGATTTGAAGGTATTGAAGATTTAGGTGAGAAAGTTCGACATGCTGTTCAGGAAGAGCATGTGGATATCGTGATTATGGCAGCTGCAGGTTCTGATTGGCTCATTGACAAAGTGTATGACCAATCGGGGAATTTAATAGAGGAATCAGGTAAAATGCCATCTGACGAGCCACCTATCATTCACTTTAAAAAGGCGCCTAAAGTATTAGGTCAAATTAAAGGGTGGCAGCCAAAAGTTACATTAGTAGGCTTTAAACTTGAGGCAACAGATGATGAGGAATTTTTACTGTCCCGCGCACATCTACGGATGGAAACAGCCAACGCTCAGTTTATGGTAGCTAATAGCTCACAATCTTTATATGGTGGAGATGAGCCACACTGGATTGTACCGGCTAAAGGTGAACCGATAAAGGTTATGGGCAAGCAAAAGACAGCGAAAGCATTAATGGATCTTTTATAAAATGATTAAAACAAAAACTGTGTAGAGGCTAATTGATCTGCGCAGTTTTTATTTTTGCCTCGTGAAGTCTAAAGTGATACTTACTGGCATAACTATAGACATACTTCATATTTCTTTATTCCTTAGTAAACAACTAAGTTTTGTAATATTTATATTGACAATAGGTTTTCTGAATTATAGAATTATTTGCAAGAAACGAAATACCGACAACTTGGCCTAAAAAGAAGCTTGATAACAAAAATTGTAGGTCAAATCCAACAGAGCTATCTAAGGGAAAAGTGGGCTATGATTGACGTGTTGGCTTCAAAATATGTTAAAAGAAGGGGTGTATCGGATGACTCAACAGGCAAAGGTAGATGACAAAAAACTAGAGGCAATTGCAAAGGCGATTCAAAATTTGGAGTTTGGAGAAGTACAAATTACGATTCAAGATGGTGTCATTGTGCAAATTAACAGACTTGAAAAGCAAAGATTTCCACAGAAAAAGTAAACTGTATTGGAGGCCACAAAAATTATTTCCTTCGTTTAGGTGTGGCCATTTTATGTTTAGACAATGCTGAACTAACTATCCTTAGCTAGGTTATTTATAGAGTTAGCTATTTTAACTAATGTGTGAGGTGTATCAGTGTTAGTGGTCTCTTTATAAATACCTAGTAAATATTGCAAATTGTTTTTTTCAAAGACAAAAAAGTTAAATAGTTGGTCTTCAAAATAAATCGCTTTTGTACCATCTTGAAGAGTAAACTCTTTACCTTTAAAGTTCAATTTGTCTTTGAAGTTTATTTTGTTCTCTATTGATCGAATCTCAATTTTATAAATATTTTCTTTTATTTCGTTATTAACAAACATGATACTTAAAGCATCATTCATGTTAAATTTTTTATCTTCGTAAAATTTCCCAAATTGATGTGTGAAGGAAATCGGTGGCGTAATTTGAGGTAACTTTACCTTACATTTACAACGATTTTCAAATTCTTTAACGGACTCTTCCGCGGATTTATATCCACCTTCAGCGAATTTTTCCTCAAATGAAGGGGGGGAGGTTTGGAAATTTGCAGTTACCCATTCATTTGCCGAAAATAAAAAAATAATAGGCATCATGTATAGAACTTTTTTAAACATTTGTAATACACCCCCATCAATTACTTTTTCATCAATCAAGCTTATTATTTCGATAAAGAGCAGAAAAATACGTCAAAAACCAGGATGATTACGATGAATCATCCTGGTTTTGCGTATATTCTTCTGGCAATAGCCTATTCATAAAAACTATTCGGGATTTCTCCAATATGTCTGCGATGATATAGTAAGGGTTCCTTCTGTGCATTCTCAATTTCTAGGACCTGCCCGATAAATATCGTATGATCTCCAGCATCGATTTGCTGAGATGTTTTGCATTGTAAAATGGCAGCAGTATCATGTAAAACCGGTAGACCTAAAGCAGAAGTTGACCATTTAGCCTGGGCGAAACGATCTGGGATTTTACTTGAAAATAGCGTACATAAGTGTTCTTGATTGCTCGCTAAAATATTGACAGCAAACTTTTGAGCCACTGTAAAATATGGATGTAGCTGTGATTTTTTATCGAGCGACCATAAAATAAGGAGTGGATCTATGGAAACTGACGAAAAGGAATTGACAGTTAAGCCAATCGGTTCACCTACGTCATTACAAGCGGTGACAACCGTAACACCTGTTGGATAATTACCTAATGCTAGTTTAAAAGCAGCTACTTTGTCTGTCATTCTAATCACCTCTTCATTGATTTACGAAAATAAAAAATCTTTTTTGATGAACTACTAGCATCGAAATTCTTTTGTTGCCGAGCATTTTAAAAGAGATATCATAAAATATAGTAAGTTCTAATAATTATAATATTCTAAATTTTATTTTAAACCAACAAAACTGACAGGTAAAGTATATAATAGAGAAAAAAGGGGGTTCAGTCATGACTTTATATTTTGACCATCTAGTTCATCAAGTTCAATCACCAGAAAATACAAAGGTTTTCTTAAATAAACGTAATATCCATACAGTTAACGGTGGTCAACATACAATGTGGGGGACATACAATACGTTAAGCTACTTTGGATTAAACTATATTGAGCAAATAGCAATTTATGATCGTAATTTATTTGAAAATGCAGTGAAATTACCTTATTCCTTACATTATACGTTTAAAAGTGCTAACGAGCGCTATGGTTTTTCAAGAATTGCATTACGTACAAAAAATATTGAAGAAGAGGCACAACGTTTACGTGCACTTGGATTTGAAGTGTATGGACCTGATGCTTGTAGTCGTACAAGACCAGATGGCTCTGTAGTAGAATGGAAGCTATTGCATTTTGGGAAGCCAGACCAGGCAATTGATTTTCCATTTTTGATTGAGTGGACTGATACAGATGAGGAACGTGTTGCACAATTAAAAGCAAATGGAGCCATTGATACGAATCAAACAATATCGATGGAATCTGTTCAATTTTATGTGAAAGATGTGCAAGCAACAGTGAATTTATGGAGGGAAGTATTACAACTACCTGAGCCTGAACAACAAGAACAGTTTATCTCCTTACGTTTACCAAATATTCGCCTGGATTTTTATGACGAAGTCGCTGCAGCTACTATGACACTAGGTCATTTAAATGAAGGGGCGTTTGGGGTTACACTTATGGATACTGACAGAACGAAGGAAACGCTAGTTTTTCCCGGAGCTTTTTATTGGATCAATCGCTGAAGTTATAGTGTTTAGAAGATAAAGCAGCGCTAACACAATTAGGAGCATTTGAGAAAAGGAGCCGTTCATCTATCGAACAGCTCCTTTGAGTTTATACTTTCACAACATTTGACGCCTGTGGCCCTCGATTGCCTTCCACCACTTCAAATGATACCTTTTGACCTTCTTCAAGTGTACGGAAGCCTTCCTCTTGGATTCCCGTAAAATGTACAAATACATCTTCTCCATCATCACATTCAATAAAGCCATAACCTTTTTCATTATTGAACCACTTTACGATTCCCTGTTGCATAAGCATTCGCCTCCCATGCGCTTGAATGTAGAATAAAATCAATTAAGTTGTGACATAAATTGTGAAAATGTGAAAAAATGCATTTTCATTTAGAACATACATGAATTGAGCAATGTTGTCAATTGATTGTCGAAATACTTGAATAACTTACTATGATTTTTTTCACGATAAAGTCTATAATGGAATTAACTTCTTTCAGCAAATTTCTGCTGAAAGAAGTTATGGCCTCCGGCGGATGTCACAGAATCGGAAAGGAATTCTTAGAAGATGTTAGCCTAAAATCATCGCATCCATGCGATAACGGCTAACTGACCTGCATCGGTAAAAACGCCACGTCCTGTGGCATTACCGAAATGACCGACATCGTGTCGGCCCTCGTGCAGGCCTAAGCACAAAGCCGATTCCGGACGCAATTATGCCGAGGCATAATTGATCGACATAGAAAGTAGGATGCCAAATGACAACGAAAAAACAATCATTAACAGATCTAGAAATTGCTAATCAAGCGATTATGCAACCTATTACTGAAATAGCGAAAGCAGCAGGTATTCCAGAGGATTCACTTGAACAGTATGGTCGCTACAAAGCAAAAATTGATCCATTAAAAATAACAGCACATGGTGAGGATGCAAAGGTTGTATTGGTAACAGCTATTAGTCCAACTCCAGCGGGTGAAGGGAAATCAACTGTAACGGTTGGGCTTGCTGATGCACTTCATCAATTAAATAAAAATGTTGTTGTTGCTTTACGTGAGCCATCACTCGGCCCTGTAATGGGTGTAAAAGGTGGAGCAACAGGTGGTGGATATGCACAGGTTGTGCCGATGGAAGATATTAACTTGCATTTCACTGGTGACCTTCACGCGATTACGACTGCAAATAATGCATTATCAGCCTTTATTGATAATCATATCCATCAAGGAAATGCTTTAAACATTGACCCTCGCCGTATAATTTGGAAGCGTGTAATGGATTTAAATGATCGCGCCCTTCGTAAAGTTGTTGTGGGTCTCGGTGGTCCTGTTCAAGGGATGCCACGTGAGGACGGCTTTGACATTACTGTTGCATCAGAAATAATGGCAGTTTTCTGTTTAGCTACAAGTATTGAAGATTTACGTGAGCGTTTAGCAAGTATCGTAATCGGATATACATTTGACCGTGAGCCTGTATTCGTGCGTGATCTTCAAGTAGAAGGGGCCTTAACATTATTATTAAAAGATGCCCTCAAACCAAACTTAGTGCAAACGCTAGAAGGGACACCTGCCATTATACACGGTGGACCATTTGCCAACATCGCACACGGCTGTAACTCGATTATGGCGACACAAACAGCTCGTAAGCTGGCAGATATCGTTGTGACAGAAGCGGGCTTTGGTTCAGATTTAGGCGCTGAAAAATTCATGAATATTAAAGCGCGTAAAGCGGGCTTTAAACCAAGTGCAGTTGTAATCGTAGCTACAATTCGTGCATTAAAAATGCACGGCGGTGTAGCGAAAACAGAACTAGTTGGCGAAAATGTAGAGGCCCTTTTACAAGGAATCGAAAATTTAGCCAAACACGTTGAGACGATTCGTACATTTGGCGTTGAGCCGATTATCGCTTTAAATCGTTTTATTACGGACACAGAGACTGAGTTAGAAGCAGTCCTGAATTGGTGCCAAAAAAATCATGTTCGTATCGCACGTACAAATGTCTGGGAGGAAGGCGGAAAAGGTGGTCTAGGCTTAGCTGAACAAGTGCTAGCTGTTCTTAATGAAGAAAACAATTTCTCACCTTTATATGACGTAACAGAATCTATTGAGGAAAAAGTACGTACAATTGTGCAAAAAGTTTATGGTGGGAAAGATGTGCAATTTACCGACCAAGCGAAAAAGCAAATTGCTCAAATCGAAAAATTTGGCTGGGACTCTCTGCCGATTTGTATGGCGAAAACACAATATTCTTTATCAGACCAACCAAGTCTTTTAGGTCGTCCAGAAGGCTTTACAATCACTATTCGCGAAGTCATTCCAAAACTTGGTGCAGGCTTCTTAGTTTGCTTAACAGGGGATATTATGACAATGCCAGGTTTACCAAAAGCACCAGCCGCTTTGCGTATGGATGTTGATAATGAAGGACATGCGGTAGGATTGTTCTAATTGATACAAAAAATATTTAACGTTAAAGCTGTCCTTTAAAGGGCGGCTTTTTTATTCGATCTAAATACAATCTGGCAAAAAGCCTATTTGATACTCTTATAAAAAAATAGTGAGAACGATTTTCCATAAAAGAATGTATATCTAAATTTAAATGTTTGAATAACTGTTTCTCTTCGCATCTTAGAATGTAAGAAGAATTTTGATGATCGTTATTCTAATTTATAAAAATGAATAAACATATAACAAAGCTGCACCTTTTGAGTTATATAAAGGGTAGCTTTTTAACTTAGAACGTTCAAAGTAGTTAGGTTCCATATTGAATAAGCAAAAAACTAGCTAACCATAAAAAAAAGGCAACTCGAATGATTATATCTATTGTCAATTCAAAGGCAGAAAGCTTTCTTTCTCGTTTTAACTTTTTAAGAAGTCTAATGGAAAAAACAGAACATAGAAGTAGAACGGCAATAGATAGTTCATATACGTTTTCTAAAAGGCTTGTATTTTCTAATAGATTTTTTAACATAATCATCTCCTCATAAGAGGATATGAGTTGGCTAGTTTCATTATGTAGGCTCTTTAGTTTGTTTGGGACTCTGGTGTATGACGAGGGTCTTTTTTTGTGTGTTCTGTATAAAGTAACAGAGTTCCTTTTATGTGAAGGAATACTTGGTCCCATCCAACTGGAATTATGGGTTCTTTAAATTTACATGAACTAAAAGATTATAAATCTATTCAATTTTACGCGGGTGGAAAAAATGATCTTGCTATTCAAGGTTTTGTTGAGGGTGATTTAAAAAACACAGCAAAAACCGTTCGCCATGCTTCTATTTTAGCTGGAGGAATGGTAGGGGTAACGCGCAACCCTGTAACTATTAGCTATTTAAAAGACCAGGAGCCCCGAATGCAATTTCAGAGGCAATCGAGCTCGGCAATAGCTTCCTGCATGGGCAAACAATCGAAGAAAAATTGGGAAATGTCATTCATCGGTTGACCTGTTGAGGATTTTCAATTAACTTTCTGGAACGAGTATATGACTTTATCGAAAGAGGGGAATATACAATCCAAATTTCCGGATCTTATCATGACTTTCGATGTGGACAAAATGATTCCTGTCCCAAGTGCAAGCGTTAGAGAAGGAATGCATGTTGCTGTTATTCAAGTTGATCAGCGTCATTTAAATTTGAGCAAGACAATGAAAAATCAGGCATTGTTGCAGGAAATTGAGGAGGTTATTGGAACTGTTCTATAAAAAATAGCTGTTGTACGCGAATAAAATAATAAAAGCTGTCTTCATCTACAATAGGTATGTTGGACAGCTTTTACCTTTTCTTCAGAGGTTGGTGTTTCATACCTTTTTGTTCCTTTTTCCTAAATAAAATTTATACTTCGACAGTAGCATTGTGTATGAACATGTTTGAAGTTGGACCTATTAATGAAGCATGTTAAAATTATATTAAATATAAAAAATTATGATCGAACTTTTAACTTCTTTCAGTGTGTGTCCAAACATCCGCCGGAGGCATAATTGGTTGAACAAAAGGAGGTGATAGTTGTGAGTGAAAAGGCATTACGTAGGATTCCGTTAACTAAATTGATGGATTTGAAAGTAGACTATGCATTTAAGCAAATGTTTGGTAGTGAAAAAAGTAAACATATAACCATTGTTTTTCTTAATGCGATTTTAAATCGAACTGGTCGAAATACCATCCAAGAAGTGGCTTTTATGAAACAAGAAGTTTGGTGGCGAATATAAGGATGATAAGCAGTCAAGATTAGATATTATTGTGAAAACACAGGATCAGCAAATGATTAATATTGAAATTCAATTGTCTAATCAACATGATATGTTTAAGCGTACATTATTTTACTGGGCTCAACTTTATACATCACAATTACAAAGGGGCATGGGGTATCATAACCTGCTACCGACGATTACTATTAATATATGTAATTTCACATTGTTTCCTCAAAGTGCATATTATCACAGTACCTTCCATTTATATGAGGATAAAACATTAAAGCGATTAGTTATACAGAATGATGCTTTGGAAGTGCACTTTATTGAAATGAATAAATTCCTTGAACAATGGCATAGGGGAGTTCTTAAGCCACTGGATGATATTTTAGCACGTTGGTTATTGTTATTAGGAATGGTCGATGCACGAAAGAAAAAGGTCTATAAAAAAATTTATCGTGAAATGGAGGAACTAGCGATGAAGGATGAACATTTATTACAGGCATTTAATGTTTGGGAAGAGCTAAGTTTATCACAAGAAGATGTTATAGCTTATCAATCTCGCTTAAAGTATATCCTTGATGAAGAGGCAAAGTTGGAGGATGTAAAGCATATGGCAGAGCAACTGGGAATCGAAAAAGGTATCGAAAAAGAAAAAGAAGAAACCGCTAATAAACTTTTAGCGAATGGCATGGATATTGATTTTATTTGTAAAATAACAGGCTTATCTACGGAGCGTATTGAAGAAATCAAAGAAAGGCTGATTCAAAGACGTGAAGATAAATAACGAAAAGGTTGACAAGGCTATCGCTGTTTGGGAAGAGCTAAGTTTATCACAGGAAGAAGTAATTGCTTATCTATCACGCTTAAAGTATATCCTCGATGAAGCGGCGAAGTTAGAGGATGTGAAGTATATGGCAGAGCAACTGGGAATAGAAAAAGGAATAGAAAAAAGTAGAGAAGAAGGAAAAAGGAAAGGAAAATTAGAAGTGAAAGAAGAAACGGCTAACAAACTTTTAGCGAATGGCATGGATATTGATTTTATTCATAAAATAACAGATTTATCTGTGGAGCGCATTGAAGAAATCAAAGAAGGGCTAATTCAAAGGCGTGAAGACAAATAACGAAAAGGTTAACAAAGCTTGTCATGAACCTAAAATCTCCCGTGTTCAGAATTTCTTCCTTAGGAATGTCATAGAAGGGGAATAAGGGATAACAAGTAGCAAGGAAAAGGGAGATAGGAGATATATGTCTTTAAAATGGAAATTGAAGAAACAATAAAAGCTGCCATCATCTACAATAATTAAGATGGGCAGCTTTTATTGTTTCTTCAGCGGGTTGGTATTACGTAACATAACTATCGTTCCTACTTCCTTCATAACTTAATACTTCATTTACGGCTTAAATCGGAAAAATTGTTGCCTAAAAAAGAATTCTCTAGTTTTGTTAGCACGACTCTGATGATTAGACTTTTCGCAAAATGGCAAGAAATTGGTATGCTATTTGCCATTAATGGGAGGAGTTACGTTCACACATATTCAAGATAATGAATAGAAGAAGGTAACATCGATTAATGATAAAAATATCACACGCTTGCGACATATGCTCAAAGCTTTCTTGGTCGTGAAAATAAGATAATTATTTGTTCACTTATCTCGACATGTACATTCACTATGCGGGTTAAAACAAAGAATTTCTAAGGGAAAGTGTTCACTTTTATTTGTTTAGATGATTGGTTTTCACTATACGCACGTCATCTTTCAACACAGTATTCAATTTTAAAGCCCGCTGAAGTTGTTTAATCTGTTAAAACATAGTTCTTGTACATCACTGAAATAGTGAACCTACAGAACAAAAATAGTTGTTCTGTACATTTATCATACAATGTTCAGAAAAATTAGTCAATTGAAATCAACTTCCCAAATTGATTTTTTTTGTTAAGCCTAGAGGTTACTTAATTACCAACTATTCTAAGTAATACCGTATAATAAAAGATGAAGGGACTGAACTAAGAATATGAATAATTTAATGGACAAAGTACGAGGGATTTACGAGCAATTTGATGCTAGTCATGATTTTCAACATATTGAACGTGTGTATCAAAATGCGTTAACGATATTACAAACAGAACCAGAAGCCGATGCCGAGGTCGTGGAAATTGCTGTGCTGTTGCATGATGTTAGTGATAAAAAGTATACCGATAGTAAGGAGCAAGAGAATAAGCTAATTGCCGAGCTGTCTTTAAGCGAGGAGAAGAAGCAACATATTCGAGATTGCATTGCACAAGTATCGTTTAATGGTGGCAATGAGCTAGAAGTAACTTCTCTGGAAGCAAAAATAGTACGAGATGCAGATCGTTTAGATGCGATTGGAGCAATCGGAATTGCGCGAACATTTGCTTATGGTGGAGCTAAGGGTCGAAAGCTTTATGATAAGGAAGAGGATGCACGTAATGATATGACAGAGGAGGAGTATCGCAATAAAAATACATCCTCAGTTACCCATTTTTATGAGAAGCTATTATTGCTGAAGGATTTAATGATTACCGAGAAGGGTAAGCAAATGGCTAAAGAGCGCCATCAATTTATGGTACAGTTTTTAGAGCAATTACAAAATGAAATAGGTGAGTAATACCTCATGCTACTAAAAAATCCGTTGTCTATTTCAATAGACAACGGATTTTTTAGGGTGAATAATGTTGATTCATTTACTTCGGAAGGAGATAAATAAAAAAACATGTCAGTATATTTTTTTACGTGCGATATACTCAAATATTAATGTGTGAAAAATAGGTTATCTATACTAAATAAAAAAGGCCGTTGCATCATCACACCCTATAGCTCGGAAAATTGTAAGTAGGATAGCGTTGTGCAATAAACTTGGGAATTTTTTAAACATATAAGACATTTTTCATTTTTGAATACTCTTTCGTTTGTTTGGATAACATATTTTTATCATAATATTATAATTAGTTTAATTTAAAATAGTAGAAGTAGCGAACAAAGTCGAAAGGATTAAAGAAATTATGAATGGCAGTGCTCATTATGGACAGGTGTTCCTGTTGTAATTGGGCTAGGTCTTAGGAAATAAAACAGCCATTAAAAATCCTTTAAACGACAGATGAAAAATTTCAGTAAATTAGGAGGAAGAAAATGATGACAAAAGATTTTTACACTACACTAAAAGAAAGACGTACTTACTACGGAATTAATAAAGAGGTAAAAATATCTGATGAAAGAATTAAAGAAATTGTAGAATTTGCTGTGAAATATACTCCGTCAGCATTCAACTCTCAAACTGCACGTATTGTTGTATTATCAGGTGAGGCACATAATAAATTGTGGGACATCACAACTGAAGTATTAAAAAAAGTAGTTGGAGATAGAGATTTTTCAGGAACTCAACAAAAAATGGATTCCTTTAAAGCAGGTTATGGTACAGTATTATTCTTAGAAGATGAAGCGGTAGTTAAATCGCTTCAAGAGCAATTTGCTTCATATGCTGAGAACTTTCCAATTTGGTCAAATCAAGCATCAGGTATGCACCAATTAGTTGTGTGGGCAGCATTGGAAGCAGAGGGATTAGGAGCTTCTTTACAACATTATAATCCACTAATTGATAATGAAGTGAAAAAAGAATGGAATATCCCTGATAATTGGAAGCTAATTGCGCAAATGCCCTTTGGCAATCCAACGGTAACACCAGGCGAAAAAGAATTCCAACCACTTGAAGATCGGATGAAATTTTACAAGTAATTATCTGCTATGTATACGATATACCAAGCAGTACGGCACTGAGTGTCATTTTTAAGACTATAAGAAAAGCCAGTTGACGGTATTGAGCCGGCGACTGGTTGTTTGTTTTAATCCGGATTTCTTAGCGTTGTTAAAAACGTGGGAATCCTCTTGGAAATGGGCTTAGTGTTGTAAATTCGCATTTTCCTGACGGTACCTCTTATGCATCATTTTGCAATACGTTAAAATACCCGAAAAATGTAAAAAGAATCTGTGTTGAAGGGATTCTTCTTTAATTTAAAGTAACGTTTTTTTATATCAATGGTATAAAAGTTTTCCTTCGTTCCATATTACTATTATGTTTTAAGTAGTTGGAAACACATATGGGCCGAATTTTTTTATCATAAATGAGAAAAACAATAGCAATTTTTATGGGGATTATTTTTATTGTGGCTGCTGGATTGATGGTAGGAATGGCGAAAGTATAAGGAGGAAGGCTTTGTATGTATCCAGATTTGGAAGGAAAAGTTATTGTTATTACAGGTGCTTCAACAGGATTAGGAAAAGCGATGGCATTACGCTTTGGCGAGGAGAAAGCAAAAGTTATCGTTAATTTTCGCTCAAATGAAAAAGAGGCAAATGCTGTTGTTGAAGGGGTGAAAAAAGCAGGTGGGGAAGCGATCGCTGTAAAAGGCGATGTGTCAGTTGAAGGGGATGTCATCAACCTCGTCCAGACTGCTGTAAATAAGTTTGGAACCCTAGATGTGATGATTAATAACGCTGGAATAGAAAATCCAGTACCCTCACATGAAATGCCGCTTGAAGATTGGAATAAAGTAATCAATACGAATTTAACAGGTGCATTTTTAGGAAGTAGAGAAGCGATTAAGTACTTCGTCGAACATGATATTAAAGGTACAGTGATCAATATGTCCAGTGTTCACGAAGTTATTCCGTGGCCTTTGTTTGTTCACTATGCAGCTAGCAAAGGAGGCATTAAACTGATGACACAAACATTAGCATTAGAATATGCTCCAAAAGGAATTCGTGTCAATAATATTGGGCCTGGTGCGATCAATACACCTATTAATGCTGAGAAATTTGCTGATCCCGAAAAGCGTGCAGATGTTGAAAGTATGGTTCCGATGGGTTATATCGGAAAACCAGAGGAGATTGCAGCAACAGCAGCATGGCTTGCTTCATCCCAAGCTAGTTATGTAACAGGAATCACTTTATTTGCTGACGGCGGAATGACCTTATACCCTTCTTTCCAAGCAGGTCGTGGGTAAGTAATGGAAAATGGGGTTATCTTCCCTATTCAAAGCGGTTAAATTCTTATAATACTTCATTGATGCGTTTGTTTATTTAATTAAAAATAGCATAAATAAAAACTGGCATTGGAACCTAACAGACATTTAACCCCTTCCAATGCCTTTCTTTATTTTACATATACAGAAAAAATAATTTAGCCATTATTAAAAAACGCGGATCTCCTTTAAGACCGCGTTTTCCAATTTCTTTAGGTTATAGATAAAATAAATCTGAAAGACTAAGGAACTTTTTATCACATCTTTTTAAGTTAAAATTATTAATCGATACTTGGTTAATTTGCTGGTCTTGGACCTCTATCGCCCTGGGTATTTTCCGAGGTTAAAATAGGCCGAACTGTAATGTCTCCTATTACACGAATTTGGCAAGATAGCCGCAAACAATCTTCATATAGATTCTCATCAATATTTTTTATTGAGAAGGCGTGTTTTTCTATTTTTGAAATATCCTTATATTCACCAGCTAATACCTCCACTCTACAAGTTGTACATTTTGCTATTCCACCACACTGATGAAAAATGTTTATATTATTATCTTCAAGAGCTAATACTAATTTTTTTCCTTCCTCTACTTCAAAGGTTTTTCCTCCAAATACGGTGACAAGTGGCATCTATGAATACTCCTTTCAATTAATGGGGTTATAACGCAGTAACTGTTACTATCAGTGTGTATTGATATAACTATTCTCATACAATATTTCTTTTTACCAAGCTCTGCATGTTATACAGGAGAACCCCGATATCATCATATGAGAATTAGTTATCCCTATCCAGATCATCAAGAGCTTGAAAGAGGGATAATTGAACTTTGTAAGATTATTACATTGTATTTGCAAGACAGAATGTGAGATGATTTCACTTTTTTACTGTATGAAATGTAAGAGGATTGATTCTCGACATATAAGCTAATTTAAACGCACGCTGTGTGTATCTTTTCAATGGATCTTGTACATGCTAATCTCAATAAATTAATATGAAAAAGTATCTTTTTACCAATAATATTAACAAAAAAGGAAATATTTCTGAATCAAGATCATTTTTTTTTTAGTAATGAGTTAAAAGTCTTTTCATTCATTACATAAAGCATATATAATTACTTATGTTTTTTCGACAAAGGAGATCTTGAATTAGGTCTATTTTTCATTCACCTATTAGATCGTGGGAGAAATCTCCTTTTAAATACATTGGGGTAACTGTCAAAGGAGTTTTAACATCATGAAAGAAGCAAAAAGCGCAGTCAAATGGATTCCTTTCTTCATATCCCTTGCTGTTGGCGTGGCTATCTGGTTTTGTCCAGTGCCTACAGGAGTAGATGAAAAAGCGTGGCATCTGTTCGCTATTTTTGTTGCGACCATTATAGGATTTATAACGAAACCGTTACCAATGGGAGCAGTATCATTTATTGCTATGGCTATGATTGCCATAACAAATACATTAACGATTGAAGAGACATTAAGCGGTTTTGGTAATTCAACGATTTGGCTAATTGTTATTGCCTTCTTTATTTCTCGTGGATTTATTAAAACGGGACTAGGGGAACGAATTGCCTATGTATTTGTTCGTCTTTTTGGGAAAAAAACCTTGAGTCTGTCTTACTCTTTACTAGCGAGTGACCTATTATTGGCGCCGGCTATTCCTAGTAATACAGCTCGTGCAGGTGGTGTTATATTCCCGATTATCCAGTCATTATCTCATACTTTCGGATCTAAACCAGAAGACGGGACAGAGCGTAAGATGGGTGCCTTTCTATTGAAGGTAGGCTTTCAAGGGAATTTAATCACGTCTGCTATGTTTATGACAGCTATGGCAGCGAATCCTTTAATTGTAAAGCTAGCAAGTGATTCAGCTGGAGTAACAATTACTTGGTTTGGTTGGGCAATGGCAATGATTGTCCCGGGGTTAACAGCTTTAATCGTTGTTCCTTATGTTATTTATAAAATTTATCCGCCTGAAATCAAGGAAACGCCTGAGGCAGCAGCAATCGCTAAACAGAAACTGGATGAATTTGGTCCACTGAAAAGTTCTGAAAAACGAATGATTGTAGTATTTGTTGTTGTGTTATCGTTATGGATTGGCGGAGACTACTTAGGCATTAGTGCTACTACAGCAGCTCTTATAGGTCTTTCATTGCTGTTATTGTTAGATGTATTAACATGGGCAGATATCAAAAAGGAAGAAGGAGCATGGGATACACTAATTTGGTTTGCAACGCTATTTATGATGGCATCTTTTATGAACAAACTAGGGTTGATTCCGTGGTTTAGTAATGAAGTTGGTGGACTTGTATCTGGATATAGCTGGATATGGGCGGTTGTCATATTAGCTTTAGTCTATTTCTATTCTCATTATTTCTTTGCGAGTTCCACTGCACATATTAGTGCGATGTATGCAGCATTTTTATCTGTTATGTTGCAAGCGGGAGCACCTGCCATGTTGGCAGCTATATTATTAGCGGCATTTAGTAATTTATTTGGCGCCACTACTCATTATGGTTCTGGTCCAGCACCGGTCTTCTTTGGTGCAGGCTATATTGACCAAAAGAAATGGTGGACAGTTGGATTTGTAGTTTCCGTAGTTACCATCCTGATATTTGTTATAGTAGGAGGACTATGGTGGAAGCTTCTAGGTTATTGGTGAAATAATTAGCTTCTGTATCCGGATAGATCATATTTCTATCCGGATATTTTTTTGAAATTTTAAACGCTTCTTCATTTGGAGTTAATGGAGAGGCGTTTTTTTATATAGGTAAGAAGAGGTTGTTGTCCTTTGTTTACCTGTCATTTGGTGTTATGATAAAAATGGATATCAATAATAAACTACATATAAAAGTAGTATGGACACTAAACAACACCTAATGAAAGAGATGGACAAGTGTAATGAGTCATTTAATTGTACAAAATTTAACGAAAACAGTGGGCGATAAAACGCTCTTTCAAAATATTGAATTTACGATTTATGAAGGGGAGCGCGCTGGGCTAATTGGTATTAATGGTACTGGTAAATCCACATTGCTTTCTATTTTAGCTGGTGAAATTGAAGCGGATTCAATGGAAGTTGACCGCCCAAATAAATATCGTGTTGCATATTTACCACAGGAGCCTACTTTTAATAGTGGCGAAACTGTGTTACAAGCAGTGTTTGCAGGGGATTCACCTATATTAAAACTTAATCGTGAATATGAGGAAACGGTTGCTGAGCTTGCATTAAATCCGACCTCGGAAAGTTTACAAAAAACGTTATTTAGCTTGCAGCATCGTATGGATGAGGAGCAGGCATGGGATGTCAATGCACTTGCTAAGACGGCGCTTACGAAGCTTGGTATTGAAATGTTTGATAAAGAAGTTTTAACACTGTCAGGCGGTCAGCAAAAGCGCGTTGCTTTAGCTAAAGTATTAATTGAGCCGGCAGATTTATATTTATTGGACGAGCCTACCAACCATTTAGATGTGCAGTCTACAGAGTGGCTACAGGAAATGGTGTTACGTTTAAAGGGAGCAGTAATATTTATTACCCATGATCGTTACTTCTTAGATGAGCTGTCTACTCATATTTACGAGCTAGCTGATCAAACTTTATACCGACATACTGGGAATTATGGGGATTATTTAGAAGCACGTGCTATTCGTGAGGAAATGAAAGCAGCTTCCGCACAAAAAGACCGCAACCGCTATCGCTCAGAATTAAAATGGATTCGTCGTGGAGCGAAAGCGCGTTCTACGAAGCAAAAGGCACGTATCCAGCGCTTCGAGCAGTTAGAGGATAACTTAGAGCGTAAATCTGAGGATATTTCTCTTGAAATTGGCCTTGCAACAACTCGTCTTGGTCGAAAGGTATTAGAAGCTGAAAATATTTCAAAGGCTTTTGGTAATCAAAAAATCCTCGAAAACTTTTCATTTTTACTGCAACAGGGCGATCGTATTGGAATTATCGGAGCAAATGGTGTAGGAAAATCAACATTATTGAACATGTTATCAGGAGAGCTTACACCTGATGTTGGTGAAATTCTTGTTGGTTCGACAGTGAAGTTAGCGCATTTTAAACAAACTTTACCGAAAATGAATGAAAATGAGCGGATGATTGAATATATCCGAGAAGCTTCCAATGATATAACAGATGCTGAGGGTGTACGTTATTCAGCTGCTCAAATGCTGGAGCGTTTCTTATTCCCACTTCATGCACACGGTACACCTATCGGTAAATTATCGGGTGGCGAGCGTAAACGTCTCCATTTATTACGATTATTAATGGAGCAACCAAACGTACTGTTACTAGATGAGCCTACAAATGATTTGGATATTGAAACATTAGGTGTGCTCGAAGATTTCATTGAGCATTTCCCAGGAGTTGTTATCACTATATCCCACGATCGCTTTTTCTTAGATCGAATTGCGAAAAAGCTATGGATTTTAGATGGTCTTGGGCATGTTGATGAGACGCTTGATATTTACAGTGAATATTTACAAAAGCGTGAACAGGAAACCGCTGTTAAGGTAGAGTCGCCAAAGGTCGAAAAACCTAAGACCGAAAAGCCTAAATCGGACAAGAAAAAGTTATCCTTTAAAGAGCAGAAAGAATGGGAAACGATTGCTGATGAAATAGAAAAGACGGAAACAGCGATTATGGAGACAGAAGAAGGTATCGCCAACGCTGGTGCTGATTTTACAAAGCTACAAGAATTAACGGCGAAGCTAGATGAGCTAAATGCACTATATGAACACCTTATTGAAAGATGGTCATATTTAGATGAAATCGTAAATGGATAAGGAGCGATAGACATGAAGATTATTACAATTGAACCGACACCAAGTCCTAATTCTATGAAGATTGTCGTTGATACAGAGTTACCTTTTGGCAAAAGCTATAATTTTACAAAGGATAATAAAGATGAAGCAACTGGTGAAACAGCAGCGATTTTAGCAATCGAAGGTGTTAAAGGTGTTTATCATGTAGCAGATTTCTTCGCTGTTGAGCGTAACGCAAAGTATGCATGGGAAGGTATTTTAGCAAGCATTCGCCAAGTGTTAGGTGAAGACGTACAGGAAGTAAACAAAGAACAAGTAGCCAATGAATTTTATGGTGAAGTGTACGTTCATGTGCAATTTTATAAGCAAGTACCACTTCAAGTAAAGGTATTTGATAATCAACGTGAGCACCGTGTAAGCTGTGGTGAGCGCTTTGAGGAAGCTTTCAATAAAATTCTTGAGACAGCAGTTGATGAAAATTATATTTTCCAACGTAAATGGATCGACTATGGCGTACGTTATGGAGAGCTTGAGGAAATTGCGGAAGCCGTAAAACAAGAAATCGATGTGACATATTCTGAGGAACGTATAGCGGAAATTGTTGCAACGATTAATGATTCTGAGAAAACTATTAAAAAGCCAGCTAAACTAAAAATTACTGTTGAACAGTTTAAGCAACCAGAATGGGAAAAACGTTTCCAATTGCTTGACCAAATGGCAGATCCAGAGCTAGATGATTTACCGCTTTTAGATTTGGCGTTACAAGATGAGCAAATGTCTATCCGTCGACTAGCAACCGTTTATTTAGGGATGATTGAAGATGTGGCAGTTGTTTCATATTTGGAAAAGGCATTACAGGACAAAAGTGCGGCGGTCCGTCGAACTGCAGGAGATTGTATGAGTGACCTCGGCTTCGTGGAATTTGAAGACGCGATGCAACAAGCATTACAGGATAAAAACAAACTTGTTCGTTGGCGTGCAGCTATGTACTTATATGAGGTCGGCACTGAGAACTCATTAGCAGCACTAAAGGCTACTGCAGATGATAAAGAGTTTGAAGTGAAGCTACAAGTAAAAATGGCGATTGCCCGCATCGAACAGGGTGAGGAAGCAAAAGGTTCTGTTTGGAAGCAAATGACGGAATCTCGCCAGCAATAATGAGAAACTTGAATCAGTGACCCGATAATGTGGATAAAAGAAATAAACCAGCTCTCTGAATGTAGTTCAACAGAGACGCTGGTTTTCTTTTATTGTTGCTTTTTCTGAAAAGTAAATATCCCCCCTAAATTTCACTCCCCTTACTGCCCACCTCATTTTCTATAAGCAACTACACCACCGACTGTACCTACACCTGCAATCTTGATAGGATTAATTGAAAAAATTAATGAAATACTGTAAGTCGTTTCTCATTTGAAAGTTCTACTTTTTTATTAAATTATTAGGAAGATAGATTTAATCTATATTTGATAAACTAATACTAATTATCAATATTTTAGAATATTCAAACATTAAGATATTCGAATCAATTCCCTTGTGATAGATTGGAAATATCACATTAAACTGAAAAATGTGACAATTAAAGGCGGAGGGGGAAACGAGATTTGAAAGAGTTTAAGTTTACGAAGTTCTTAAGTAGTATTTTAGCTTTCTTTATGGTGCTTTCTCTAGTGGTTCCATTGTCGAGTGCGAGTGCTGAAGAATCGAAACCATTCAAGCAGGATAGTCAAAGTGAAAGTACCATTCAACTAAAGGCGGCTATTGCTGAACAGCTAAGTTTGTCTAAAGATGGTCCAACTCTTCACGAAAGCTTGCAAAATGTATCAGGCAATCAAGATGTTGCAGTCATCATTCATTTATCTGAAAAGCCTGTGGCACTAGAGCAAGGAATGAGCCAAGTCAAAGGCCAAAAATTCTCTAATGCCCGAGCAAATGAAGTTCGTTCAAATGTAAAAGCACAACAAGCAAAAGTTAAAAAAGAGCTAGCTACTAAAAAAGTACAGATGACTCAAGGATACACATTTGATACTGTTTTAAACGGTTTTGCGGCAACTGTGAAAGCAAATGATCTCCCGAAATTGCTTACAGTAGAAGGAATTACATTAATCGAACCTGATGCAATTGTTTTCGCATCAGAAGATAATACGATGAAATCATCGGAACTTATTAAGGAAGATCCATTAGAAGCTCAAATGAATACAAGTAATTCTTTCCTTGGCATCGAACAGCTTTGGAAGGAAGGAATTGAAGGACAAGGAATAAAAGTAGCAGTATTAGATACTGGTATTGATGCAGATCACCCTGAGTTTGCTGGGGTTTACAAAGGTGGGAAAAACTTCATTCCATATTCAGCAACTTACACGAAGCCTCGGGCAGATAACGATGCATCGGAAACATTGCCTTCGGAGCGTCCAGTTGGGACACCTGAATTTAATGAAAAGGGAAGCTCGTTCTATACTTCTCACGGTACACATGTTGCTGGAACAATTGCAGCAATCGGAGCTAACGAATTCGGTATTAAAGGAATTGCTCCCAAAGTAGACCTTTATGCTTACCGTGTTCTTGGGGCATACGGAAGTGGAGCTACATCTGGTATTATTAAAGCAATTGAAACTGCTGTAATAGAAAAAATGGACGTTATCAACCTTTCACTTGGCGGGGGGGCTAACTCTGAAACGGATGCTGGTTCATTTGCTATTAATAATGCAATGATGGCTGGAACAATCGGAGTAATTGCAACAGGGAACGAGGGTCCAAATCGCGGAACAATGGGCACGCCTGCAACCGCTCGTTTAGGAATTGCTGTTGGTAACACATCAAATCCTGAAACAATGTATAACGGGGAAGTGAATGTTACAGTTGGAAACTACAACTTAACGAAACAACTTCCATTAATGGGAACGACTTTTGCAAAAAATTTAGCAACACAGCTTCAAGGAGAATTTGACCTAGTTGCTGTTCCTGGAAACGGGGAAGTAAAAGACTTTGAAGGAATTAATGTAAAAGGTAAAGTGGCATTGATTTCTCGTGGCAGTATCGCATTCGTTGATAAAATTGCGAATGCAAAGGCAAATGGAGCAGTCGCAACAATTATTCATAACTTTGCTGGTGGAACGAATGCACCGAACATTTCAGGCACATTCCTTGGTGATTCATTTGATTTTCTACCAACATTTGATATGTCCCAAACGGATGGCGATGCAATTCGCGCGGCATTAGCAGGCGGGACCGGAAAAGTAAGCTTTAGTAAATTTGCTTCCACAAAGACACTGGGGGATGATGTAAACTCTTCAAGTTCACGTGGACCATCTACACCAAATTTTGATATTAAACCAGATGTAAGTGCACCTGGAACAAATATTATGTCAACGATTCCAATGTATAAAAAAGATTTCCCTGATGCAGATTATGGGGAAGCGTATGGTCGTAAAACAGGAACTTCAATGGCAACACCGCATATTGCAGGTATTGCTGCATTAGTTAAACAAGCAAATCCTGATTGGAACGCATTCGATGTAAAAGTGGCGCTTTCTAATACAGCGAAGGTTTTAGATAAAACAAAATACGATGTGTTTTCTCAGGGTGCAGGGCGTGTAAATGCTTATGCAGCAGCTCATCCGGAAATTCTTGCCTATGCACTTGATAGCGCAATTTTAGATGGAACTGGTGCAGTGACAGAAAACTTGAAAGGTACAGTTACTTTCGGTCCACAATCACTTAAAGACCGGGATATTTCTGTAACGAAACAAGTTTTAGTAAAAGATATTAAAGGGAACGGCGGCAATTATAACGTATCAATTGATGTGACAAAAACATTTGGTGATGCAACTGTTACAGTAGATCAGCCGACATTTAATCTAGTTGGTGAGCAAGTTTTAAATATTACATTAACTGCTTCACAAGCTACGGCACCAAAAGGCTCTGAAATACTAGGGTATATTTACATCAGCGGTGGAGATACAGAAATTTCATTGCCATTCGCAGCTGACTTTGGCGGCGCGGCAGTAACTGAAATTAAAGATTTTAAAATTACAGAAACAGACCTATCCTTTAACGGAGATGACGTGAAAGACTCAGCTGTACTTTCATTCACATTAACTGGAGATGTAACAACTAACTATATCGAGCTTTGGGATATTATGAATCCTGAAGGTGGAGAATATGGAGACGGCTACATTGGTTATCTACATGCAGGTACTGCGCTAGCAAAAGGCTCTTACACGCTGAATGTTGGTGGGCAGTACAAACCATGGGGAACAAAACCTGCCACAACGATTCCAGATGGTCTGTATACAATTGACTTCACCGGTCTTGCAGCATCTGGTGTAGTTTCCGATTATGTTGGACCTATTGTCGTGAAAACGACTAAACCAGAAATTACTGGTTCAGTAGCTAAAGGTGTCGCTACAGGACAGGTAACAGATAAGTATATCGACTACAATGAAGAGTTATATTTATACGGTTTAGATTACAATTTAAATGATAAATTAAAAGCTTCCTATGTTTCGACGGTAAATGGCAAAGTACAAGCACCAGTTGCTTTTGAATTAAATCAAGACGGTAGCTTCACATTCCCAGTAACAGCAGAAACTAATGCTGTATCAGTAATAATTAAAGACGCTGCAGGGAATGTTGGTGAAGCAATGATTTATGAAAAAGAAGTGGTAGAACCAGCAATATCACTTTCTGTAAATCCAACTAAGCTAGACCTAACAGCTGGAGAAACTGCACAACTTACGGTAACAGAAACGTCAACGCCTGCAAAAGGTAATGCAACAGAGGAAGACGTAACTTCAAAAGCTACTTATGTTGTTGGAGATGAAAAAGTTGCAACAATAGTAAATGGATTAGTAACTGCAGTAGGTGAGGGGACGACTGCAATTACTATTTCATATGGTAATAATGAAGTTACTATAAATGTTACAGTTAAAGCACCTGTTGTAAAAGAACCAATAGTAACACTAGAAATTGACCAAGCTCAGGTTGAAACTAGAATAGGTAAAGAAGTTACAGTTAAGATTACTGAAGTAACTACTTTTGATGGTAAAACAACAGAAAAAGATGTTACAAAGCTTGTAACCTACGAAGTAGCGAATGATAAAATAGCTACTGTAAAAGCTGGGGCTGTAAAAGGAAAAGGTCAAGGTAATACGACGATTACGGTAACGTATGGTGAGCACACACTAACATTTGATGTATTGGTTGTAAAGCCAGGGAATGATAATGGTAACGGCAATGGCAATGGCAATGGCAACGGTAATGGTAATGGCAACGGCAATGGTAATAAAAATAATAATGAAGTTATCGAGTATGAGTTATAATTAATTTCAGTTCAAGCAAAAAGAGAAATTGCACGGCGCAATTTCTCTTTTTGGTTTTTATTATAAAGCAATCCCTTTAAAAATATTATCACCTACTAAACTAACTGTGACATATTCTTTCTGATTTTCTTGCCATATTTAATACAAATCAGTTCCTCTTTTTCTCTCCCAAATTAACGTCATTTGTTGTAGAAGCTCTTCCCATGTTTGCTTTTTTTCTTTCGTTATTTTGTCAAGGTCAAATTCAAATTCTCCATAATAGGTAGCGTCTGTGTATTGACTGTCTGGCAAAGTAAATTGATCAGAAACTTTGGAAACCTTACCGTCCGATTTTATTAAGTTATCTCTAGTTGGAGAGTTAGCAATTGATTGACTTTCTCCAAAATAATTAAAGATAAGCGTTCCATCTGCTGTTTCTTCAATTTTAAATAAATTTGCTTGGTAAGGAATTGGCTTTGTGTAATAATGCAAAGTTTATTACAGTCGTCGTTAAAATCGCTCCTGAAATAAGCAGCCATTTTTTTCGATTCCATCGTTTATTCAACTGGCTGAATAATGACGGTTTATTCTCAATTGGCAGCAAAAGTGTCCCCTTCATTTTCTCGTATTCATGTTTGTAAATGTTCCACTAACGATTTTGTATCATTACTTATTATTGAGTCAAATATAGCTGTATCCTTGTTCATTTTCGCATTCTTTATTTCTTTTCGAAAATAGCTTAAAACTAATGCTATTTATTTTTTTATCACCTAAAAATGAGATGACATTTTGATAAAACCTATGTCATGCGAATAAGTTGATTGTGGTGAAGATCAGACGCCTCAAGAAAGCGCCTTGAGAAACGAAAACCAATCCCACATTATGGTAAAAATCCAATCTTTTATTATCGAAAAACAACATAAGATAGATAATTTTGTTGTTTTCTAACTTTTTACTACTAAACAAAACGTTAATAGCATTCTATGTATTATTAACAAAGTGTCTAATACTTGTCTAATAGGACAATGTTAAAATGATTTAACTTCTTTTAGCAGGTGTCCAAACACCTGCTAAAAGAGGAACTCGGTCTAAGAACGCCACGTCCTGTGGCAACGACTGAGTGACCAACATCATGTTGTGTTGCTGTCGCTTCGCTTTCGCACAGATAAAAACACGTTGCTGCCGCTACGTTAGCACTACGCTTTCGCACAAAAAACATCATGTTGGCCCAAACCTCCGGCGGATGTCACGGAATCGGAAAGGAGTTTTAAAAGGATGTTAGCCTAAAATCATCGCATCCATGCGATAACGGCTAACTGACCTGCATCGGTAAAAGCGCCACGTCCTGAGGCATTACCGAAATGACCGACATCGTGTCGGCCCTCGGTAAAAGCGCCACTTCCTGTGGCATTACCGAAATGACAAACATCGTGTTGGCCCTCACGCAGGCCTAAGCACAAAGCCGATTCTGGACGCAATTATGCCGAGGCATAATGGATCTCTAGAATATTCTATAAACAAGGAGGCATTTGAATGGCGGTAACAAGTTTAAAGACAACAGAAACTTATATGCGCGACCGGGAAGCTGTTATCGAGCTTACACAAAAGCTAGTACGAATAGAAAGTGTTTATCGAGAAGGTGATCCAAATGGCAATGAACAAGAAGTCGCGAATTTTGTCGCACAATATTTACGTGATATCGGAATAGAAACACATGTAGAGGAAGTTGTGCCAGGCAGGCCGAATGTTATTGGTATTATTGATTCGGGTAAGCCAGGAAAAACATTACTCTTTGAAGGACACACAGATGTCGTTACGGAAGGAAATCGTGAAGCATGGACGTACGATCCATTCGGTGCAGAAATTATTGATGGTCGAATGTATGGCCGAGGCACAAATGATACAAAAGGAAATCTTGCGTGTATGATTACAGCTTGTCAGTCGTTGTTACTGGATCAGGAGGTATTTACAGGCAAGATTATTTTATGTATTCCATGTGATGAAGAAGGATTGATGCTTGGAATTAAACACTTTATCAAAAATGGCTGGGCAGATGATGTGGATGGGGCGATTATCTGTGAGCCAGAGGAAAACAATGTCTGTATCGCACAGCGTGGGGCAATTCGTTTGAAAGTAGATATCTTCGGTAAAATGGCGCACGGTGCAATTTCATGGAGTGGCATTAATCCGAACTGGCGCATGGCACGTTTTATTGTGGAGCTTGAAAAATTAGAAAAAGAAGAGCAAGCACGTTTAGGGCGTGATCCGATGCTTAATTGGCCATCTATTACACCAACGATTTTACGAGCACCTGTAAAAGGAGATGCGCAAATTAATGTCATTCCTGATCATTGTATGACAACGCTTGATATTCGTACAGTACCTGCACAGGATCATGATGAGCTTCTCGGTAAAATCGATGCCATTATTAAACATCTGCAAGCAGCTGATCCAGATTTTAAAGTTGAGCTAACAGTGCTTGATAACCGCCCTGCAACAGCAACAGCGAAGGAGGATCCTGTTGTACAAGCCATTTATGAGGCTGTCGCTGAGGTAACGGAAAAAGAGCCGAAATATAACGGTGTCCCAGGGGCTACGGATGGAACGTTCCTTCATGTGCATGGAGTACCAATCGTTACCGTTGGAGCGGGTGATCGTGATATTCCTCATCAAATTGACGAATATGTCGATATCGAAGAATTAGCAGAAACAACAGCCATTTACCGTTTGGCAGCAATAAAGTTTTTAACAGGTGATACACAATGACTTACACAAAAATCGCAGTCATTCCAGGTGATGGCATTGGAAAGGAAGTTATGGAGGAAGCACTAAAAGTACTGAATTCTCTTCAGGAACATGATTCATCTTTACAAATAGAAACAACAATTTTTCCTTGGAGTTCAGATTATTACCTCAAGCACGGTCGGATGATGCCAGACAATGCATTAGACATATTAAAAGAATACGATGCGATTTTATTCGGGGCTATTGGAGATGCTCGTGTTCCGGATGATGTGACAGTATGGGAATTAATTATGCCGATACGAAAAAGCTTCCAGCAATATGTTAATTTCCGTCCGATTAAATCACTACCTGGCATAGCCTCACCGCTTGCTAACGGAAGGGATATTGATTTTGTGATCTTCCGGGAAAATGCAGAGGGGGAGTATTCCGATAGTGGTGGGCGAATTTATCATAATCAACCGCAGGAAATGACGATTCAAAATACGATTATGACACGAATCGGTATTGAAAAAATTGTCCAAGCCGCCTGTGATTATGCCTATAAAAATGGCAAAACCAAAATTACGAGTGCGACAAAATCGAATGCGATTATCCATTCAATGAAGTTCTGGGATGAGCATGCTAAAAGAATTCTAGCACGAAGCTCGCCAGCACTAGAGTTAGAATCAGTCTATATCGATGCTTTAGTAGCTTATTTCGTAGAGAGACCGCAAGATTTTCAGGTTATAGCTGCCTCTAATTTATTCGGAGATATTTTATCAGATTTAGGGTCAGCTATTGTAGGGGGGCTTGGGTTATCTCCATCAGCTAATTTAAATCCGGAAAAAGAATTCCCATCTATGTTTGAGCCTGTGCATGGATCAGCACCAGATATCGCAGGAAAGGGCATAGCAAACCCAATCGCTCAAATTTGGTCACTTGCTTTGTTACTTGGTCATATCGGGAGGCCGGATATAGAACAGCTAATTGTTCGTGCGATTGAGACGGTGCTTCGAGAAGGTGCTGTGAAAACTGCAGATATTGGTGGACAAGCAACAACAGCACAAATGGGTGATGCGATTTGTCAGGAGATTATTAAAATGAATTTAACGGCAAGGGGTGTATAGCATGGCAGTAGAACAACAGGTCATTATCGTCACAGGTGCCGGGGGCGGTATGGGGAAAGCCATTATTCAGGAGCAACTTGCGCAGGGCAATATAGCTGTAGGACTTGATTTATCAGTAGCTTCTTTAAACGATTTAGCGCAGGATACCTTACAATGCTTTGAAGTCAATGTCTTGCAAGAGGAGCGCGTGAACGAAGTGTTCAAGCAGGTTTTTGACAAGTACGGACGGATTGATGGACTTGTCAATGCACTTGGTATAGCGCAGTCAGCCACACCGCTTGAGCAAGTAACGATGGACGAGTGGAATCGGTTAATGGATGTCAATGTTAAAAGTTTATTTATTACAACAAAAGCAGTCGTTCCATACATGAAAGAGCGGCGCACAGGTTCAATTGTCACAATCGCTTCCATTTCTGCTGTACGTCCACGCCCAGGGTTACAGGCTTATATTGCTTCTAAAGGAGCGGCGGAGAGTTTTACACGTGCTTTGGCTATTGAACTAGCGCCGTTACAAATACGTGTTAATACAATTCACCCAGGTCCAGCCGATACACAGATGCTTGGTCAATTTACGGCACAAGGAGCGGATATCGAGCAAACAAAGCAAAGTGTCTTTGTTCAATCGGTCCCCCTTGGACGTTTAGTGAATCCATCAGACATTGCAGGAGCAGTAAGTTATTTACTGTCTGATACGGCGGGCATGGTTACAGGAACGACCTTACATGTGGACGGCGGTCGCGGACTATAGGAGGAATAATGGTGAAAAAAATTCCGATGTTTATAAATGGTGAGTGGGTTTACGGTGCTATGAAAGAGGCCTTATTAGATGTTATGGACCCCTCTACTGGTGAAGTCATTGCCCAGATTATGAATGCGAGTAAAACGCATGCCGACGAGGCTGTACGTGCTGCGCGTGTAGCGTTTGAAAGTGAAGAGTGGCGGAAAATAAAAGCTTATGAACGGGGACAGCTACTTGTGGAATTTGCGCACTATATACGCAAGCATGCAGAGGAATGGAGTTTATTGGAATGTCGTGATGTTGGAAAGCCGTTAACACAAGCAAGAGCGGATATTGAAGCGGCAGCTCGCTATTTTGAGTTTTATGGGGGTGCTGCTGATAAAGTAATGGGAGACACGATTCCTATTGAAGACGGCATTTTAAATGCGGTAGTGTTAGAGCCTGTTGGAATTACCGTACATATCGTGCCTTGGAATTATCCTATTCAAATCACAGCGAGAAGTGTAGCAGCTGCCATTGCTACCGGCAATGCAGTAATTGTCAAAAGTGCGGAAGATACGCCATTAACTACACACGCTATAACGGAATGGTTTGCGGATAAATTGCCGAGAGGTATTTTTCAGCATATTACAGGCTTAGGTCGTGATGTAGGACCGTATTTAACAGCTCATCCTGATATCAATCATATTACGTTTACAGGCTCTGTTCCAATAGGCATTGCAGTGATGAAATCAGCGGCTGAAAATGTTGTACCTGTAACGTTAGAGCTCGGTGGGAAATCCCCAAATATTGTTTTTGCGGACGCCAACATGGAGCAAGCGCTTGAGGGAGTTGTACGTGCCATTATTCAGAATGCCGGACAAACATGCTCTGCCGGGGCTAGATTACTAATTGAAGAGAGTGCCAAAGAAAAATTCATTGCACAATTAGTGCTTAAATTTCAAGCGTTAAGAGTTGGTCCAGGTGAGGCAGACGTTGATATGGGTCCACTTCTAAATGAACGACAATATACGAAGATTTCAACACTGCTGCAAAAGGCGAAGGAAGATGGTTATGTGATTACTGGTGGTGAGACACTGACGATTGCGGGCTATGAAAAAGGATATTATGTTGAACCAACAATACTTGCAGGGGTAGAAGCTAACGATACACTTGCGCAGGAGGAAATTTTCGGACCGGTGTTGACGGTATTGACGTTTACGAACGTTGAGGAAGCAATTGCCTTGGCAAATAGTACAGACTACGGTTTAGTTGCAGGGGTTTGGTCGAAGGATTTGGATACTGCACATTATGTCGCAAGCCGTGTAAAAGCTGGACAAGTGTTTGTTAATAACTATGGAGCCGCAGGCGGAATTCAAATGCCGTTTGGTGGCTATAAAAAGAGCGGCATTGGTCGAGAAAAAGGTTTTGTCGCGTTGAGAAACTATACGCAAATGAAAAATATCGCAATACGCTATGCACCACCTAATCAAATGTAATAGACGGAGGGATGCATATGGATCAACCAAAAGAAAATCAAGTGCTACTAGAGGTAAATCATTTAAAAATAAAATTCCATTTAAAAAATGGTAAGCAGGCAAAAGTGGTTGATGATGTAAGTTTTACGATCCGTAAGGGAGAAACCGTTGCGCTTGTAGGTGAGTCTGGAAGCGGTAAAAGTATTACATCGTTATCCATTATGCGGTTACTGCCCATACCACCAGGAGAAATTACAGCTGGTATGATTAAATTGAATGGTAAAAATCTCTTAGACTATAAAAATAAAGAGATGAGCACTATAAGAGGCAATGAAATTAGTATGATTTTTCAAGAGCCGATGACGTCATTAGATCCAGTTTTCACAATCGGTAATCAAATGATAGAAGGAATTCGTAGACATCAAAGAATATCAAAAAAAGAGGCATGGGAGAAATCTTTACAGCTGATAAAAGAAGTTGGTATTGCCAATGCAGAAAAGGTTATTGCTGAATATCCGCACCAATTATCAGGTGGAATGCGCCAGCGTGTCATGATCGCCATCGCAATGTCCAATAACCCCCAGCTACTGATCGCGGATGAGCCAACAACGGCACTTGATGTAACCGTACAGGCACAAATTTTAAAGCTTATGATGAAGATGAAGGAAGAACATCATTCGGCTATATTATTTATTACGCATGATATGAGCGTTGTAGCAGAAACGGCAGATCGCGTTATGGTCATGTATGCAGGACAAATCGTAGAAGAAGCACCCGTGCGAGAGCTATTTATGAATCCGAAGCATCCATATACAACTGCTCTATTAAAAACAATGCCTAATCTAGACTCAGATGTTAAAAGATTGCCGTCAATCCCAGGCACTGTTCCCCCAGCTTATGCATTACCAGAGGGCTGTCGCTTTGCACCGCGCTGTCCATTTGCGATGGAACAATGCCATGAGGTGCTACCAGAAGTAATCCATATTCAAGACGAACATAAAGTGCGCTGTCATTTATTTACGGAGAAGGGAGCGCTTGATCATGATGAAGAAAGAAGTTTTGCTTGAAATTAATCATTTAAAAGCCTACTTTCCTGTGAAACGTAAGTCGATGAAGGAAGAGAAAAAAGTCATTAAAGCAGTGGATGATATTTCGCTTGAAATTTTCCGTGGCGAGACGCTTGGGATTGTAGGAGAATCCGGCTCCGGAAAATCGACGTTCGGCCGAACTATTTTAAAACTCGTCGAACCGACCGAAGGAGAAATTTTATATAAAGGACAGCCCATTCAGCAGTTAAAGGGCAGTAAGCTGCAAATCTATCGTAATCAAATGCAAATGATTTTTCAGGATCCTTTTGCATCACTCAACCCTCGTATGCGAATAGGTGCCATTATCGAAGAGCCGATGAAGCTGCAATTAACATTAACGAAAGAGCAACGCAAAGAACGTGTAAAAGAGCTTTTACAAAAGGTAGGTCTACCGGAAGATGCTATGCAAAAGTTCCCGCATGAATTTTCTGGCGGTCAAAGACAACGAATCGGGATTGCTCGGGCGCTTGCTATTCATCCAGAGTTCATTATTGCGGACGAGCCTGTATCTGCACTAGATGTTTCGGTGCAGTCACAGGTCTTAAACTTAATGATGGATTTACAGGATGAATTTCATTTGACCTATTTATTTATTTCACATGATTTAAGTGTTGTGAAACATATAAGCGATCGAGTGGCTGTGTTGTATTTAGGGAGGGTAGTGGAAATTGGCGCGAAGAAAGAATTATATGCGAATCCTCTGCATCCATATACCCAGGCGTTGCTATCAGCCATTCCAGTTATCAATTTTGATCAACCGAAACAAGAAATACCGTTACAAGGTGAATTGCCAAGCCCTATGAATCCTCCTGTAGGCTGTGTGTTTCATACACGTTGTCCATATGTGATGGAAAGATGTCATCAGGAAAGACCTGTGCTTCAGGAGGAAAATATACATCAACGGGTAGCGTGTTTTTTATATGATAAATAAACCGAAAATTTAGTCTTTTTGAGAGGTGTGTGTAATGTTTGGAAATATTACAGATGTGCCTGGAGTTAGAGTTGGACATGCAGAAAATAGTGAGGGCATTACAGGCTGTACAGCGATTTTAGTGGAAAATGGTGTAGTTTGCGGTGTCGATGTAAGAGGCTCAGCGCCAGGCACTCGAGAGACTGATGCACTGGATCCTATTAATGAAATTGATCATGTTCATGGGATTTGCTTGTCAGGAGGAAGTGCATTCGGATTGGATGCAGCTACAGGAGTCATGCAATTTTTAGAGGAGCAGGGAGTTGGAGTAGAGGTAGGCGTTGCTACGATCCCAATTGTTCCTAGCGCGGTGCTGTTCGATTTATTTATCGGTGATCCCAAGACAAGACCTACTGCTTCAATGGGCTATAAAGCGGCAAAGAGTGCGGTTGTTGGTCCATTTGCAAATGGTAATACAGGAGCTGGTTATGGTGCGACTGTAGGGAAATTGGCAGGTCCTCAATTTTGTATGAAAGGGGGGCTAGGTAGCGCCTCTGTAGCTGGCAAAGAGGGGGTTGTAGTTGGCGCCATCGTAGCTGTCAACGCTGTTGGGGATGTAAAAAATCCTAATACAAGAGAAACGCTAGCGGGTGCAAGGGATCCGAAAACGGGGGAATGGATTGATTGTTGTACTTATTTAGAGGAGTATGTGCAATCGGAAGGACTATCTGGTACGAATACGACCATCGGTGTCATTGCAATGAATGCCAAGCTGACAAAAGCAGAGGCAAAAAAAATAGCCCAGCTTACACAAAATGCTCTCGCACGAACAATTTATCCTGTACACACAATGCTGGATGGAGATACGATTTTCGTGCTTGGCACGGGAGATAAAAGATACCCAGTTGACTATTTGGGCCATTTGGCTACAAGAGTTATGGAGGAAGCGATCATTACTGGCGTTACAGCTGCTGATAAACTAGCTGAAGTAGAAAGCTATAAAAGCATTCAAATAATGAGCACATAGAGAATAGGGGGAAATGACATGAGACTGAAGAACAATTGGTTGATGCTGTTGTTGACATTGATAGTAGTTTTACTAGTTAGTGCCTGTTCAAATGATGACAAAAAAGATGAAAGTTCTAAAGAAAAGTCCGTAGCAGATTTACCTCAAGACATCGTAGTACGTATAAATGATGACCCAGACTTTTTAGATCCACATAAAGCAACAGCATCTATATCGTACCAAATGATACTCAATATTTTTGAAGGACTTATGGCACCAGAAACAGATGGTACTTTAAAAGAGGGGTTAGCCGAAAGCTATGCAGTATCTGACGATGGTTTAACATATACATTCAAAATTCGTCCGGGTGTGAAATTTCATAATGGAGAGGATTTAACTGTTGAAGATATTCAGTATTCATTTGATCGTTTAATGGGGAAAAACGGTGGCGAAAAGATGTCAAACAGTTTTGATAATGTTGCGTCAACTGAAGCACCAGATGCCAATACATTTGTGATCAAGCTAAAAGAGCCAAACTCTAACTTCTTATATTCATTAACTGCTCGACAATCAGCCATCTTACCAAAAAGCAATGATGGAAAACATAATGAAAACCCAATAGGTACTGGACCATTTGCTTATGTGAAATACTCTCCAGGTTCTAATTTAGAATTGAAGAAAAATGAACACTACTGGAAGGAAGGGTTGCCGTACTTGAATAAAGTGACGTTTACCTTCCAATCAGATGATCAAGCGGCGATTATGAGTTTAATGGCCAATGAAGTCGATTTAACGAGTGTACCTTGGCAGCGCGTAAGTGAAGTAGAAAATAATTATAACTTATCTCATCAAAATAATAACTCATCACTAATCGTTACATTTAATGAAACTAAAGCTCCTTTTGATAATGTAAAGGTCCGTCAAGCAATGAACTACGCTATTAATAAGTCCGATATTATCGATTCAGTATTTGCAGGATATGCTGTACCACTTGGTTCAAATATGAGTCCAGCGATGGGGAACTATCAAAAGAAAGGCTTAGAAAATATGTATAAGCGTGATGTGGAAAAAGCCAAAGCGTTATTAGCAGAAGCAGGCTATCCTAATGGCTTTAAAACAAAAATTACAGTGTCTTCACATAATGATATGTATTCAAATATCGCGCAAATCGTAGCGGCTAATTTAAAGGAAATCGGTATTGATGTGGAAATTGAAGTAGTAGAGTGGGGCATTTGGCTAGACCGAGTTTACTTTGGTCGCGACTATCAAATGACAACGATCGATTTAACAGGTCGTGCCTCTGCTTATGATATTTTAAATGATTACATTTCAACAAATGATAGTGAAAACTTCTTCAAATTTAAAAATAATGAATACGACAAAATTATGGCAGATGTTTTAAAGGAAAGAGATCAGGCAAAACAAATAGACTATTATCATCGTGCACAGGAAATTTTAGCTGAGCAGGCAGCAGCAGTTTACATCGCAGATTATCAGATTGTTTGGGGTTCTAATAAAAAAGTTACTGGATTAAAGAGCTACCCATTCTGGTTCCATGATATGTCTGAGGTTAAGTTTTCTAACTAGAAAGGGATGAGTGCTAGATGATGTATATATTACGTCGATTCATCCTGTTAATAACAACCATCCTTCTAGTGTCGATCATTACATTCGGTGTTTTTCAAATTTTACCTGGTGATCCGGTTCGGACAATGTTAGGCACGGAAGCGGATCCCACACAAATTGAAAATTTGCGATCAGAGCTTGGCTTGAATCGCCCACTTTACGAGCAATATACAGATTGGATGAAGGGATTATTGACAGGAGAGTTAGGAAATTCTATTCGTTTTTCAATGCCAGTAAAAGATTTACTGTTTGACAGACTACCTGTAACGATGTCATTGGCTGGGCTCACCCTTTTAATTGTACTACTCATTTCCTTACCATTGGGTATGTTTGCAGCGAGAAGACAAAATAAGCTCAGTGATGTGTCGTTGTCGACAGTGATGCAAGTTGGCATGGCCATTCCTTCTTTCTGGCTTGGGATGATACTCATTTTGTATATTGGCATGCAGTTCAGCTTCTTTAAAATAAGTGGGTATATTCCGTGGACGCAAAGTGTAACAGGGGCGTTAAGTACACTTGTTCTGCCAGCGTTAACAATTGCGATTCCACAAATTGCGGTCAATTTCCGCTATGTTCGTACGGCTATTTTAGAGCAAGTTCAGCTCGATTATGTGCGTACGGTTCGTAGTAAAGGGATGTCTGAGCAAAATGTTATGTATAAGCATGTTTTAAAAAATTCAATGATTCCAATATTAACGGTATTTGGATTGATCATGGCTGAAGTTGTTGCAGGGACAATTATTGTGGAGCAAGTATTTTCACTACCTGGTGTCGGCCAACTCCTCATCACGGCTATTAGTAATCGTGACTTTCCATTAGTGCAGGGAATCGTTATGTATATTACAGTAGCGGTGGTCATGATTAATTTTATGGTCGATATTTTATATTCTGTGTTAGATCCTAGAATCCGATTACGATGAGAGGTGGATACGATGAAAAATATACAAAAGTACATGAAAAATATCAATTTAATCATTGGTCTACTAGTCATTGTCGGTTTTCTAATCGTAATGATTATCAGCTTTTTTTATACACCACATGATGTGAACTCTATGAATATACCTCAAAAATTACGAAGCCCAAGTAGTGATTATCTTTTTGGTACGGATGAATTTGGTCGTGATATTTTTAGCCGTATGATGAAAGGAACACAAACGGCCTTTGCAGTCGGTCTACTAACGGTATCTATCGGAACAATTTTTGGTATTTTAATTGGTGGTATAGCGGGGTATGTAGGTGGCTGGATCGATGAAATCTTTATGCGCATAATGGATGCATTAATGGCTTTTCCAGGAATAATATTAGCTTTAATGCTCGTTGCGGTATTTGGACCAGGAATTGTAAATACAGCTATTGCATTAGGCATTATTGCCATACCAGCCATTGCCAGAATTACACGTAGTGGTTTCGTCCAACATCGTGACAATGAATATGTCTTAGCCGCAAAGTTAATCGGCGTAAAATCTTATAGCATTATGTTTCGCCATATATTACCCAATATTTCATCGCAGATTATCGTCGCCGCAACTGTAACCTTTGCGACTGCAATGCTTGCGGAGGCAGCGTTGAGTTATTTAGGGCTTGGCGTGCAGCCTCCAAACCCTAGTTGGGGACGAATGTTAAAAGATTCACAAGCTTATTTAGTTGGAGCCCCTTGGTACACTTATGCGCCAGGTGGAGCCATTACAGTACTTGTATTAGGTTTGTATATGCTTAGCAATGCGTTACGCGATTTTATGGATCCACGTTCAAAAGCGTAAAATATCAGGTGCTGTTTTTTTCAATAATTCATAGGCCTTTACTGCTATTTCTATATTGAGACGATGTGGTGCCTGTAAAAAATCAGCACCTAAAATATTTTCTAGTCGTTCAATTCGTTTATAGAGTGTTTGACGGACAATGAATAATTGTTCAGCAGTATCATTTTTGGCACCATTGCATGCTAAATAAACACAGAGCGTTTGATACAGGTCGTTACCATTCTTTTGATCAATCAACAGTATTTCATGTAAATAATCTTTAACGTATTGCAAAAGGGCAGCGTAGTCCTGATGTAATAACAATCTGTAAACACCTAAATCCTTGTAGTAAATAGAAGAAGCAAGTTCATTGTGTTGCATTTGAATGGTTGTTATTGCCTCTTCATAGCCTTGCTGTACGCTCTTAATGGATTGATAAACATTGCTAATGCCAAAGATAAGGGTTATTTGCTCGAAAAGCTGTGGTGTTTTTCGAGCAATAATCTGCTGTATAGCTTGATGAAAAGAGTCTCGATTTTTCTTCATATCATCTGTTGCAATGTAAAATGCAAGGATAATAATTTCATGCTGTCGAACCGAAACAGTAGGGAAAAAGCCAAGTTTTTTTAGGATGGAACGAACAAACATAACATTTTGCAGCTGTATTTCTTGCCAGTCCTCCTCAGAAAAGGTATTGGCAAAATCAAGCATATTAAACACAACTACGCGATAAAATAAGTTGCGGTTTTCCAGCGGCAAATAACTTTGATAATACTGAAGATCAATGGGTTCTCCTTGTATTAAGGCGAGGATAAATTCATCCTCACGACTTTGTTGACGTTCCTGAAGCATTCGATTACGCATTAATATTTGGGCAATAGACATCGTTGCACGTTCAAGATTTAACAATGTATAATCACTTGGCTTTAGCAATAAAGAATGCATACATAAATAGCCCCATACTTGTCCAAGTCCATTGACCGGAATGATTACGAAATGATCTTTGTCAATGGATAGTTGTTGAATGGGTTCTTGTAATTCTAGTTGCTGACAGTGGTCCTCCATAAATTGTAAATACTTTTTGGCTTCTATTGGATAATAGAAGCTTTTTGTATCTTCGGAGACAAATAAAAATAATGCATCGGTATCTTGATGAAGCACCTGTAAAATTTTTAAAATTCCATTTGGCATTAACGACAATTCCATAAAAGTCTTTGATAGTGTATCTAGCTGTGTTAATGCTAGCTGGTGCTGGTTAATAATATACGTATGTAGATCCTGCGTAATATCGATAAATCTTACAACCTCTTCAAAAATGATGATAGGAAAATCATGAGCATTAGCCATTGTAACCAGTTCTATAGGGACATAATTAAAATAATCACCAATCTCAATACAAAGACCTGCAGCACCGTTACGAATAAGGTTTTGCAAATAAGCAATTTGTGTTTCACGCTCTAACTGTAAACCTACACCAGTTGTTAAAATGAGCTCACCGCCATTTATTAAAGTATCAAAATCTTTTATTTCTAATATATGTGTCCATAGTACTTGTCGATTTAGGCCTTGTTGTCCTGCGATTAGCTTGGCAGATTCAAAATGCTTTCGCTTTAATACATCACGTACAAGTAGAGGATGTTTCGACATAAATAAGCACCTACCCTTCGAATGTACAATAATTATGTTTGATTAATCAGAAAATTTCAATATTAAATAGAATAATAGAGTAAAATCGGTGAATAATGCGAGGAGTGATCATATTACACTTAAAGGCATTGAACGTAGGCTTGCTATAACATCATTAAAATTGGTGAAGGGAAAGGAGCTCACGCTGACATTATTTAAAAAGGTATTCTTCGCAAAGGAAGGCGATTCCAAATGTTCAGAAGCGCATGGAATCGCCTTTAATAATTTCGTGTATGACCTTTCTTTACATATTCCCAATCAGTTTCAATATTTTGACGAATACGAATTAATAAGTCATGAATACTGTCAATTTCTTTAGGAGAAAAACCATCTAATGCTCTAGCATTCGAATAGTCTTCTTCTCGCTTTAACAATGAATAAATCTTGAGACTTTTCTCTGTCGGGAAAAGCTGTTTGTTTTTCTTATTGCCAATCTCATTACGCTTTTCTATAAAACCTTTTGTCTCCAACTTTTGAATTGCTCGGGAGGCAGTTGTGCGATCTACCTTTAATAGTTCAGCTACCTTTTCCTGAATAATACCAGGGTTTTCGCAGATGCGGGTGACATACAAATATTGTCCCTTTGTTAAATCAAGTTCTTTAAACTCAATATTACTAATGGAATCAAGTGCCCGCGCAATTGCACCAATATCTCGCAAAATTTCCTTCATTGATTGCCTCCGAAAAATTTATTGTATTTGCAATAAAAAATGCTCTATACTATATATTATCATCCATGCAAGGAAATTTCACTTTATATCTACAATGGAGGTTCTTTTGCAAAGCGGTTCTAGTTGAGGAGTGGACGGCTTAGCGGCGGAAAAAGCAGATTATGCCGCGCAATAGACAGTTTTACCGTCGAAGTAGACGGTTCTACCGTCGGAAAACAAAGTTCTACCAACGGAGAGTACGCTCCGAAAAACAAGGAGGAATGTAAAAATGAACACGAAAAAAATTACAGATGAACAAGATTTACAAACAGCATTTACCATTCGTCAAAAAGTTTTTATAGAGGAACAAGAGGTACCAGAGGAAGAAGAATTTGATGAATTCGATACACTAGATGCAGCATGTGATCATATTCTCGTGTACTATAACGAACAACCTGTTGGCACGGGCAGACTGCGAGTTGTTGATGGCTATGGCAAACTAGAACGTATATGTATATTAATAGAATTCCGCAAATTTGGTTTAGGTAAAGTGATTATCAAAAGTTTAGAGGAAATAGCACTTGAAAAAGGTTTAACAAAATATAAATTAAATGCACAATCCTATGCAGAAGGCTTTTATGAAAAATTAGGCTATAAGCGTGAAGGTGAAGAATTTATGGATTGTGGCATCCCACATATTTTAATGAAAAAAACAATTTAATAGGGTGTAATGGTATTTATTTTTCATTTTAAAAAATAGCAAACTAGGTTTAATGTTAGTTTGCTATTTTATTTTAATGCAATAGCGCATTTATTTTTCCCCATAACGGCTTAATTTTTTCTTTATTCGGCACATTTTCAAAAATCCAATCTGATTCATTGTTGAAGGCGTTCACTAATTTCTTTACTGCCATCTCATGAGTTACAAGGCTCATACAATTCATGATATCGACTATGTCATGTAATGGGTCAGGGGGTAATGAATTAGACAACGTTTTAAGTCCAAGTAAAGCCCGCTTGGACAATACTTATGCAGTAGTACTTTTGCGAAGTGTTCTAAACTATTCCGCAGTAAATGAACACTCCAAATCTCATTTCCACGTTGAGCACTCCAATAATATTGATACAAATACCAGACAGTATCATCTACAGCATCTTGAAATTCGTGTGGAGTTAATGACAAAGTTGTATTCTTTTGTTTTGCTGTAAGGATCCCATTTGGATCAAATAATATTTTAATCGCATCGTTTTCACTTATTTCAGAGGAAGTTACTGTAAATAAATCGATATGAATCAAATCTTCATATATGACTAATAGCTGGGGAGCAATAATATAGATATCATCTACAAAAATTGTTTTCTTATAAGCTTCAATATGTTGATTGCGGTTGGGTAAAAAAGCTTCGACATTTTCTTCATTCACAACGCAATAAATATCGATATCTGAAAATTCATCATGCTCCTCTCTAGCCATTGATCCTCTTAAAAATACAGCTTCAATATATTGATCATCTTTTAAACTTCAAGTAAAATCTCAACTACAAGATCTAATTTCAAGTGTATCCTCTCCTTCTAATAAAACAGGCCACTCAAGTTATTTTTGAGCAGCCTTATTTTGCTAGATTTCCTTAACAACAGTGCCTGAGAAGCTATCGTGTGGAAGAAGTTGTCCATTTTGTTGTTCGAATGCTTTTGGATTTTTCAAGTAATCGAATGTGCTAATTGAGTCACGGTAAGCCATGCGTTTTATAATTTGGGAGGAAGTCACCTTAGTCCCATTCTTATTTTCGAGAACTAGTCCCATTTTTTTGTAGCCAACTGTTTGCCCTTTTTTACGTAATTGTGCAAATTCAAGTGACCACATAACGACTGTCGGTGTAACGATGGCATGAATCGCCTCGTTTTTTACCTTTTTTCGGAGGATATACGCCACGCCAGCCGTGACAGCCGACGAAATAGCAATATCGATTAGAAATGCTTTTGTTCGTTTTTTTGAAATAGAGTTCACCAGATCCCCTCCTCGTAATAAGTTGTGAAATATTTAAAAGAGCATATTATCTTTAAGTGGCGATTCATCCTTGGTAAGGTAAGATGCTATGGCACCATGTTTTTCTGTCGAAGCTCCTGCATAGCCACTCGCGAAAGTAAGAAGCGGGACAGCATGTTGCTTACAAAACTCAATTAGATTGGTCGCTGTAATTTGCTTGCGAAGGAGAATAGCTAATAATGCTCCAATAAAGGCATCACCTGCGCCAGTAGTATCAATCGCATGAACGTTGTCAGCTGGCACCTTTACATGAAGCTTTTTAGTATAAAGACTTGCACCTTCTGCGCCACGAGTAATTATGATTACTTGTACTTCCCCTTGAAATAATGAATGGACAGCTGTTTCCTCATCCTCAATCGCTGTTAAAAATAAAAGCTCCTCCTCGGACAATTTAACGATATGGGCCTTTGGTAAAAATTCTAAAATAGTTTGACGACATGCCTTCTCATCATTCCATAGTGGCAAGCGAACATTGGGATCAAAAGATACAAGACTACCTGCCTGATGGGCTTGTTCAATCAATGCCATATGTGCATGTTTCATAGGGCTTTCCACTAAATTAACTGAACAAAAATGAAGAATATCGTGATCTGTTAATAGATTAGGTGGGAGTTGCTCTTTGTTGTAAAGTAAATCTGCTGCGTGTCGACGATAAAATAAGAAATCACGGCCTCCATCACTTGCCAGAGAAACAAAAGCTAGACTCGTTTCACCCTTATCTGTTTGAACAATATAGTTCGTATCGACATCGGCTTTTTTTAACGTTTCAACGAGAAAATCTCCAAAAGCATCCTGACCTACCTGTGTAATGAGGGCAGCTTGTTGCCCGAGTTTTGCACAAACAGCTGCAACATTAGCAGGAGCCCCACCGGCATTTTTAGTAAATTGCTCAACTGTAGCAAGGGAAGCATTTTGTTCAGTAGGTGTAAAATCAATTAATAATTCACCAATTGCATAAAGTTTACTCACGGGAAAAATCTCCTTTAATAAAAACTAAGTCTGAGACACACGCTTTTTCTTTGGAACGTAAATTGTGTAAAAAATGCCACCAAAAATTAATACAATACCAACCGTTTGCATAAAGCTCGGTATAAAATCAAGCAACAGCATATCAAGGAATATAGCCACAACTGGGTCAACAAATACTAATACTGAAACTAGAATGGTAGAGAGGCTACGAATACTATCAAAAAATAAATAGTAAACAAATCCTGTATGAATAAAGCCCGTTCCTAAAATATATAGCCAGTTTGTTGTCGTTAAGCCATCAAATAATGAAAAATTAACAAATGGCAATAGTATGATAATTCCGACTGCAGTTTGGATATATGTTAAGGCATAGGAGCTAAGCTTTGTGATTGTTTTACTTGTGAGCATCGTAAACGCGTAAAACAATGCAGACAATAATGCCCAAATAAAACCGGATTTCATAAATTCAGAGAGTGACATAAAATTATTTAAACCAATAATGAGCATACTGCCGATAAAGCAAGTTACTGTTGCTAGCAATGCTTGAATAGTCATCTTTTCTTTTAAAAACAATGCGCCAAATATTAATACGAATATTGGTGCTAAATTATAGATAGAAATGGCAATGGAAATTGACATTTCTTCAAAGGCTTTAAATAAAAATACCCAGTTTAAGACAATAAAGACACCGCATAGAAGTGTACGCAATATTTCTTTTTTATCCCATACCTCTGTTTTATGACCACCTGTGATCAACCACATTCCTCCTAGAAAGAGGGTAGCGCAAATACACCTGACAAATACTAGCTCGGTAGCAGGTACGCCAGTATGAACGGTAAAAAATCCAATAGAGCCAAAAAGGGCCATTGAAACAGTTAGTTTGATAATCGCTGAAATGTTCATCCAAATCCTTCTTTCTATAGAATTATTATAATTTTTGTCGCTTGTGAAAATAGGGGAAACTTAACGTTATTTCGCTTCGTTCTCAAAGTTTTTCGCTCAGATATAGTTTCAAACTGCTCATCTTGGAGAAGAATCCGCCCCTGCTCCTCTACAAATCTTAAGAAAAGAAAGCCGACAGTTGACATACGCTGTCGGCTCTTCATTAATAGTTCTACAATTATTCTCGGATTTGGCCGTTACCGTGGATGTAATACTTTGTTGATGTTAATGCTGGTAAACCCATTGGTCCCCGAGCGTGTAATTTTTGCGTACTAATGCCGATTTCTGCACCGTAGCCAAATTCAAAGCCGTCTGTGAAGCGAGTGGAGGCATTGTGATAAACAGCTGCAGCATCCACGCTATTTAAGAACGTATCTGCTACTAACTGATCTTCAGTCATGATGGCTTCAGAGTGGTTCGTGCCGTATTTATTAATGTGTTCGATTGCTTCATAAACGTTTTCCACAATTTTAACGCTGATCTTTAAATCTAAATATTCAGTTGCATAGTCTTCAGCTGTTGCTAGTTGAGCGAATTCAAGAGCTTGACAAACGGTTTCATCACCGATAATTGTCACACCGGCTAGATGCATAGCACTTAGAAGTTGTTTGCCGTGCTCCTTAAACCAATCAGGATGAATAAGTAAGCTTTCTGCTGCATTACAAACCGATGGGCGTTGCGTTTTCGCATTGATACAAATTTTTTCTGTTTTTATGTAATCGGCCGTATGGTCCACATAAATATGACAGTTGCCAGCACCTGTCTCTAGTACTGGTACAGTGGCTTCATTTACTACTAAATCAATAAGTGCTTTTCCGCCACGAGGAATTAATACATCTAAGTATTCTTTTAAATGGAATAACTCTTTAACAGTTTCACGATTCGTATCCTCGATTAATTGTACAGCGTCCACAGGGATAGACGTTTTGCTAAGTGCGCGATGAATACTTGCCACAAGTGCTACATTAGAAAATTTGGCAGAAGAGCTACCACGTAAAATGACTGCATTACCTGTTTTCAATGATAATGTTGCCGCATCCACTGTAACATTAGGTCGCGCCTCGTAAATCATCCCGATAACGCCAATGGGTACTAGACGCTTTTCAATCAATAGCCCATTATCTTTTTCTATACGTTCTAAGAGACTGCCTACTGGATCATTTAATTCAACAAGTAACTGAATAGCACTTGACATAGCTTTCACTCGTTCTTTGTTTAGCATGATGCGATCAAGTGTAGAAGCGGGCATTCCTTGTTTCTCGCCATGAGCTAAATCCTTTGCATTTTCAGCAATGATAGTATCTTGGTCGATGATTAATTGCTCAGCAATTTTTGTGAGCGCCTCATTTTTTTCGCAAGTTGTTTTAATATTTAAAATATAGCTGGCGGCTTTTGCTAGCTTTCCTTTTTGTTGAACTTCACTTGTCATATGAATTCCTCCTTAATTTGTTTGAATTTTTAGCCATTTATCTCGGTGAATGACCTCAATAGGATAGTTCGCTAACTCATCTGTACGTTTTCCCATCGCATGTGCTAATTCTAGGGAAGAATATAAGACCTCACCACGACCAAGTAGTCCATTGTTACTGTAGACCTCGACAACGTCTCCATTTGCGAAGTCGCCTTCGACACGATATACACCAGCGGGTAACAAACTTTTCCCATTTGCCAATAATGCATGCTCAGCACCGCTATCTATAAAAATTTTACCAGATACTTCCGTGAGTGCAATCCACTGTTTATTATTTGTTAAAACAGCAAGCGCATCATGCTCAACATACGTACCATCACCACGGCCATCTAGTATGTCTACAAGCTTTTTAGCACCGTGGCCAGTTCCGATAAACACCTTGACGCCTGCATTTAAAGCTGCTCGAGCTGCAAGTAATTTAGATTCCATACCACCTGTTCCGACCTTCGAACCTGCACCGTCTGCAAAACCTAGCATTTCATCTGATACCTCTGTTAATCGATCAATGCGTTTGGCTTGTGGGTTTTTATTTGGATTGGCGTTATACAAGCCATTGATATCTGTTAAGATAATGAGCTGATCGGCATGAACGAGACCACTTACAAGTGCCGATAACATGTCGTTATCTCCAAAGGTTAATTCGCTAACAGATACAGTATCGTTTTCGTTAACGATTGGCAGTATGGAGCGCTCTAATAATTCCTCAAATGTGGCACAGGCATTTTTATAGCGCTCTTTTTTAGAAAAATCAGTGCGTGTTAATAAAATTTGAGCAGGTACAATATCATAAATGCTAAATAAAGCATTGTAGGTTTGAATAAGCAAACTTTGCCCAACTGCCGCTGCCGCCTGTTTACCTTTTACTGTGACAGGACGAGAAGGGTACCCCAGCTGTTTAAAGCCTGCTGCAACTGCACCTGATGAAACAAGCAATACTTCATGACCGTCTTTTTTCAATTCAGCTATCGCTTGAACATGGTCCATTAAACGTACTTTATCAATTTCACCTTTTGCATTTGTTAAGGAGCTACTCCCAATTTTGACGACGATTCTTTTTCTTTCCATTGCAATACCTCCATTTCGCCATTACATTTGCATTATGATTAAAACTTTAGCAACTGCTAAGATTCGCTAAAAATTAAAAATAAAAAGCCTTTTCATCCTAAAAAATTAGGACGAAAAGGCTTGCTTTCCGTGGTACCACCTACATTGAACGTCATTGACATTCCACTTTGCTCATAACGCTTGAGACTGCGCCTAGTTTAGCTAGGACGTTTTACGAAGTAGGTTCTTTAGTCTTTCTTGTGCAATGCCTTACAGCCGATGGACATCGCTCTCTGATCAAGCAGTTTCTAGGTACTAGTCTTCGCCGCTTTTATTTTTATAATTGACTATCTTTTTTGAATGATGTCTTATTCCTCAAAAAGTAATTGAATAAAGAATGCACTACTTTAGCAAGTCTGTCAAGCTGATTAGGAATGTTAATAGAAAGATCTAAAAAATAAGTAGGTAATTCTGAACAATCGAGGGCAAGCTGAGAAGGGAAAACGTTGTTTATCTGTACCACCAGATTGCGACTAACAGTGGGAGCATCGCTAAAACAATTACGAAAAAGCTCCATACTATTTGTTTTCCTGAAGACATATTTTTTGGTTTTATACTCATTTGTTCATATAGTTTGTTGATGGCACGTTGTTCTTTAGCATAAAGCATAGTTTGAAATTCATCGTAATCTTGAATATAACTTGAGGGAGGGCGAGGGCTAAAACGTAAACTTCGAATATCATCAGTAATCTCTTTTTCACCCATCCAATAAGTAATAACTGGTGCTAACCCTGAATTTTGCGCAGCTTGTACCTCGATATCATGTGTTTTCATTTTATAATAGATATTTCCTTGCTCGTCTTCATATTGCTTTACAATATCACTTACTGCCATCGACAAACACCTCTTTCTCCAAAACAATACACCTTTACGTTATGATAATATTTATTATAATGTATTAAAAGAGAAAAGTGTTGCTTAAGCGAGCATAATTGGTTGGAGGTTTTTGTAAAAATTTAGAAATAGCGAGTCGTCGTGTAGTATAATGGAAATAAAACCATATTATAATGGTTCTTTTCTAAAAGTAATTGTTCATTACCTAAAGTTAAGTTGGGTGTGACATTTTGTTAAAACGTATGTTAAGTTGATGAGCCTATTTAAAAGTAATGGAAAGAAGGGGTAGTATTGACGTTTTCAACGTTATTGGCGTTTTTAGGAGCAGCAATTATTTTAACATTAATGCCAGGACCAGATAATTTATTTGTTCTTGCGCAAAGCATTACACAGGATAAAAAGGCGGGTATAGCGACATCACTTGGTCTCTGTACAGGTTTGCTCGTTCATATAGGAGCGGCTGTTCTAGGAATCTCAGCTATTATTTATCAATCAACAGTTATTTTTTCTATTGTTAAGTTTGCAGGAGCAGCGTATTTATTGTACCTAGCTTGGCAATCGTTTCGCGCGAAAGGTGATCCATTCACGCTGGAACAGCAAAATGAACAAGCTTATATGACGTTATATCGAAAAGGTATTTTAATGAATATTTTAAATCCAAAAGTTTCTTTATTTTTCTTAGCACTATTGCCACAGTTTGTAAATCCTTCTAATGGCCATGTAGGTTTACAGATGTTAATTTTGGGTATTGTATTTTTAGTACAAGCGCTTATACTATTTTCATTATTTAGCATTTTTGCCGGTAAAGTAAGAAAAGTAATTATTGGGAAGCCTGCAATTGCTAAACGATTAAATACGATTCAAGGCGTACTTTTCACTTTTATTGGGATACAAATAGCGCTGAGTAAACAGTAAAATGGGGGATTATCATGGCAATTTTACATATAACGTTTAGCTTATCTACACAAGGTTCGATAAAACATGCAATACGACAGCATCATTTACAACGAGATGAGTCAGTGCTTAGTGTCAATGAGATTTTCTCGATTGGTCCACTAAGCAGCGCAGAAGAACGAAAAAGCTGGTTAGAAGCCCATATCTTTAGGGACAATGAAGAACGTAAATTGTATGAGGATCTTCAACAAGCATGGAAGAAAAAAATTGCAGATTTACCGAGCGATGTTGATGTCTGGGTTTGGTATAGCCAAAGTACTCATGAAGAGATTGGGTTACGTTTTGTCATGAGTGAGTTGATCAATAAATGTAGTATGATATATGGGATTGATGCTACAGAGGGCTTAAAGCGTGTACAGCCAAACATGAAGGTTCGTCAATCAGGTGAACTAGCGTCAGACTTGCTAATGAAGCTCCGTTCTGAGGCTAAGCGTTTTTCTATTGATGAGTGTCAGCAACTTGCAAAGGAATGGGAAGAGCTGAAACAAAACCCTAGTACACTGCGAATTTGGCAAGATGGAATTGCACACGTAACGGAAGACGCATTGGATTCTATCATTATGGAAAGTGCGGGAAGAGCACATGCCGAACTAAAAGAAGAATGGCTTATACCGATGCGTATCATCGGTGAAACAATTGGAGCAATTGATGACTATATAAGTGAAGAATTTGTGGAAAAACGCTTGAGGACCCTTGCAAAGCAGGGACTTTTTGAGATTGATGGAAATACAACAGATATGTATTCGTATCAAGTAAAATATGTAGGAAAGTTATAATAAATTTCTTTGAAGCAACCACCTTTTATGAAGAAGGTGGTTTTTATTTAGAAAAAATTTAATTTGTGGATATAATAGGTGTAATGAAAATCACCAACAACTGAAATAAATTAAGTTTAAGGAGGAAGAGTATGTATAATGAACTTCTCAAAATAGGACCGATAACCATATATGGGTATGGATTAATGATTGCGCTGGGCATATTCCTTGCATACCAACTCATTGTTTATCGTGCTAAGAATCGTCAGTTTGAATTATCACATATTTATTCTTTGACAGTGTGGGGATTGATAGGTGGTTTTACTGGGGCAAAGCTTTTGTATTGGATTACTCAATTCCCAAATATCATCAATAATCCTAGCATTCTTTGGAACATAGGTGAAGGATTCGTTGTTTACGGTGGAATTATTGGCGGGATTTTGTCCGGTTTCATTTATTGTAAACTACATAATATTAAATTTTTGCAATACCTTGATCTTTTTGTCCCCTCGATTGCACTAGCTCAAGGATGTGGAAGAATTGGCTGTCTACTTGCTGGCTGCTGCTATGGAGAGGAAACACATAGTCCGTTTGGAATTACTTTTCATAACTCAATAATTGCACCGAATGATATTAAATTAATACCTACACAAATTATGGAAAGTGTGTTTAGTTTTACACTATGTATACTTTTGCTTCTATTAGCGAGAAAGACTAAAAAACCTGGACTAGTTTCTTGTGTGTATTTGCTTCTTTATAGTGCAGGAAGATTTGTAATTGAGTTTTACAGAGGTGATGTAATTCGGGGACAAGTAGGTATATTTTCGACTTCGCAATTTATTGCATTACTTATCGTCCTTGTGACGAGCCTAGTATTAGTTTTATCACAATACCATAAGAGTAAGGTTGCAGGTAAAAATGCATAACTGACTTTTTCTAAACCCATTTGAATATTTAAAGTAAAGCGAGTAACAATTATGCAAAGGTGAAATAGTTACTCGCTTTTATGCTTTAGCCCATTTTTTATGAATGAAAGGAGCTTTCGATTATTCTTTTTCATAAAAATCGAATACAAATTGCTGAAATTGTCGTGCTGAAGGTGGAAGGTATCGATTTTCAATCCAAGCCATACCTATTATCCGTTCACAAACCATATCCTCTACACGAATTTTAGCCAATTTATTTGGATTCAAGTCTTCGTCAACAGGCAGTAACGATACGCCGAGGCCAGCACCTACAAAACCAGCTACGGTTGATACCTCATCACCTTCAAAAGTAATCTTCGGTTTGATCCCTGCAGCATTTAATAATTTATCAGCTGTACGTCGCAATGCGTAACCCTTTTTCATAAGAACAAAATTCTCATGTTCAAGTTCCTTCATTTTAATGCTTGTCCGGTTGGCGAAGGGGTGGTCAATCGGCACCATAATATAAAGCTCATCACGCCACAGCTCCTTCCAGCAAACAGGTGGTTCCGTGTCAATCGATGCAAGTAAACAAAGATCTAACTCTCCCGCGAGTAATTGCTTAAGCTGGGAATGTGAGTAATTTTGTGTAAAGTGAAAGCGTATATGCGGATGGTTCTGACGAAAAGCGCGGATCAGGTCAGGTACGATGCTAGTCCCTAGAGTATGTAAAAAACCGAGTGATACATCTCCAAGCTCTGGATTATTAAGCTCCTGTAATTCTAGAACTGCTTTTTCATATTCCTTACGCATGCGTTGGACACGATACAAAAAAAGCTCGCCATATCGGTTGAGCATAATCGAACGTCCTTGACGGTCGAACAAGGGGACGCCTAATTCCTCTTCAAGCTTTGAAATCGAACGACTTAATGCTGGTTGAGAAATCGCCAATGCTTCAGCTGCACGAGTCATATGCTCAAGCTTTGCTACTGCTACAAAATATTCTAATTGCTGCCATTCCATTTTTTCACCTCAAGTCCCGTTATTTTGAGTTAACTGCATTATAACGGTAAAAGAGTAGGAAGTATAGGCACATCAAGTGAAACTTTAATCAGTAGAGATGTTCCCACTGATTATTAGTCTTCATCAATCGGATTACGGGCAGTTCATCTCTTTAGTTCGCCGAATTTTAAGTAGTAGTCTTGTACTTGTCACTTCGCTTTCGGTGCTGATAAATTACTACCTGGAAATGCGGGATGAAAAATTTTTTAAAAAACGAAGTACGTAAAATGAGGATTGCAAAATGAAAGTAGCAGAAAGTGTGTTATAACAGTCATTAACCTCACATCGTTAATGCATAAAAGACATTAATATGATAAAAACTATAAATTGTACATTATCAATAAAGGGTGTTAAGATAGACACATAAATTACACAATTACAAGTTTCCGTGAAGGGGATATTATAAAATGAATTTAACAAAGCCACAACCTCTAACAATTGAGGGAGGCAAAAAAGCCGTACTATTACTGCATGGATTCACAGGTAGCACAAAAGATGTGAAAAAGCTAGGTGAATTTTTATCAAAACGTGGTTATACAGTTCATGCACCGATTTATAGTGGGCATGGCGTAGAGCCAGAAGCGTTACTTGAAACAAGACCAGAAGACTGGTGGAACGATGTTGTGGAAGGTTATAACTTCCTAAAAAGTAAAGGCTATGAAGAAATTGCTGTAGCAGGGATTTCACTTGGCGGCGTATTTTCTTTAAAAGTAGCAGAGACGTTTCCAGTTAAAGCGGTTGTTGCAATGTGTGCACCAATAACACGCGACAATTCTAAAGGTTTATTTACTCGTCTTTATCATTACGCTCGCTTATATAAACATTTTGAAAATAAATCAAAAGATCAAATTATTTCTGAATTACATGAACTACGTATTACACCAAAGGATTCATTAGACGGTGTTACACGTTTAACTACTGAAACACGCGATGAATTATCTGCAATTAAAGCACCTACATTAATACTACAAGGTTCATTAGATGATGAACTTTATCAAGAAAGTGCACCATTCATTTTAGACACTGTGGAAACTGATGATAAAGAGATTATTTGGTATGAAAATTCTGGTCATATTATTACATTAGATAAAGAGCGCGAAAAAGTGTATGAGGACGTATATAAGTTTTTAGATCATATAGATTGGTCTGTAGCAAACTAAGAGCTGTCAGCAGACAGCTCTTTTAGTTTTGTCTATTTATAGCTAGGAACTGTACAATTAACGATTTTAAAAGAAAAAACTATTGTTTTTAAAATAAATGCTTGATACTATTGTGGAATTGTAGCAAGAAATCTCTTCGATTTAAATTATTCAATGGATCAAATTTGCCTGTACCTAGCGCTACGCTTTCGGTACAGAAAATAATTGCAGAAAGAAGTTAAATACATCTAAGGAGTACATCAAAATGCAACAGAAAATACCTTTTTCAACATATGCAGTCATTGGTACAATGCTTTTCGGACTGTATTTTGGAGCAGGGAATCTTATTTTTCCGATTCAACTTGGACAATTAGCAGGGACCAACTTTTGGTTTGGCCTAATTGGATTTTTAGTAACAGCTATCGGTTTACCGTTTCTAGGTATTTTAGCTATCGGTTTATCAGGCAGTAACGGTTTGCGTGACTTAGCGAGCCGTGTTCACCCATTATTCGGTGTCATCTTTTCATTAGCCCTCTATTTAACGATCGGTCCTTTTTTTGCGATTCCACGTACAGCGACAGTTCCGTTTGTTGTTGGCTTTGAACCTTATATACAAGCCGAGCATACAACACTTTTACTTGCTTTATTTAGCTTCGTATTTTTTGCCATCGTTTTTTATTTCTCATTGAATCCAGCGAAAATTATGGATTATATCGGAAAATATTTAACACCAGCTTTTTTGATTGTGTTATTTATTTTAATTATTATTAGTATTGTAAAACCGATGGGGCATTTCCAGCAGCCAATCGGAGATTATATTGATTCAGCATTTATGACAGGCTTTAAAGAAGGCTATAACACAATGGATGCATTAGCCTCATTAGCTTTTGGTATTGTCGTTATTAACGCAATTAAAAGCGCAGGAATATCAGATAGAAAGGAAATTGCTAAAGCGACGTGGAAATCTGGTATTTTTGCAATGGCATTAATGACGTTAATATACGGTTTAATAACGTATATGGGTGCATCGAGTATTGATGCTGTTGGTACATTTGATAACGGTGGCTTAATATTTGCCGCAGTGGCAGATCATTATTTTGGATCATACGGGGCTATTTTATTGGCAGTTATTATTGTCCTAGCTTGTTTAAAGACAAGTATTGGCTTAATCACATCTTGTAGTGAGTTTTTCCACGAAGTGTTCCCGAAAATAAGCTATAAATGGTTTGTTTTCATATTGTGTGTTGTGTCATTTACAATTGCCAACTTCGGATTAACAAATATTATTAAGTTTGCCATTCCAGTGCTGATGTTCTTATATCCACTAGCAATTGTCTTAATTGTCCTCGCATTATGTTCATCACTATTTAAAAATAAGCAAACTGTATATGCGATTGCGATGATTTTTACAATTTTTATTAGTGTAATTGATGGTTATAAAGCGTTAGTGGGCAGCATTCCTGCAGCGAAACTAGGTATTTTTGATGCGATTGAAAAAGCTTATTCGAACTTTTTACCTTTTTACGACTTGGGCTTAGGATGGATATTACCAGCGTTAATGGGTGCTTTTATAGGATGCTTATTCCCAGCAAGGAGAGAGTGAAAATTAAAAATACCACAATCTTTGTGGAGGGCACTGAAAAACTTACGTTTTCATAAAAGCGAACCTTTTTCAGATGAAAATAAGGCACTTCTTGTTCAATTTTGAACAGGAAGTGCCTTATTTCTGTCTCTATTCCTTATTCATTTTCGTTTAGTAGCGTTAATATCTGTTTCAAATTGACAGCGAATATCGTTGTAGCACCTTGAATTTCCATGCCAAATAGACCCGCAGTCGATGCCGTATCGTACCCGTGTCCGTTTTTTAATCCACTATTCTTCGCTTCTACTTTGTAGCGATTTGCAGCTAATTGCTTAAATGCTTCCGTATTTTGAAATGCCTCTTGTTCGGCATGTGTATCCGACTTTTAATAATAAGTACTTAAGAGGAATAGCATTACGTCCATTGTCTAAACAATATTTTGTTTTTAACTCTTCTAAAATGAATGAAAAATCATTTGGCACAACAATATCGTAGATCGCCATATATGGACTTAAATGAAGGGGTTTTTGATTTGAAATCATCGGGGGCACCACCTGCACATTAATTCTTTTATTATAGAGGAAAGCGTGACTAAAATAATAGTGTGATACATTGCGTTGTTTGGAGAAGCATCGCTCGACTCCTGCGGGAAAGCGAGCGGAATGCTTCGGAAAACAACAGTAGAGTCGCAGTGTCAAATGAAAAAAGCGGGGTATTCAACGATTTTATCGTTGAATACCTCGCAATGTGAGAAGATATAGACTTTTTCAGTGCCCTCAACTTTGGGTTGTGGTATTTTTGTTTTGAGATTTATTCATATACTGACATGAAAACATGTAACAGAAAGGCTCGCATGTAATTCCACGTTTTAGAAGAATACTAGAGCAGTTTCTTCTATTTTGCTTTTTTCAGGAAGTTTGGTCATTGACCGTATTCAACTTCGAATTCATAAAAAATACTCACAGTGTGCAATGCGCTGTGAGTGTTTTTTCCTTAAATCAAAGTGTTTAACGATCCCGCTAAAACATTATACTGGAATACTAGAAATACAAAGGAACTTTACAGTGGAATCTGTTTTATTTATCCAATTATGAGGGGTGGTTGAATCAAGGAAAATACAATCATAAGGATTCAAATCATGCTCTTCTGTGTCAATGACAATAGTTAGCGTCCCTTCTAGAACGTAAAGAAATTCTTGCCCCGAGTGTGAATAAGAATCCTCTCGATTTGCACCTGGATTCAGTAATACTAAAATCGGATTAAAGAGTGGATTTTCAACGTTTCTCGCTAAATCTCTATAAAAAAATTGGTTATGCATGGTGTTTGTCTTATTAATAATATTTCTCATAACTGTTGATGGTGCTGTTTGCTCATCGGATTCTGAAAAAAAATAGCTTGGATTGACACCGAGTACTTCAGAAATTTTTTTCAATGATTCGATCGTTATGGATGATTTTGATCGTTCGACCTGAGATAAAAAGCTAATTGAAAGATTCGTTTGATCAGCAATTTGTTTCAAGGTTAACTTTCGCTCTTTTCGTAAACTCTTCATTTTTGCTCCAATTAAGTTATTCACTTTCCTCAACTCCTGTTACTGATATGTAAATAAAATTTGTTAAAATCTGTTGCATAGATGTATGTTAATGGTTAATTGTCCTTAAATATTTTCAGAACACCTAATTACTTTTCGATTTATAGTAACGCAGTTTTTGTAAATCCCAAATATAAGGAGTTGCGTTGATAAGGATAACATAAAAGCGCTAGATTACAAAAAATCGACTTGTAGAAGTATAGTAAATTGTACCGTAATGACAAAATGAAAAGTGTTAATTAATGTTGAAGTACCACTTTAATAGCTCGTAAAGGAAACTTAAAATATTCAGAAAATTCCGTTTACAATGAAAATTCAATGTGTTATTATCATGGGTAATTGAAGTCGTACTTCAATTATAGCTTTTTAAAATCAAGTAATCTATCACAAATAAAGGAGAATGAAGATGAAATTTCATGGTATTTTGGTTCCGTTAGTGACTCCGTTTAAAAGCGATAAAAGTTTAGATGTAGATACTTTAAAACAATTGACTAATACATTTATTGACAAAGGTGTTACTGGTTTAGTTGTGTGTGGCACAACAGGCGAATACTACGCCTTGAACGAAGCAGAACGTGAAATCGTGTTAAAAACAGTGGTAGAAGTTGCTAAAGGTCGCATAACTTTAATTGCAGGTATCAATGATTTATCAACTGAAGGTGCGGTTAACCGTGCCAAACAAGCCAAAGATTTGGGCTATGAAGGCTTAATGTTATCACCCACACCTTATAGCCTGCCAGATCAAGCTGGATTGATTGCCCATTATGAAACGGTGGCATCGGCAACCGATTTACCTATTATCATGTATAACTTTCCAGCTCGCATCGGCATTGAAATTGAATACGACACAGTGGTGTATTTGTCGAAAAATCGGAATATTGTTGCTATTAAAGAAAGTAGTGGTGACTTTAGCCGCGCATTACGTTTACTACAAACGCCATTTGAGAATTTTGAAGTGATTTGCGGTTGTGATGATCAACCTGTGGACTTTTTCTTCTGGGGTTCGAAAAGTTGGATTGCTGGTGCTGGTAATGTGTTCCCGGAAGAACAAGTAGCTATGTTCAATGCTGCGCAAGCTGGTGACTGGGATAAGGCTCGGCAAATCATGAGGGCTATCTACCCAGCTATTCATTCTATGGAGTCCGGTAACTATAACCAAAAAGCTAAATTAGGCTGCCTAAAAGGTGAAATCAACGTGGGTTCGGTACGCCTACCTTTATCTGATTTATCAGAAGCGGAAAAAGCAGAATTTTTGGCTTTTTTTAATAAATAAATAGGGAGGAGAGACAGATGATCGTATCAAAGAACAAGTCTTTGCCCTTGCTAATGAAGGAAAGCTATGGGCAGGCAACTTAATTGATGGTTTTACGATTGCAGCCAGCAAATTAGAAAACCGCACCCGGTGGTTTGGTCGCTTCTTTTTATAGCCAAAACGTACAGCGGACGATGCACGTGGCACGTGCCATAAAAGCAGGAACCGTTTTTGTAAATGGCTTTAGCGAGGGCGATATTACCACGCCATTTGGAGGTTTTAAGCAATCTGGTTTTGGTGGCAAAGACAATGGCTTAGAAGCATTTGAACAATATGTGCAGACAAAAGGAATTTGGTACGTTCATTCATAATAATTTGAATCGGATTATTTTGGGGGAGTATATATGGGGAAAACAGATAAAAAGCTGCTAAAAAAAGTTGTTGCTGCATCGATGATTGGATCTGTAGCTGAATGGTATGAATTTTTCTTATACGGTACCGCTTCTGCTCTCGTTTTTGGAGAATTATTTTTTCAAAAAACAGGGAACGCCATTGACGGAATCCTAGCTGCATTTGCTCTCTATGCGGTAGGTTTTCTAGCTAGACCTATCGGCGGACTTGTTTTTGGTCATTATGGTGATAAAATTGGGCGTAAAAATTTATTACAGATTAGTTTGATTATCGTTGGAATTACGACTTTCTTAATGGGATGTATTCCAACATTCAATAGTATTGGTTATTGGGCTCCTATCTTACTCGTTACTTTACGTTTAATTCAAGGATTTGCTTTTGGTGGAGAATGGGGAGGAGCAGTTATTTTAGTATCTGAGCACAGTCCTGACGATCGACGAGGTTATTGGGCAAGCTGGCCACAGGCGGGTGTGCCGTTGGGGAATTTAATAGCTACAGTTGTCCTTTTACTTTTATCTAAAAACTTAAGCCCGAATCAATTTATGGACTGGGGATGGCGTGTAGCATTTTGGTTCTCTGCAGTTGTGGTATTAATTGGTCTTTGGATTCGTAAAAGTGTAGATGATGCCCCTGTTTTCAAAGAAGCGCAAGAAAAACAAGCCCAACTAGAAAAACAACAATTAGGTATTATAGAAGTGATTAAATACCATAAAAAAGCGATCATTGCTGGTATTGGAGCTCGTTTTGCAGAAAACATCTTATACTATATGGTTGTCACTTTCTCCATTAGTTATTTAAAACTTGTCGTCAATAAAGATACTTCACAAATTTTATTATTAATGTTTGGCGCCCATGCTATTCACTTTTTCTTTATACCATTAATGGGACACTTAAGTGATGTTTGGGGGCGGAAGTCAATCTATATTACAGGAGCCGTTCTAACTGCATTTTGGGGATTTATTGGGTTTCCAATGATGGATACAGGAAATGATTGGATTATTATGTCTGCCATTACGATTGGTTTATTCATACAATCGATGACGTATTCACCATACTCTGCTTTAATGACAGAGTTATTTCCAACTCATATCAGATATACAGCTTTGTCTTTATGTTATCAAGTAGCACCGATTTTAGCGGGCTCATTGGCTCCATTAATTTCATTAAGTCTTCTAAATAAATTTAATAGCTCCATCCCAATATCAATTTATTTGGTCATAGCAAGTATCATTTCTATTTCATGTATCATGCTTGTAAAAGAAACAAAAGGGAAGTCACTCACTTTTAAGAAAGCACAGTAAATATTTTCGTTTGCCATAGATAATCTATTAAGTAAGGCTAAAGTCAATTAGCAATACAATAGCTTTATACTGTAAATTTACAATAAAATATGATAAAAATGGTCTCTTGAGATTGCGTGTTTCTAAGAGATCATTTTTTATTACGCAAGTGTCCTTCTAAACATTGATATGAATCAACTTTACGGATAAAATACAAAATGAGTTCGATACAATACCGAACTCATTTTTAAAATGCTCCTAAAGAAATATCCTTTTCATATGTGCTATATAGAAGATTAGTAAGCTGTCCAACCACCATCAACAGCAATTACTTGTCCGTTAACAAAACTTGCTTCATCTGAGCCAAGGAATATAGCGAGCTGAGCAATTTCTTCAGGTTGTCCTGCACGTGGGTTAATAGCTAAACCAAGTCCTTGGCGAGCTGCACCTGTTTGACTAACATTTGTCATGGAAGAAGCAATGTTTGTGATAACTGCACCTGGTGCGATACCATTACATCGAATATTTTTATCTGCATACATAAATGCTGTGTTTTTAGTGAGACCAACAACAGCATGCTTAGAAGCAGTGTAGGCAGCCCCAGCACGAGCGCCATATAGGCCGCCAGCAGATATGTTGTTAACAAAGACACCATGTCCTTGAGCAAGGAAAATCTCTGTTGCCATACGCATCGAACGCATTACGGCAGTTGTATTTACCGCGAATACTTTGTCCCATCGCTCATCAGAAACTTCACCGACCGGCTCCATGCCATCCATAATACCAGCATTATTCACTACAATATCTAATTTGCCATAAACATCTTTTGTTTCATCAAATAAGCGCTGTAAATCTTCTGTTGATGCAACATTTGTTTGAATGGCGATCGCTGAGCCACCAACTGCTTGGATACCTTCAACAACAGCTTGTGCACCTTCTAAATTTAAGTCAGAAACTACGACCTTTGCTCCTTCTTTTGCATAGCCTTCTGCAATTGCTTTACCCATACCAGACGCTGCACCTGTTACGATGGCTACTTTCCCTTCTAATCTCATCACAAAAACCTCCTATAATTTATGTTCTTTCACCAGAGTTTATTCCAGTGATTTCGAGGATATAAAATGTTAGATATTGAACATGTGTTCATTAAAATAATATAATGATTTTGTAAGCGATTTCAATGCGCAAAATACTAAAAACTGTTCAGTAATCAACACATATAAAAAAATCTGTTTAGTAAGGGGAAAAAATTTGAGCACTAACGATTTAAGAGTTGTTAAAACAAAGCATGCATTACATAATGCTTTACTAACGTTATTGAGTGAGAAGCCTTTAGAAAACATTACAATCGCAGAAATTTGTCGGGTGGCAAAGGTAAATAGGGGTACCTTCTACTTGCACTATGAGCAAAAGGAGGGGCTATTTGAGGAATACTTTCAGGAAATTATGGAGGATTTAAATAATTCCTATGAGGAACCGTACCGTGCAGTAACAACATTGGATAAAAACCAAATAGATCCAAATACTATTCGTATTTTTCATCATATTGAGCGCTTTAAAATGTTCTATCGTATTGTTTTTTCTAAAAATGTGCCACTGACATACTATTACATGTTATTTGATGGAATTTTCGCTCTGCTAAAAAGAGATATCACACTCCATAATCAAGTACATGATGAGATATCCATTGAGTATTATAGTGCTTATCAAGCAAACGCAATCATTGGCCTAATCATTCAATGGTATCGTCAAGATTTTGTGGAAAGCGTAAGTACCTTGAATAAACAACTTGCGGCCATTTTGCGAATTGGTGAAAAGTAATGAAGGATGATGAAATTTAGGTATCATAGTAAATAATGAATCGCTCTTCGGCAAAACAAGGGGGTGATTTCCGTTCCGAATGGGGGCGTCCGATGAGCCGCTTCGCTGCAGGGTCTCAGGCCAACACGATGTTGGTCACGAAGGCGTTATCACAGGACGTGATGGTTTTAGCCTTCGTTCCCCTATCGCTAATCCCCAAGGAGTTCTCCAGTCTCCACTTCAATCAACCGTTTGCTAAATATGGATCTTCTGGCATGGTCACTTTCAATGATATAGCCGAAAGATAGTAATAGCGTCAGTACAAATGTTTACTATGCGAAAAGGTAGCGACAGCAACAATATAAGAGGAGGAGGTGGCTCGACTTTCACCCACAGGAAAGCGATAGCCTAGAACGGGAATCATCTTTATTTAAAGTACCGCATCTTAGCGAAGGTATCTTCACTGTTTCATGATTTTACTATAAAAGCGATGTACTAACTCATCATTAGTACATCGCTTTTTACGACAATATTATTGAAAAGTAGCAGATGAAATTTGCTCGCTTTCACTCTTTGCTTTTGATTTTTTTAAAGCAACGACAATAGTAGAAATGCCCAGTGTTACAGCTATGATAATTCCTAACGAGCTACAATCACTCATTAAATTATCAGTGCTTCCGCCAAAAATAATGGTGAAATAGCCATCAGCTCCATAAGTAGCTGGGAGAAGTGACGCTAGTTTATTGTAAAAATCAGATAGCATTTCTTGTGGAACAAGAACACCTGAAGTAACAAGCTGAATCGAAAGAGCACAAATATTTAAAATCATACCCAAGTTACCAAAAACTATGATAAAGGCTTGTGCCAAGCAGAGGAAAGCCCAAAACATTAATGCTTGAAAAAGATATACTGTTAAAAAATTTGCTTGACTAGAAATATTAAATAGATGCATTAAACCAATAGTTAATAGTGGAAGAGCGAAGGCTACGCTAATATTAATGAGCTGTCTTGCTAGGAACAATTGCCATTTGGAAACTGTATCTTGCACAAGTTGTGCAGCCTGCTGATGCTGCATAATCATTACCATTGCACCAACAAATGACGAAATAATAACCATCAATGGCACAAAATTCGCTGCAAACTCTTCAACATTATTCGTTTTAATAATAGTAGAACCTATCGTATGATCCTTTACACTCATAATTGTTGTAGCAACGGCTTCGTTAATTTGTTGTGCTGTATTTGGCTCCATTGGAAGCTGTGAGAACTTTTGAGAAAATGCCTCAATGGTTTTGCCTTGCTGTAAAGGATAGATAGTATGGTTAATTTCCACTGTTGCTTGTTTTGCTATTCCATCCATCATATTTTTTGCGATGCTTGCATTTGCTTGATTGATAGAGTAAATGATTTCAGCCTCTTTACCTGCTTGTAATTGACTCGTAAAGTTGCTTGGAATATGAATAATCATATGGATATCACGTTGATTTAATTCTTGTTCAGCTCTGTCTAGAGAAGTGTAATTTTCTATTGTAAAAGGTAGTTTTCCTTTTAGTTCATTTGCCACTTGTTGCCCTATTTCAGTATCTTCGCTAATTAGTCCAATCTTTAAATTTTCTGTTCTGTCATTTACACCATCATAGGCAGTCATCCAGACGGAAAAGAAAATCACCTGGAATGCAATTGTAATGACAATGCCAATATAAGTTTCTCGAATTTTAAATAAAGCTTGTAACCCTTTCATAAAAGACCTCCTGTAAAGTAAGTACTTACTTGCATTGAAAGGAAAAATTTTTTCTAGGGAGTCAATCCCCTAGAAAAAATTGAAATGCTCGTTTTTAACAATTCTTCAGTAGGCATATTAGAAACAATGGTTCCTAAGCGTGCCCGTGACATGAAATGACCAAAATTAATAGCGATAAGAGATAACGCTGCTGCTTCAAAATCAATCTCTCTAATTTTTCCTCTTTCATACATTTCCTGAAAATAATGAATTAGCTCATTTTTAATATGAAGAGGGATATTAGCAATCTCTTCATTAATTTCCGGAAACTGCATCGCTTCCTTAAAGCCAATCATTACAAAGTCTTTAATAGACATTAAAAAGTTAAAATGCTTTACAGAGAAATTTAGTAAATCCGTTTCCAAATCCCATGTAACATTTTTATTGATCTCTTGCTGTAGAAGAGGGAAATAGGAAAATTGCTCAATAATGGCCTTCAAAATGCCACGTTTGTTGCCGAAATGGCGAAAAATTGTAACTTCATTGACCCCTGCTAATTCAGCAATAGCTTTAGTAGTTGCCGCAGTATAGCCCTTCTCACTAACGAGTTGTAAAGCAGCTTCAATGATTCGTTCTGCGGTGCTTTTTGTTGACAATAGAATTCTTCCTTCCGTGCAAGTGATTACTTACATGTTAGCATAGAGTAATTCCATGTGCAATAAAAAATATTAACAGACAATGGAAATCAGTAATGTTTGGATGATAAGAGGAATTGCTCGGATAACCAAGAGAAGACGAAGAACCTCTCGAGTAGCCAGGAAAATCTAAGATAAAATCAAAAATCACTCAAGGTGAATCAAAACAACAACATAGTGCTACACTGCTAGTATGAAAAGTTTTAATAACTTTTAATGGAAAAAATAACATTGACAACTATATCGTGGGCTGATATATTTTTGGTATATCGTATGACGATATATTGTTAGACGATATAAAGAGGGGGGTTTGTATGACTCAAGAACATCCGCCATTAACAGAAGGTGTTTATTATATTTTATTAGCTTTATTTGATGCAAGACATGGTTACGGCATCATGCAACTGGTAGAAGAAATGAGCGATGGTCGTGTTCGGCTTGGAGCAGGGACGATTTATGGAGCTATCAAAACTTTACTCGAGCGAGGATGGATTGAGGCGCTAGATGGTGATGGACGAAAAAAGGAATACATCATTACAGAGAGTGGAAAAGAAGTTGTTGAATACGAAATTTTGAGATTAAGGGAACTTTTTGACAATGGCATCCGTATAACGAAGGAGGATGGAACAAATGGATAAATATCGATTGACCGTGAACCCGTATGATATTGAGAAATGGGTTAACGATATGGCAAGCCAAGGTTGGCATTTAAAAAAGTTCGCTTGGATACGTTTCACGTTCGAACGTGGAGAACCAGGTAGCTATATTTATCGGCATGATGAAATGGAGCGATATGGTGCCTCATATGAAGACGAATACATAGAATTTCTGAGGTCCTCAGGAATTGAACAGGTAGATCGTTCTGGCAATCTCGTGTTCTTTAGGAAACCAGCAAATGATGGACCTTTTGAACTTTACTCTGATAAGAGAAATAAAATGAATAAGCTGTCCCAAAGAATTTCGTTGCTACTATCGCTCATCCTTCTTAATTTGGCTATAGGAGTAATTGGTCTAAGTGGGATTTTTTCAGTACAGGCTATAGACTGGATTAAATTATCAATGAATATCACTAATATTCTTGTAGTCGTGTTATTTTCTATTCCATTATTAAAACTTGTGCGCGTGCGCAATAAATTGAAGAAGGATTTGGATCTGTTTACAGATTAGTATAGGAGAATGTATGGCTGAAAAAGGGTTGCATTTAATGCCAATAAGAAAGCGTCATTAATATGGGATGTCATATTTGCCTCGAAATTATTTTCCGGGAAATCGGAAAAATCAATCAATAGTTATAAAACTATTATTAAGGCTCATATTTAACCAGGAGTTCGCATCAGCTTTATAAGATTGGAGGTGGGACTTATGAAAAAAAGAGTGTATCGCTTTTTTCTTGATTATGAAAAGGAAGAAGCATGGGTAAATGATATGGCAGAACAAGGTTGGCATCTAAAGCGTACAATGGTCGGATACTTTATTTTTGAAAAAGGGGAACCTGGTCAATACATTTATCGCAATGAACTAGTTAAAGGTAAAAAGCAGGACTACTATGATTTTTTAGAGACGATGAATATTGAGTTTGTTTCAAAATTTGGTGTATGGGCCTATTACCGAAAAAAGAAATCAGAAGGTCCGTTTGAATTATTTTCAGATAATTCTTCAAAAATAAAATATTTAACATCGATAAGCCGTCTTTTTATAGCCGTAACATTTCTTAATCTATTAATTGGATTTATCAATCTTTATATGGTACTTGGTGAATCAACAGAAAGAATCTTAAACACTGGAGTATCAATCTTAAATTTTGTAGTCGTAATAATAATGTGTACACAAATTTTGAAGGTTGAAAGACGTAAAAAAGGACTGCAAAGAGAATTACATATATTTGAAGCGTAGGAGGAAAAAAGATGACATTACAATTAGAGCATGTCACGAAGAAATACAAAGATTTCACAGCGGTCGACAATTTAAATTTCACCATTGAAAAAGGAGAGATTTTTGGACTGATTGGACAAAACGGAGCAGGAAAAACAACAACGTTTCGTATGATTTTAGATTTACAGGAGACAACAGCTGGTACAATTACATGGGATGGCAAGCCGGTTAATGCTATAAACCGTGATGTACTTGGTTATTTACCAGAGGAACGAGGCATTTTTCCGACAATGAAGGTAGAGGATCAGCTTTACTTTTTTGGTGAGCTACGTGGCATGAAGAAGTCGGTGTTAAAGAAGGAGATTGACTATTGGATTAGTCGATTTGAGCTTGAAGAAAGACGGAAAGATAAGGCTGAAACTTTGTCAAAAGGGAATCAGCAAAAAGTACAACTGATTGCTAGCTTTATTCATAAACCTCAGTTCTTAATACTAGACGAACCTTTCAGTGGACTTGATCCTGTGAATAAAGATTTACTGAAGGATGCTATATTGCTTTTAAAAGAACAGGGCACTACGATTTTGTTCTCCAGTCACCAAATGGATAATGTAGAGGAGCTATGCGATCATCTTTGTCTATTAAAACGTGGAGTCTCTCTATTTTCAGGTAGTCTACTAGATTTAAAGAAACAATACGGAAAAACAAGATTGGCAGTACGTACAGAGTGGTCTACAACTCAATTGATGGAACTTGAAGGTGTCAAAGATGTTCGAGTAGAGAAAGAGCAAACAGTACTCACTCTAGAGGATGAAAGCTATGCACAAAGTATTTTCGAGAAGCTATCAAATGGCAAATATATAGAAAAGTTTAGTTTAGATTATTTATCGTTAGATGAGATCTTTAAAGATAAGGTAGGTGGCAACGTTGTCGAAGTTTAATTTATTAATGAAACAGCTTTACATATCAAAAATAAAATCAAAATCTTTTGTTGTAATGACAGTCATTTATATACTTGGGATGTCCGTTGCAGTATTCTGGTCAGATATTAAAGAGCTTTTTACAGGTGATGATCAAGCGCAACAAATTGCAATCGTCAATGAAACAACAGCTGATTTAAGTGGTCTCTTTGTATCGAATGGCGATATGGAATTTATACAAAATGAATCGAATATATCGGCGCTTGAGAAAAAGGTCAAGGATGAAAAGCTAGATGCGATCGTTAAAATAACAGATCAAGATGGACAGCTACATGCTGAAATTGCCACTTTCACTCCGTTGAAATTAAATGATCAAGGTGCGATAAATTCGATATTGCAACTTGCTGGCCAAAATTATGCTGTACAACAGTTATCATTAACACCAGACCAAGCAGCTCAAATTATGGATGCCAAAACGATTATTACTGATAAAAACTTAAATACAGAGTCTACAGGTGGTAAAAGCAAAGAAGAAAAACAATCAGGACAATTTGTATCTTATGCAGTAGGTATTTTAATTTATTTCTTTATTTCTACATTCCTATCTATGATTACAACGGAAATTGCGACTGAAAAAGGTTCACGTGCAATGGAAATGCTACTAGTAAGTGTTAAACCAGCTACCCATTTTAAAGCAAAAATTGCTGGTGTATTATTACTCGCGTTAACACAGATGGGTATTATTATAGTTGTCTTCTTAATCTATGCGAAATTTGCGAAGAACGGTGTTATTTGGGATATGGCAGCTAGTATCGTTAGTGAATTATCGATTGGTTATGTCATATATGCCGTGCTATTCTTACTATTAACAATTATTCTTTATTTAATTGTTGGCGCATTATTCGGTTCTTTAGTGGCTAAAGTTGAAGAAGCAGGTCAAGTATTAATGCCAGCCATGATGATTACATTAATTGGTTTCTATGTTATGTTATCGGGAATGGGAAATCCGGATACTCTTATCATTAAGATATTCTCTTATATTCCATTTACGTCTGGAATGATCATGCCGATGCGTATCGGGGCTACTGATATCGGTGTAATGGTACCACTTATATCGTTAGGTATTTTAATAGCGACAATTATTGTTGCTTATTTATTCAGTATTTCATTCTATAAACGAAGCGTTCTAACTTATAGTTCAGGTGGCGTTATTAAGAAAATTAAAACTGTGCTAAAAGTGACAACATGATGATGAAAGCAGCTACACTCTTTAAGATTAAGTACAAGTAATTGTATTTTGAATTTATTTAACATTTAAAAAGCACATTACTAAAATGAAAAATTAGTAATGTGTTTTTTATTTTGAATGATTTATTAAGGGGTTATACATTTTATAATGACAGTTTTTCCGAACGGGAAAGCCCCATCCTTAAGGTGTGGGGTGAGAGTGAGAGCAGATAAGGAGTGCTCACTAAAAACTGAAAGGTTTAGCGAGATAAACAAAGCTAATTTCAGCGTGTTAAAAGTCCAACTACACAACAGTCGAAAGGTTAAGGAAAACATAAAAAAGACCTCTAAATATAGAGGTTAGGGCGCTACTAATTCAACCTTAATTCTGTCTGGGTCTTCAAAATAAACTGCATAGTGTTCTTCCCCTCCTGCAAAGGGATGCTTATCAGTATAAAGAATTTTAATACCTTTTTCTTTTAACTTTTTTGTCATATCGTCAACCTGTTGACGTGAACTTGTATGGAAAGCCAAATGATTTAAACCTACTCGACATCTATGGTAAGGTATGTCCATAAATTGTTCATCTGTTTGAACGAAAACGATGTATGTTTCTCCAATCTTCCAACTTTGTCCACGATCCCATTCTTGAAAAGGCTCATATCCCAATTCTTCTAATAACCACCCCCAAAAGCTAACTGAATTCTTTAAATCTGAAACATATATTTCAATATGGTGTATTAGTCCCTGTGACAACGGATTACCTCCTTTTTTTACATAGTTATTTTATCAGATGATTCCATATTTTTAATTATTTATCCCAGAAACAACTATCTATTGGGGATGTGAAATTTTACAAAATGAGTCAAATATACCGGCGTTAGAGAAAAAGGCAAAGGATGAAAAGCTAGATGCAATCATTAAAATAATAGATCAAAATGGTCAACTCCATTCCGAAATTTCTACTTTCACGCTGTTGGAATTAAATAATCAAGCTGCGAATTGGCAGTCCAGATCCAATTTTCATTAAGATATTCTCTTATATTCCATTTACGTCCTAAATGGTCATGCCGATGCGTATCAGGGCTACTGATATAGGAGTAATGGTATCACTTATATCGTTAGGTATTTTAATAGCGACTCTAATTGTTGCTTGTTTATCCAGCCTATCATGCTATAAACATAGCGTGCTAACTTATTGTTCAGGTAGCGTTATTAGATACTATAAGGATCGTTAATTAAGTGCAAATAATTTGTGAAAAATCGTATGAATTAAGATTCGGAAAGTTTTTTCTGGACTTTCAGACGGTAGTCTTTACTTCCTAGTAATTTGGATTCAAATGAATTCACATTTTTTCTGATTAGTAGCCCTTGCCAGAAGTTCAAGTCATTTGTGAAAATTACCATTTCAATTTTATTGCCATTGTGATCTTCTGCATATATTGCGTCGTTTAACACAAATGCAGTCGAACCACCTTTTGCTCCAAGGTGGATAAAACGTTCATTGTTCTGCTCGTTATATTGCATTGGCCATTCTAATAAATCTCTTATAGTATCAGCAGCTGTCCCTGGAAGTTCGTCATTCGATATGATTGCTAACAACTTCCCGTAGTCATTTGCTGATGCACCTATTAAACGATCCGACCATACTTTTTGCAAATCCATAGACATATCAAATGATACATCCTCAGCTTTAATCGTTCCAACTTTCATTAGTTCACTTAGTTCTTCCGCTTTAGAACGATATGTTGCTACCGGCATCTTCCTAAGCTTTTTGATCAACTGTTTCTCACTCGACGTTTCGTTCTCTATGTACTCAGGTAGTAACAGTGCACTAACAATTGGATAGACCTCCTCATGCTGTGTCAGTTTTAGAGATTTTGCTCTTTCATTGATGTTAGTTATGCCTAGTAAATCGATTAGAAAATCTGTATTGGCATTAGAGCTGTTAGTAATCATTCCTTTTGCAACATCATGCAATGTTACTTCATTGTTTTTAACTTTACCTTCACTGCTCATTGTTTTCAGCCAATCTTCATGTGCGTTACCGTCTGTATTTTTAATGTAATAACGCTTTAAATTGTCTAACGACACGGGGCTGTCTTTAGTTATGATTCCTGCATTAATTTGCATCGCATATTCGACAGCAATTAGCATCTTTACTGTGCTTGCTAGTGGCCTGACTATATCCGATTGATATGTAATTAATTCCTCACCATTTTCCGCGACGTAAAGAGAAGTTGTTTGTGGGTAGTCCTTTAAATGGTTTAGAACATAATCAGGATTATCCCTGAAAAAGAAGTAGCTCGCAATTCCAACAACGAGAATAAAGGATCCATAAATTATTATTCGTTTCTTCGTATATGTTTTTTTATCGAAGACAATCATTGCAATGAAGCCCACAATCAATGCAAGTAAATAATTAACATTAAAAAATAGCACAGCAACGATGATTCCTAGTACAATCAATCCAGTTACGATTGTCTTTCTAATTTCCTCCTTTGTCCTGTTCTTTTTTTTAGTAAAGGCAATAGTGAAAACAACAAGATTCCTAGTAGCCCAATCCACGCCCAAATATTCATTCAGTAACTTCCTTTCTGATATTTCTATTTTTATCGCACTCTATGTAAAAATGGTTTTAATACCTTCACTTAAACACCCTTAAATGAGTAATAGAAAACGTTGAGTTAAAATCAGATATGTATTAAACCTATTTATGAGGTCACTTTGTAATAAATTCTGCTCATTCACACACGTTAAATAGTCGATAGGGTTTGTTAAATTTTGATGATCATAATTTGGTTGATTTATTAGATTAAGCATGCCAATATTAGAAAGTAATGTAAAGTGATTTACAGAATCATTCGAATTTCCTATTAAAACGAGCTATAATTTAATTTAGGAATGATGCTGCTATGTTATGTAAATTAGAGGTTGAAACTTTAGCCGACCAAACTTATAGCAAGTCTATTGAGAAGGTACAGTTTTCTTTCAAAAGCTTGAGCGTCAAGTATCCATGAGAGATGAATTAATAGACATTTTAAAAATCATGGGCAAGTAAAGTTTTTAACACAGTTCATTATAGCTTTCACCTAGAGCATCATGAGGCTTCATATATATTAAGTGACTCTTATTTTGCAAGGCTTGACTAAAATGAAACTTTTTCAGCTTAGAATCGTATGTAAATAAAAGAGATAAATCGCAGGGGGTAAAACTTTTATGTCTGAATTCGACAACGACCTATTAAAATCAAAAGATCCATTTGCATCAGAAAATCCATTATTACAGCCTAATCCATTATTACAGGTGGAGCAAGAGCCAAAAAAACCAGTACTTGTTTCTGAGCAAGAGCTATCACAGATTGCTCAAAATCAACTTGCTTTAAAGCAAGATCCAGAGGTTCATGCATTAGCACAAAAAATTGATGTAAAAGACCAAATTGCTATGTTAGAGCTTGGAAAAGAAACTGCGAATGGTATTTCTACTTTTTCAGATAAAATGCTAGCAACGATGAAAACAAGTAAGCTTGAGGAATCAAGTGTATTATTAAATAATTTAAATAGAATTATGGATAAATTTGATCCTCAAGATTTTGCGGAGGATAAAAAAGGTGGCTTCCTTACTAAGCTATTCAGTAAAGGAAAGGAACAATTAGAAAAGTTTCTATCCAAATATGACAGCATGAACAAGGAAGTGGATGTCATTTTCCGTGAAGTTCAAAAATACGAAGGTGAAATGAAACGTAATACAATTGATCTTGAAAATTTATATGATCAAAACTTAAATTACTTCCAAACTTTAAGTAAATTTATTGCGGCAATTGAAGTGAAAACAGATGAAGTACGTTCATCATTACCGGCACTTGAACAAAAAGCACAAACTGGTGATCAAATAGCGGCAATGGAATATGAAACAATGTTACGTGCTGTTGATTTACTAGAACAACGTCGTTATGATTTAGAAATGGCGCAGCAAGTTTCATTCCAATCTGCACCACAAATTCGTTTAATGCAGCAAGGCAATAACCATTTAATTGCTAAAATTAACTCTGCGTTTGTGACGACAATTCCTATATTCAAGCAAGGGCTTATTCATGCAGTGACGTTAAAGCGCCAAAAGCTTATTTCCGATTCAATGACTGAATTAGACCGTCGTACGAATGAAATGCTTGTACGTAATGCTGAAAATATTAGTAAAAATAGTGTTAATATCGCGCGTGCGGCTGGTAGCCCAAGCATTAAAATCGAAACAATTGAAACGACATGGCAAACAATTATGTCTGGTATTCAAGAAACGAAGCAAATTCAAGCAGAAACAGCTAAAAATCGTGAGGAAGGCCGTAAACGTATTGAACGTCTGCAGCTTGAATACGAAAAACTGAAAAAAATGTAATCGTAAAGCTTCTTGCATCTCTTTTCGCAAGAAGCTTATTTATATTGACAAAATAGAAATTAATACGATAATAAGACCAATGAGAATTATTTTCAATTGTGAAGGAAGAGGAAAAATGTTAAATAAGGCTATACCATTACACGAACAAATACGTGATGGAGTGAAGAGAAGTCGATGAACAAAATAAATACAACAATATTATCGTGTGAAACGTTAAAAGATGGAACACTTGCTATTGATATGACAGAACCACTTATGCTGTTATCGCAAAGTCGCTATCAAGAATTGACACATATAGAAAAGCAATATAATGCTTTACCTAAAGATTTAGATGAAAAGCATCATGTTTTGAAGCAGGATCAAAAAAATTTAAAAAAACTAAATGTACAGCTTGTAGATGATATGAAAAAAATGAAGCAGCAAAATGCGGTCTTGCAAAAAAAGTTAATGGAATATAATTGTGTAGTAGAGGAGCTAAAGGAGATTCGTCGACAAAATACAGAGCTATTAATTGAATTAAGTAAACATACTGTTCTGTCTAAGGATGCCCTGTCAGGTCCGTTAAAATCTATGATTCGTGATATGAGAGAGCAGGGTGTTGGAATTAAAGAAATTCACATTCGCATTAAACGTCAAATAAATTCTGATATCAGCTATAGTATGGTGCGTAAATATATTTCAGAGCTTGAATCTGAAAATAAAGAGTAAATATACAAGTTTTCATTTACAGTTTTCAATCAAAGTCCTATAATAAGTCTATTCTTTAAATGGTAATATTACGCGAAAGTCGTATAGATTCAAACGGGGTAGGAGAGTTAGAGGCAATGTCAAATGAGAAAAAAGGGGTTTTGGCGGCATTTTTTGCCTATGCTTTTTGGGGTGCATTTCCGCTTTATTGGAAACTACTTGAACATGTACCGAGTATGGAAATTTTATTATCGCGCGTCATTTGGTCCTTTGTCTTTACAGTACTAGCAGTAATAGTATTTGGAATGCGCAAGGATCTCCTCGCAGACTTAAAATATTTGTGGTCACACCAAAAGCATTTTTGGCAGCTTGCTGGAGCTTCATTTGTTATTTCGATGAACTGGTATTTATATATTTGGGCAGTTAACCATAACCACTTAATTGAAACGAGCTTAGGCTATTATATTAATCCTTTACTGTCAGTTATTTTAGGGGTTATTTTCTTTAAAGAAGCACTTAGTCGTGCGCAATGGGTGGCTACCGGGATTGCCTTTATTGCTGTTATTATTTTAACGATAAATTATGGATCAATCCCATGGGTAGCACTTCTTATTGCTATATCCTTCGCTATTTATGGTGTTCTGAAAAAGAAAATTAAGCTTGATGCGACAAGAGGTCTAGCCATAGAAACGTTATTTATTCTACCGTTTGCATTAGGCTATTATGTTTACCTCTTTACAACGAATCATGCCTCATTTTTACATGTTGATGTGAAAACAGACATCCTCATGATTGTAAGTGGTATCGTGACAGCAGTACCGTTAATTTTATTTGCGAAAGGTGCACAAAATATTCCACTCTATTTATTAGGCTTTATTCAATACGTATCGCCAACGATTACGTTAGTTATAGGGATCGTACTTTATAAGGAACCGTTTAGTCAAATAGAGCTTTTGGCATTTAGTATTATTTGGGCAGCCTTACTACTGTTTTCAGGATCGAAAATCATTGAAGTGAGAAGGGCTCAACATAAATCTGCCTAAAAAGGGACTTGTAGAAATTTTCTACAGGTCCTTTTTGTATGTTCCATAAAAATCAAGCTATTCTATCTTAAACTCAGATAAAAAATGTCACGAATGAATTTCTTTTACGATGAAAGAGGAGAAACTACTTTATGGATTTTCACTATACAGTCATCAAATAAAACGATTGAAGAGACAATTTCAGCAATAGCAATTAATTTAAAAGAACGTAATTTTGCGTTTTATGGAGCTCCACTTGACTGAAACGTTGCATAAAAAAGGTGTAGATGGTTTTAAAATGCCTTATAGAATTCTCGAGGTCTGTAATCCAGTAGAAGCTGCAAAGGTACTTGGTCATAATGCATTAGTTGGATACTTTCTGCCGTGTAAGATAACGGTTTATATAAGATGCAAGGAAAACGAAAATCGGCCTTCCAAAACCAACTGCTATGATAGATTTGTTAAATGACCCAGAATTAAAATTAATTGCTGAAAAAAATGAAAAGATTTTAATTGATGTATTAGAGAAAACAAATGATGAATAGTCATAAGCAACTTTACTTTCTTACCAACATATAGTAATATAATGTCAATCAATTAGATAACAATGATGAATATTATAAATTAATGAGAGGTGCTTTTGATGAGTGCGGTAGGTTCTAAATAGGAACAACTTAATGAAATAAATTTAATGACGCCAGGGGATTTATGTCAGTATGTCACCCTTTATTTAGTCGTGGATTTATTTCGATACCTATGAAGATACCTACAATACTTTATAAAGCTTGTAATGCACTGACTAAACTTCATGTAGATGAAGTCTTTTTCACGATGCTTTTTACACATGCCTTGTAATGTAAAAGCTGTGGGTTCTCCCACAGCTTTTTTTGTCTTTTTTAATTGAATAAATAAAAAATCATTGATATCTATTGAGTAGGTATCTTCATGAATGATTATGGAAAAATCAAGGTGAGGAGAATTTAAAATGAATCATACTACTTTTGAGAAGTTACAATACAATGAATTGAAGGATATCGTTAAATCATACTGTGTCAGTGGATTAGGTAAACAGTTATTAGATAAATTAACACCGAGCCCAAATTTGACAGTTGTTAAAAATCGTTTGAATGAAACGACAGAGGCACGAGCAATTTTAGATGCGGAAGGTCATGTCCCGTTTTTAGGGGTATCAAATATTGACAATACGATTAAAAAACTTGAAAAGGGGATTATTTTAGACCCTAGTGAATTGGTTAGCATCTCAGACTTTTTAAGAGGCTGTAGAAAAATTAAAAAATTTATGCTGGAAAAGGAATTTTTTGCCCCAGTACTTGCATCCTATGCTAATTCGATGGCTGAATTTAAAAGTGTGGAAGAGGAGATTAACTTTGCGATTAAAGCAAATCGAGTTGATTCAGCTGCTAGTAGAGAGTTAAAGCGTATCCGCAATCATATTGAAACAACAGAGGAAAAAATTAAAGACCGCCTAACTAAATTTTTAAATAATAGTGCCAATAAAACATATATCCAGGAATTTTTTATCAGTAAAAAGGATGATCGATATACAATTCCCATTAAGGCTTCTTATAAAAATCATGTGCAGGGACAATTGTAGAGGTTTCATCTAAAGGCGCAACAGTCTTTATGGAGCCAAATACAGTAGCGAAATTTAATGTGGAATTAGCCACTTTAAGAGCAGAGGAAGCGGTGGAGGAATATCAGATTTTGGCAACTTTATCTGGGCTCCTGATGGAAAATATTCATGAAATCAATATCAACATGGAGTTGATTAGCCAATATGATATGGTGTTTGCCAAAGCCAAGTTTAGCAAACACATTGGAGGAGTTGAACCAAGCTTAAATGATTATGGCTATATTCAGCTCGTTAATTGTAAGCATCCACTGTTAACAGGTAAGGCGGTGCCACTTCATTTTGAAATTGGTAAAGACTATCGGAGCTTAATCATTACAGGACCGAATGCTGGTGGTAAAACCGTTGTTCTAAAAACCATTGGCTTGTTAACATTGGCTACAATGTCAGGCTTCCATATTGTTGCAGATATAGGTACTGAAATAGCTGTATTCGATCATATTTTTGTAGACATTGGTGATAATCAAAGTATTGAAAATGCACTTAGTACGTTCTCATCTCATATGAAAAATCTCTCGGATATTATGAGGGCATCCAATAATAATACGCTTTTGCTATTTGATGAAATAGGAAGTGGTACGGAACCAAATGAAGGAGCAGCACTGGCGATTTCTATTTTAGAAGAGTTCTATCATATGGGCTGTATAACAGTGGCAACTACTCACTATGGAGAAATTAAGCGTTTCTCTGAAATGCATAGTGATTTTATGAATGCGGCTATGCGTTTTAATAGTGAAACTTTAGAACCGTTATATAAATTAGTCATCGGAACATCTGGAGAAAGTAATGCGCTATGGATTTCTAAGAAAATGAATATACGTGAAACAGTATTACAAAGAGCGAAGGGCTATATTGACAATAAGGATTATCATCTAGAACAAGTAAATGACAGTAAAATCAGGAAGCCTAAGATTAAGCAAGAGAGAACCAAAGCAAAGTATGACTTTATAAAGGGAGATCGTGTGAAGCTGTTAGATTATGATGACGTTGGAATCGTTTATCAAGAAATGGATAATTTCTATAATGTTGTCGTGTTCTATGAGGGAGAATTTATTAAGGTAAATGTCAAGCGTCTAGCATTAGAGCTACCAGCAACAGAATTATACCCAGAAGGATATGATGTAGAGACATTGTTTGTGGACTATAAAGAACGAAAGCTTCAGCATGATTTAGAGCGTGGTTCGAAAAAAGCTCTTCGCAAGATTCAGAAAGAAATAAAGAGAGATAAATCGAGCTAATAATCTGAAGGGATTGCACATAAATTTTAAATTGTGCAATCCCTTTTATTTATTGAAACGAATTAATTTGTGCTTTAATTGAATAATAAGTTTCTTCGATTTTTTCTTTATAGGGCAGATCAATTAAATCCCGGGAATCCATATAGGCCATTTTGGCGATTTCGTAAGCAGTTGTTAACTCACCGAAATGAGCATAGCAAAGTGCTTTATAGGAAAAGCACTCATTTAAACCTAATATGTCAAATGGATGTAAGATGAATGGGGGAACGTTTGTAAAATGTTCAAATGCTTCCTTAGCTTCTTCATATTGACCTAGCAAATATAAGGATTTCCCTTTTTCTGCATAGTAAAGGTCTTTTTGGAAATTGATTGAGACCTCAGGCTTAATCGCGCCAAAACGCTCTATTTCCTCGAGTGCCAGCTTATAATCGTGAGTGTAATTGTTATAATAATGCGCTCTTAATACGAAAATAAAAGCATCCACACTCACTTGTTCGGCAAAAATCCGATACTGCTCAAGCTTCTTCAGCATTTGCTCTACTTGCTCGAAATCATTGTCAATCATGGCACAAAATGCCCCAATACGATACATATCATCTATATAAGAGTAAAATTGATTTTTATGTGCATTGGTAATGGTTTCATTAATGAGCTGTTGACCTGCTTCAAGTTCACCAACTGCTACCTGAAAAATGCTAATATAATAAGCCATTTTCACATCATCTCGTGAATCTAACTGGTAATTTTCCTGCTCTGCTTCTTCTTTCGCCTGTAAAATACAGGAATAAGCTATATTGTATTGTCGTTTTTCTGCTAATATACCCAACTGTAATATATAGGTATCAAACCAATGACTTAGTAAATTAATTTCTTTAAACATAATACGTGCCTGTTGAAGTGGTGACTCCCATGTCGTTAATTCCGCAAAATATTGCGCAGCTGCATATATATACAGTAAACGACCCGCTTCATAACTAAGCGGAAGCTCTTCAACATAAGGCTCAATCATTTCAATGATTTGCCGCGCATTATCTATATCACCAAGATTTAATGGTGCAAACAAAATTTCTGCCTGCTCTAAAAGATGACGTAGCGAAGAGGGTGTTACTTGTTCAAGCAATTCACTTGCTTTTACTCCCAAACGTTCCGCTATATAATCAAGACTTTCCATCGAAGGTTTGGCCTTATCATTTTCAATTTGACTTAACATACCTTTTGTTAGACGTTCACCAGCAAGTTCCTCTAATGTTAATTTTCGTTCCTTCCTTAATTTACGAATTCTTGTGCCTAAAGAGTTCATTGCCTCGCCTCCGTTTTCATTAAAAATGAATACAACCATTTTGTTTAATTATATTAAACTTTTTCTTGCGTGAAAAGGGGGAGCTGTGCTATATTTTGTTTAATTAAATTAAACTTTTTAATCTAATTAAAAAATTGGAGGGATTTTAGATGAATGAAGCGGAAAAATATAAAAAGGCGACGTATCATTTATGGACATTCACAACCAGTAAAATGATCTCGTTGTTAGGGTCACATGTATTGTCATTTGGGATAGGGTTATATATTTTGGCACTGACAGGGTCAGCGATGAGTTTTGCGACAACGATGATATGTTCTATTTTGCCTCGAGCATTAGTCGCGCCACTGGCGGGTTATGTAGCTGATAATTATTCAAAGAAACGTACGATTTTATTAGCACAAGCAGGTACAATATTGACCGTTACAGGGCTACTACTCTATACAGAAATGGTCGGTTTGTCGGTTTATGCTATTTATATCGCAACTGTTTTTAATACAATATGCTCAGCCTTTTCAGGTGTAACATTTTCTTCCTCTATCGCAACACTAGTAAATCCAGAACGCCTACAGAAAGCAATGTCATTCAATCAAATGTCAGTGTCATTAGCAGCAATTGGTGGGCCAGTAATTGGGGGAATGATGTATGGATTTTTCTCCATGAAAGCATTTTTGCTTGTACATATGGTGGCCTATGTGATTGCATTCTGCTTAGAAGCGACAATGAATTTTACTCTCTATAGTACAAGAGAGCAGACTGTAGAAAAGGAAAAGATATGGGCTGGGCTTGCTAGTGGCTTTCGTTATATTAAGCAACAAAAAGTGATTAAAACAATTATGTGGCTTTCATTATGGATTAATTTGTTTTTCTCTGCCATCGTTGTTGGGGGGACCTATATTGTTATTGAATTATTAAAAGTAAAATCAACTCATTTTGGTTTTATAGAGGCATCGGGTGCGGTTGGTATGCTTGTTACTTCCCTCGTTTTCGCTACACGGAAAGAGGTTAAGGCGCCACTACGTTTTTCTAAATTCAGCTTATTGCTGTTGGCTAGTAGTTTAGGGCTGGCGGTTGTTCCATTAGTAACGAATTTATCTTATTTAGCTATTGTTATCTTTTATATTGTAATCTACTTTATTTTCGCTATTTTTGAGATGGGGATTAACATGCCAATTATGGTTTATATGCAAAAGCTAATTTCAGAAGAATACCGTGGACGTGTATTGGGATTAATGGAAACAATGGCAATGTCAATGATGCCGATTGGTATGGTCGTTTATGGCATCTTGTATGATACATTCCCAGCAACGGTTATTTTACTTGTCACGAGTGCAATTATCGTGACGATATCACTAGTTATGCTACGAACATCTGTCTTAAAAGAAGCACATCCAGAGTTTTATGAGCAAAAGAAGATAGTAACTGAGAGTGTTGCAAATTAATGTAACAGCGAAATGCGTAGTTTTATCGGCGATTCGTGAGGTTTATCAGCGATAATAGCAGTTTTATCAGCGATTTGTAACCATCTATCGACGAGATTATATAGCAACATACAAAACCAGGCATTTCTTCAATGTTGAAGTATGCCTGGTTGATTGATTTTACTGATCGTCAATCACAATATAAGTGGCTTTAATTGGTCCATGTACACCAACGATCAGCATCATTTCGATATCTGCTGAATTACTTGGTCCTGTTATAAAGTTGATGCAGGATGCAATTTTCTCGCCACTTCTGATTTTTTCATTAATAAGGCGGGCTGCTTGCGTCATGCGTGGAACAATTGTACTTTTAGGAATTAAAATAATAGACTTCTCTGGTAAAAAGCTAACTGATCTACCTTTATCCTTATCACTAAAAAGTACAGCAGTTCCTGATTCTGCTAATGTTATTTCACTTATCGTAATGCCGATGTTAGCTTTTTCAGCCTGTCGAATATTTTCCTCTGGCTGTTCAGAATTCCATTCGTACAGTTGAATATTTTCTTGAGGCCAATGCTCGGTCATTAATTTTCCTAGGCCGTAGTTTTGGAAACGCTCATCTTTCCATGTTATAACAGATTGACCTCCATAATGTCCAACTACTTTTTGGAAATCTGCAGGAAGATTAGCTGTATTTGTAATGACAATATCCGTATGAATATTTTTGCATTGATCAACTAAAACCTCTAGTAATTCATCTTTTGTCGCTTCATTTAGGACGCGATTTTGAGGGTTATATTGCCATGTAGGTCGTACGATTTCTGTTTTTGGTGAACGTCCAAGCTGTTTCGCAATGTTTGCTAAAAATACATCTCTTTTTTCAATAGTACCTGTCATTATTCATCGCCTCCTTTTTGGCGGTGTTTAAACCAGTCACGGAAATTATCTTTATTAGGGGCTGGAAAATCCCTTGCTTCCGTCCATGCTTTTAGTGGTCCTGGGCCTTTAGAAATTTTCTGATCTTTTGTAAATGGAGCCATCGCTGGTGAAGCCATTTTTGTCGCTATTTTATATAGGGCAGGGGAGGAAGCACCTAGACCAAAAGCCTTCATTAATAACTTTTCCGATACAGGTGCCTTTCCTTCGTTTTCGACAATTACTTGACGGTGTCTATGAATAAGCTGATGTAACGGGATTTTGACAGGACAAGCATCTGTGCAGGCACCGCATAATGTGGAGGCGTATGGCAACTCTTTAAAATCCTCATAGCCGCCTAATAATGGTGAAAGAACGACACCTACTGGACCAGAATAAATAGAACCATAAGCATGCCCGCCAACATGTCGATAAACAGGACAAGCGTTAACACAAGCTGCACAACGAATACATTGTAAAATAGGCTGGAATTCACTGCCTAAAATATTAGAACGTCCATTATCAACAATAACTAAATGGAATTCCTCAGGTCCATCTGTGTCACCTTCATCTTTGATCCCCGTTAATGTAGTAATATAGCTTGTTAGCTTTTGCCCAACTGCGCTTCTTGTTAATAAGCTTACTAGTACTTCCATCTCTTCGAATGTAGGAACAATTCTTTCCATTCCCATTACCGTAATTTGTGTTTTTGGCAAAGCTGTTACTAAATCTGCGTTCCCTTCATTTGTCACGAGTGTAATCGAGCCGCTCTCTGCAATAGCAAAGTTACAGCCCGTAATGCCAATGTCTGCTGTTAAATATTCATTTCTTAATTTTTCACGTACATAAAGAGCTAGTTCTTCAGGCTTTTCGGTTTTCTCATAACCTTGTTTTTCTTTAAAAATGTCACGAATCTGCTCCTTGTTTTTATGCAAAGCTGGGGCAATGATATGAGAGGGGGGCTCGTGATCATCTACTTGCAAAATGTACTCTCCAAGATCTGTTTCAATGACTTCACACCCGAGCTTTTCTAAAGCGGCGTTTAAATCAATTTCCTCCGTCACCATAGATTTTGATTTCACAATTTTAGTGGCATTTTTCTTTTTAGCGACACTTTGAATATAGTCTGTCGCTTCTTTCGCTGTTTGCGCAAAGTAGACATGTCCCCCTCTTTTAGCGACATTTTCACTCAACTGATATAAGTAATAATCTAAGTTCGCTAGCACATGCTTTCGAATTTCTTCGCCGTGAGAGCGCCATTCCTCCCAATGTCCAAGCTCATCAGCTTGTTTTAGTCGACGTGTTTGTAAGCGCTCCTGTGCGCTTGACACAGCTCCGCGCATAAACGAATTTTCTAATTCTTTCGTTACCCGATGATTAAAGCGTTCATCACTTGTTTTCATGGACATTTTTTTACCCCCTCTTAGCGACAATTTAATACTTCTGCAATATGCATGACTTTAATAGGTTTACCTTGTCGATTAATTCGACCACCAATATTGAGTAAGCAACCAGCATCTGCACCGATTAAAATATCTACCCCTGTTTCTTCTATATTTTGTACTTTCTCATTGACCATTTCTCCAGAAATATTGCCCATTTTTACTGAAAATGTTCCGCCAAATCCACAGCATCTTTCTTTTCCTGGGAGTTCTACATACTGTAGTCCTTTAACTTGATTTAATAGTTTAAATGGTGCATCTGTAACCCCGAGTAGACGTGTCATATGACAGGAGGTATGATAAGTAGCCTTGCCCTCTAATTGTGCTCCTACATCCTCGACTTTTAATACATCTACGATAAACTGTGTAAATTCATATGTTTTATCTGCTAATGCTTGCGCTTTTGGCTCCCAAACAGGATCTCCTTTAAACACTTCTGGATATTCCTTAAACATATAAGCGCAGGAACCAGAAGGAGAGACAACGTATTCGGCATGTTCAAAGGCCATAATCATTTTTTTTATAGCATTTTTAGAGTCTTTTACATAGCCACTATTATAGGCAGGCTGCCCACAGCAAATTTGATTTTCAGGAAAGTCTAGGTCACAGCCGAGCCTTTCAAGAACTTCAACAACGGCTTTTCCTACATCACCTTGAAACATATCAACTAAACAAGTCACAAAAAGTGTTATTTTCATGAGAATCGCTCCTTTTTGACTCTATTAATCCATAAATAACTAATCAACAGGTCATCTGATGACTTGGTGAATAAATATATTGTTTTTATAATACTACAACTGTTCAGATGATTAAAAGGTGTTTATTGTTAATTTTCAAAAAAATCGAAAGCTGCCCATAGTAAAAACTAGGCAGCTGCTGTTATTCCATAGATTCAGTTGTTTCAAAATATTGCATTAAGACCTTTTCCACATTACTTAAATGTGAAGCCATAGCATGTTTTGCGAGCTCTTCATTTTGCTGTTTAATTGCGAGGAAAATTTGCATATGTTCATCATACAGCTTTTCGCTTGTAATTTTTTTTGAGTACAACCAAATTCGACGTGTCTCTTTCATCGTTTCAATCATTAAACCTGAAACCTGGTCTAATAAAGTTGTAAGTAGGGGGTTTTGAGATGCTGCAGAAATGGCCGCGTGAAATTGAAAATCCACTTTCTCTCCTAGCTCTCCATCTCCTTGTACTCGTTTCATCTCATCCAAAATTTGCAACATGGACTGTATGTCTTCTTCTGTTCGATGAATAGCTGCGCTAGCCGCTGCGCCTACTTCGATAATTTTACGTACTTCTAACAAATGTGAGATATCTTGCTTGTTTGTTAGAATGGCAGTAGATAAGGGAAAATCGAGTTGATTGGATTGATTACTTTTAACAAATGTACCTGAGCCTTGTTTAATTTCAATAAGTCCCATTGCTTTTAACGCGGAAAGAGCTTCTCGGATGGCAGATCTGCTTACTTGTAATTGTTCAGCAAGTTGTTCTACTGAATCAAGTCGGTCACCCGGCTTCAGTTCACCAGCTCTAATTTTTTCATAGAGGATTTCAGATACTTCCTCATATATTTTTTTCGGTTTAATTTTTCTTAATTCCAAGGACTACACCTCATTTATCTCTATCAATTGCTCTGTTGTTTTTTTTATTATACATGAAGAAGATTAATTTACTAACTATTAACAGTAAATAAAAAGGGTACTACAACTCTGCAAGAAGCGGTAGGTAACGGCTTTAAAACAGGTTATGTTAATAAATGCATCCTCACCATAACTTGATATGTAGAATTATGGCGTATTTTGTTGACAGATAATATAAGGGGAGCGCATAATGCAAAAGTACATTAGCAAATACAAATTGATGTAATAAGGTCTGAAAAAAATTTGTATGATAATATGATGGAACTTCACTTTTTTAACATCTTTTTGCCATGAAACGTTCACAAACAGGAAGGGCGCAATTTACAGTGATTTTTGGTACGATGGAGACAGTAACTGTAAGGAGCGAGTGAGAAAATATGGAAACTGATATTAACTTATTTTTAGCTTTAGGTGCAGGGTTTTTAAGCTTCATTTCACCATGTACCCTACCGCTATATCCAGCATTTTTATCATACATAACAGGTATGTCATTAGATGAGCTGAAATCAGAACGAGGTATGATGCAAAAGCGTGCAATTTTGCATACCCTTTTCTTTTTACTAGGATTTTCAATTATCTTTATTATGATTGGACTAGGCACATCATTAGCAGCAGAGTTCTTCCTTAATTATCACACATTATTACGTCAGGTTGGTGCCATCTTAATCGTTGTATTTGGTTTAATGATTGTGGGATTACTACAAATTGACTTTTTAATGAAGGATCGAAAATTCCAATTTAAAAACCGACCATCTGGTTATTTGGGATCAGTATTAATCGGAATAGCCTTTGCGGCTGGTTGGACGCCTTGTACAGGTCCGATTTTAGCATCGATTATTTCATTAGCTGGTGCAAATCCAGGCGCCGGATTTAGCTATATGTTAGCTTATTATTTAGGCTTTGCGATTCCGTTTTTCGTGTTATCTTTCTTTATAGCACGTATGACTTGGATTCGTACACACAGCCAAAAAATTGTGAAAATCGGCGGTTATATTATGATTGTCGTTGGTGTATTGTTATTCTTTGACGGATTATCGTATTTAACACGCATTTTACAGCCTATTTTTGGTGGATTTACAGGCTTCTAATCTGCTAAACTAAAAAGGCCATACCGTACTTTAACGTGGAGGGAGATGAACATGTGCCTACAGTTTTAGTAGTGGATGATACGCTCTTTATGCGTGTTGCAATCAGTAATATGTTTACTGATTGGGGTTATGAGGTAGTCGGCAAGGCAGCAAATGGTAAAGAAGCTGTGGCGATGTATCGTGAGTTACAACCAGATCTTGTAACGATGGATGTAACAATGCCCGTTATGACAGGTATCGCAGCAGTAAAAGAAATCATCCCCGAATTTCCAGATGCAAAAATAATTATGATTACAGCTTTAGGACAACAGAAGTTAATCGTGGAAGCAATTGAAAGTGGTGCAAAGGATTTTATAACAAAGCCTTTCGAGCCAGAAAGATTAAAAGCTGTAGTTGATCAATTACTAGGACAAAATTGTTAATGACGTTAGAGGAGGAATTTTTATGTTTAGCAATATCCCTTCTCAATATTATGTAATAGGTTCGACCATAATGGCCATTTTTATGGGTACCTTTGTCATGGTTTTACGTATGCGAGCATCTAAGAAACCGACAAATGAGAAGAAAATTATCATTCCACCTATTGCAATGTCTTCAGGTGCGTTAATGTTTTTATTTGAACAATTTCGAGTACCGCCTATGCAAATCCTTGAAGCGGCAGCAGTCGGCATATTGTTCTCAACAATCTTAATTGCCACTTCTAAATTTGAAGTAAAAGGCCAAGATATTTATTTAAAACGTTCAAAAGCATTTGTTTTTATATTAATCGGACTGTTAGTGTTCCGTATAATTGCAAAAATGATTTTAAGTAGCTCCATTGACGTTGGTGAGTTAGCAGGAATGTTTTGGATTTTAGCGTTCGCTATGTTACTCCCTTGGCGAATCGCAATGCTTGTTCAATTTATAAAAATCAAAAAAACTATCCCTCTGAAGAATATTTAATGAAGACTACACTAGAGATTTCATCTAGTGTAGTTTTTTTATTGCGCGCAGTTTGGCTGATGAATAGAGCGGTTCGAGCGATAGATAGGGTTGTCAAAGTGACGGAAAGGATTCAGAGCGAGGGATAGGGTTGTCAGAGCGACGGAAAAAGTCATTCAAGCGACGGATGGGAAAGCCAAAGTGACGGAAAGAAATTAGAGCGACGGATAGAATTGCCGGAGTGACGGAAAGAATCGTCCAAGCGGAGGATAGAAAGCCAAAAGCGACGGAAAGAAGAGTCAAAGTGAAGGATAGAACTCAGAGCGACGGATAGAATTGCCAGAGTGACGGAAAGAGTCGTTCAAACGACGGAATGAAAGACAGAAGCGACGGATGGAAGAGCCAAAGTGACGGAAAGAAATTAGAGCGACGGATAGAATTGCCGGAGTGACGGAAAGAGTCGTTCAAGCGACGGAATGAAAGACAGAAGCGACGGATGGGAGAGCCAAAGTGACGGAAAGAAATTAGAGCGACGGATAGAATTGCCGGAGTGACGAAAAGAGTCGTCGAAGCGACGGAATGAAGGGCGAAAGCGACGGAAAGAAGAGTCAAAGTGACGGATAGAAAACAGAGCGGCGGATAGAGTTGCCGGAGTGACGGAAAGAATCGTCGAAGCGACGGAATGAAGGGCGAAAGCGACGGAAAGAAGAGTCAAAGTGACGGATAGAAAACAGAGCGGCGGATAGAGTTGCCGGAGTGACGGAAAGAATCGTCCGAGCGACGGAAAGAATCGTCCGAGCGACGGAAAGAATCGTCCAAGCGACGGATAGAAAACAGAGCGACGGATAGAGTTGCCGAAGTGACGGAAAGAGTAGTTCGAGCGACGGAAAGAAGAGTCAAAGTGAAGGATAGAACTCAGAGCGACGGATAGAGTTGCCGAAGTGACGGAAAGAGTAGTTCGAGCGACGGAAAGAAGAGTCAAAGTGAAGGATAGAACTCAGAGCGACGGATAGAATTGCCGGAGTGACGGAAAGAGTCGTTCAAGCGACGGAATGAAAGACAGAAGCGACAGAAAGACTCCCCGAGGTTCCAGGAAAAGCTTATTGAAAAAATAGATGATGAAACTTATCTAAGGTCAGTAAAAACGCTGCACATATCATTGTGCAGCGTACCATTAATCAAATAGATGTTGATATGGGGCGATGTCAATTTGCATTTCATCTAATTTTTTGCGTAAAAATTTATGGTCGCGCTTAGGTGTTGCTTGGATATAGCCTCGAATAATCAAATCTTGGTTAATGGCAGGTGCTTTTTCTTCTAAAGCAAGTTCACCAATTTTTCCTGCTATTTTTTCCTTAGCTACTTGTCTAAATAGCTCAGGTACAGGGCTTACAAGTTCATATAAAAGCTCCTTCTCAGGTTGTCCCCATAAATGAATAGTTTTATCTAAATAATACTCTTGCCAATCTAAATCAGATTTACCATCTTGCTTCGGTAATGCCTTTAAAAATTTGCGGAACATGAAAAATCCGCCTATCGCCATAAACGAAATAAGCACAACTACCCAAAATAGGATAAACCATAAAAACCAACCAGTTAACAAATCGTTCACCTCTTTGCCTTCTCTTACTCTATTATAAAAGCTTGCAGAAAAAAATCCATCCTAAATGTCCCTTTTTTAGCAATAAGTCAGTATATATTGTGTAAAGGAGGTGACGCTCATGGCAAAAGTCAATTTCATAGGTGCTACACTACGCTTAAAGTATGTCGCTGGACACAATGCACATAACGAGCCCATGTTTACAATTAAAACGTACCGCAATTTAAACGGCTCGCATACAGCAGAGGATTTAGTAGAGGTAGCAAAAGCAATTGCAGGTCTATCTTCACACGAACTAGATAGCATTGTAAAACAAGAAACAACAGATTTATCCTAAGGGGGGAGAGCTATGACACAAGTTTTAGAGCTGCAATTTGAGACAGCAGCGGGGAAAACGACAACGATTGTGATTGATGCGCCGAAGCCAAATGTAACAGCGGAGGAAATTCAACAGGTCATGCAAACGATCATCGCCAAAAATGTTTTTGATGGACAAGCTAGTGCTCTAGTTGCAATGACTGGGGCTCGCATCGTTGATCGACAAGTAAGAGAAATTGAATTAGGAATCGAATAGTCGTGAAATGGTCTTTGCAGAATTTCCTGCAAGGACCATTTTCGACAATAATGGTTTTAATAAGCTTAGTGTGAAGGAGGGGGTCAACATGGAACAGTGGTTAAACATGATATCGGATATCGGTTTTCCTATCCTAGTGTCGTTTTATTTACTGCACCGAGTAGAAGTTAAATTAGATGCAATTCATGATGCACTGGTTTCCTTAAAGTGAAATCGATTTCACAAAGATGTACGAAAGCTGTCACTTGGGTGTCCTTGTCAATATTTGCATCGTACGTTAGGATGAGGGTAGTGTAAGTAGGGAGCGTGTTAAAGATGAGAAATAAAATAATAGGACTTGTTCTACTTTTTGCATTAGCAGCAGTGCTTAGTGCGTGTGGAAATACAAAATTTAAAGCAGATTATAGCTTGGAGTTACCAGATTTTGAACATGTCAATCAACGTGGAGAAAAAGTTTCTTTAAAGAGTTTAAAAGGAAAACCTTGGATTGGTATGTATATTTTCACGAACTGTACATCCATTTGCCCACCAATGACCTATAATATGAAGCAAGTTCAGGAAAAGCTGAAGAAAAAAGGAGTGGAAGATTATAATATTGTTGCGTTTTCCGTTGATCCTGACGTTGATAAACCAGAAGTATTAGCAGATTATTTGAAAAAATATAATGTACCAGATAATTCAAAATGGAATCTACTTACTGGTTATTCACAAAAATATATCGAGCAGTTCGCTGTGAAATCAACAAAAATAATCGTCAAAGATGATCCAAACACCGACCAAGTGGTTCACGGAAATCAATTTTTCTTAGTTGATAAAGATGGCAAAATCGTAAAAATGTATTCTGGATTTGCAGAGAATACAGAGGATGTTCCTATTGACACAATTGCATCAGATATAGAAACATATATTGATGAAAATTTATAATGGATAGAAGGAAACCGTCTCAATTAATAAAGAGACGGTTTTTTTTTGATTGAAATATAATCTTTTCTAACTGTAGCCTCGTTTATAGTGTAGAAGGAGGGAAAGATTTTGTCGGATACAGAATATTTAGAGCAACTAATGGAGCTACATACAGACCACTTATTTCGAATCGCATACTACTATACGAAAAATCTACGAATAGCTGAGGATATTGTTCAAGATGTATTTAATCAATTATGCCTTGGCGTAATTGCGTCCGGAATCGGCTTTGTGCTTGCACAAAGAACTCCTTTCCGATTCCGTGACATCCGCCGGAGGCTTTAACTTCTTTCAGCGGATTTTGGACACCTGCTGAAAAGTGACTAATAACCCATTCATCTAACCACCTATAGAGGTGGGAGACTTCTGCTGAAAGAAGTTAAATTCTATCATCACCAAAAGTATTATGAAGAAAGAGGCGAGATGAAGGCTTATTTAGCACGCATGACCATTAATAAATGCAAGGATTACTTAAAAAGCTGGGCTTATCGAAAAATTACATTTCAGCATAATTTTTTTGCCAAACAAAAAACTGTTTTACAAGATACACTCATTCGTCAAGATGAACAAGCTCTTTTAGATGAAGCCATTTTACGGTTACCATTAAAGCAACGTGAAGCAATTGTCTATTTTTATTTGGAGGAGATGACGATTAAGGAGATAGCAGAGCTACTGGCAATCCCTGAGGGTACCGTGAAATCTCGTTTAAAGAAAGGGAAGGAATTATTAAAAGTAGACTTACAGCATATGAATGGGAGGTACTTTTCCATGGATAAGCATACAATGCATGTATTGAAGGATGTCTCAGCCCATAAAGAAGCAATCATTCATAAGGTTCGACAACAAGTTCAACAAGGATCGTATCCATCAAAGCAACTTTGGCCGTATCGTGCACTGGCCGTCATGATAACAAGCTCTATCTTACTATTTATTGCATGGCAAACTTCGAAACCGATTGACCATGTAACGACAGAAATACTTCATAAAGAAGAAAAACAATCATTCACTGATTTATTTCAAACAGAAGTTGAAGGAAAAGAGACAACATTCAGTCAGACTTTTCAAATAGCAGATCAATTACATCACCGCGAAAATATCAAATTTTATGCACCGCTTCAGGGCTTCGAGGCTATGAAGGAAGTGGCGGATACTATGGAGAGTGCTGTCCATCTAATAGACCCTGAAAATCTTCCATTTAAATCAAATATACAAGAGGTCTATGCGGTAACATCAGATATGCAAGATGGTAGCCTGCAAAAGCAGTTTCAGTTTAGTTATAAAGAAAAGTCTCTCACTGGAGTCGATCGTCAATATATTATTTTGACGGTAACAAATGTAGATCATAATCCTTTAATAAACTATAAATTTACGGAAGATAGTCAGGAGGAAATCACGAATGTAGGTTTGAATTTTATGAATCCTTTGTATTATCGTGCGATGACACCAGATAAATGGTTTGCTTATTTATACTATAATTATGATGAGGCAGACAAGCGCATTTATCGAATGAGTACAAGAGCCAATGAGTTTTATACGTATTATAATGGCTATGTATATCAAATAGGCTATCAATTAAATGGTGATCAACAGGAAGCACGAGAAAAAATGGTTGCTCTTGCAAGAGAATTTATCCCGCACTTAAATTGATAGAAAGCAAAGAAGTAAGGTGGAAGATAAACTGCCAGTAAAAGCTCGATTGGTGAAGGCTAAGCATTCAGTGGTGATAAAGAACCCTTCAGTGAGTAAGTATTACTCTATTTTTGGCAACAACTAGTTACCAAATTGGCACATCTCATTCTGTCTATATTAAAATAGTAAAAAAGAGGATGGAGGGTCAACAATGACGGTAGCGCAAACGTATTTAAATGTTGTTCAAAAAAGATTTAGAAGTGTCAAAGAGCTAGGCGATAAAACACTCGACCAACTGGAAGTGGCCCAATTGCACTGGGTGTATAATGAAGATTCAAATAGTATCGCAGTGATTGTAAAACACGTTAGTGGAAATATGATATCGAGATGGACTGACTTTCTAACGACAGACGGTGAGAAAGCAACGAGAAATCGTGACGATGAATTTACCGATAGCCTTCAGACAAAAGATGAGGTTATGAGAGCATGGGAAAAGGGCTGGCAAGTATTTTTAGACGCTTTACAAGAATTGACAGAAGATGATTTACAAGGGTTTGTAACGATAAGAGGAGAACGGCATTCCGTGATAGACGCTATCGAAAGACAAATGTCCCACTACTCACAACATGTAGGTCAAATCGTTTACATCGCTAAGCAACTAAAGGGCTCTGAGTGGCAAACATTAAGTATTCCAAAGGGGCAATCTCAAGCTTTTACAGAGTCTATGGTAAAAAAACATCAACAATAAATAAGAAGAGGCTGGGACGTAACTAAATGGTTCCTTCATAAAGCCGAATAATCTCTAAATGAACAAAACACGATAGATAGAAAAACCGAACTATTCCGAAACACGTCATGAGAGTTTCATTGGATAGTTCGGTATTTTTGTTGGCTGAAACACATTTGTCCCAGCCTCTTTTTTGGATTTGTCTTCTAAGCAAAATAAAGCTGATACATTGAAGTTTCTTTGTCAATCGATTTTGTGATTTCAAAGGCTTCTTGCTGTGTTCGCTCATTAGCAATGATTTCATACATAAATCTTATGAGAAACATTAAGTTTGCATTGCCATCTATGTAATCATCCGGTCCTAAATATGAATGGCAACCACTTTTAAAAAACGCAGTTGCTAGCTGTTTTTCACCTAAAGTACAGCCAGAGGCAATAACCTTCACATCTTTTAATTTACAATAATTCGAGATCTCTTGAGGACCGAAAAATTCACCTCTTGGTTCATTTAACTCATAAATTTCTGGGCCTAGCTCTGGCATGCAAAAGCGTCCTTCATCCCCGTGGAAGTTTAAAATTAAATAATCTACTCGATCATCCAAATCTTCTCCAGATAAAACATCAATAAAATCATTTGGTCTTCCTATTAAATGAAGTGTTACTCGAACACCAAATGACTCGAGTACTGAGCGTAATGCAAGAGATTCGATATCACAATTAGAGCCTACTACTAAACTAACATACAAATCTGGCTTACTCATTTTCTACTATTCTCCTTTATTTATACTTATGGTAATAGTATATCTGAAATTGGAAGTCGTAACCAAATGAATGATAAAAGCTCACTGATTATTTTTTTAAAACCGGTAGAATTGGACCTTTTAAAAATATTGGTCATTTCCATTCTGTTGAGCGCTTTCCTGGTGGCGTCCGATGAGCCGCTTCACTCGCGCTGCCGCTGCAGGGTCTCATCTGTGACACTGATCCCCGAGGATTCACCCAGCTTCCACTCCAAACAGCCTATATCCATAGGATGCGTATTTTAAAAATGATATCTCTAATTTATTGATGATGTGTCAAAACAGCCTATTAATAAATAATTACGAGCCGTAGGAACATTTTTGGTTGAGTGACTTGCTAAGTGTTCTTTTTTGAATATCTAAACAGCTTTATAAAATTTATAGAAGTCAAGACATTTGGTGATGTGTTTTATTTTTGTAAAATTTTTGTGTTAATTTATGACAAAAGGCGCATTTCTAATAGGGAGATAGGTAAATTTAGTCTATACTCAAGAGTAATAACGTTTAGAGGGGAATAGAGGGTGTCGTATGAAATCAACGGTAGAACGAAAACTGCAATTTTCTTTTGGTATAGTTTTAGTCTTTCTATTACTAATTACTAGTATTGCCATGTACTTTTTAAATGATAATAAACAAACACTTGCGGAAATCGAAAAAAACACGGAATTAATCAATTTATATAATGATATTTCCTTCCAAACGGTTCGGGCAAACGCTGCCATCCGGGGGTATATGTTATATGGTAAAGAAGACATGCTCAATAATCATCTCGAAATAAGAGATACTTTACATAAATCTATTCATCGTATTGAAGAGCTCGCACATAAAAATATGGACTTTGAACAGTTTTTAAAGCAGTTAGAGGAATGGGAAAAGCCTATAGATGAACAAATTGTACCGCTTTTTCAAAGTGGTGAAAAACAGCGGGCACAGGAATTGGCATTACCGATTTTAGGGGAAGGCTCGCTAAAGCTTGTTGAGTTTGGGAAAACGATGGCAACGGCTCAGCAAGACGAAATGCAGGCGCGTATAGAAGCAACAAAGCAAAAAGGCGACAACAGTGGCAAAGAAATTGCCGTACTAGCAATTGTTTCCTTGCTCATAAGCATTATTATTGCGACAGTTTTTGGTCGTAGAGTAGCGAAAAATATTCAACAAACTGTAGTAGAAATGGACAAATTCTCAAATGGCAATTTACAAACGCACCTGCAATTTAAAACAATAGATGAGTTTGCACAGCTGGCAGCTTCGTTTAATTCGATGTCCGAAAAGCTTAGCATTACTATGAAGCATGTCGCTAATTCATCTGAGCAGGTAGCAGCAACTTCCGAGCAGCTCACAGCGAGTAGTATGGAAGTGACACAGGCAACAGAAGTTGTCTCAGAATCGATTCAAGATATTGCCCATGGTATTGAAGAACAGGATACATTGACAGGTGATGTACGTAACTTATCCTCCCACATTTTGAAAAAAATGAATGACATATCAACGAGTATTGATCATGTGAACGATGCAACGGTAGAAACTAAAAATATGGCTAGCATAGGACGATCCTCAGTCCGTAATGTCATTGGACAGATGAATGAAATTGCGGATAATACAGCGGAGCTAAGTACACGTGTTAAAGACTTAGATGAAAATACAGCAGCTATCGTCTCAGCAGTCAATGTTATTAAAAATATTGCAACGCAAACAAATCTTTTGGCTATTAATGCCTCTATAGAAGCAGCACGAAGCGGTGAGCATGGCAAGGGCTTTGCCGTAGTAGCAGAAGAGGTACGGAAGCTAGCGGATGAATCGAACTTAGCGGCAGTAGATATTGAAAAGATTGTTGTGCAAATTACGGATGATACAAGAATTATCGAGGAAGACATGATCAACAGTAATGATTCTGTAAAAGTTGGTCGTGAAAAAGTAAATGTGGCAAGGGATAATTTCATACAAATTGACGATGCCATTAATGACGTGCAAGCACAAACTGAATCAGTTACAACAGCCATTCGAACAATCCATCAAGATATTGAAAAACTTGTAAAAGAAATCGACTACATTAGCGAAGTATCTATGAAATCGAGTAGTAATGTTCAAAGTGTTGCGGCATCCTCTGAGGAACAAAATGCAGCGATGGAGGAAGTAGCTGCAGCATCAACACATTTGGCAAAAATGGCGATTGACCTACAAGAATCAATCCAGGCATTTAAATACTAACAACAAGAGCCACTATGCATCATAGCTAAAGCATGATACATAGGGGTTTTATGTTTAACTACATATTATGAAAAAGTGCGAGAATAGAAGAATTTATGTTAAGAAAATCAAAAAAATGAAAAAAGGGGTTTGAATTTAAGTATTTCGTCCGATAAAAGCTTATGAAGAAAATTTAATCTATAAGAGAAGGGAAGTGGCAAACCGGAGCGGTATTCTTATTTCAATATAAAAAGAAACTGAATCGGATAAAACATATTTCTAAACTTATGAAAACAAAAGGAGAGCTGTTGCATGAAACGATTATTTGGAAGCTTTAAGGGTAAGCTCTACATATTATTTGCTCTTATCTTACTAATCCCAGTTATTTCTGTAGGAAGCTTATCGTATCTTTCAGCAAAGAATTCGATAAAAGATGAAATACTATTTAGTGCAGATGAAAGTGTTGAAATTTTAAATACGTTAATTGATAAAACCATTACTGAAAGAACAAATGACATCAATGTGTTTAGTGAGGAAATAGATTCTTCTAAGTATGAACAGCAGGGATCTGCCGTACAAACAAAATTTCAACAATATATAAAGCTACATCCGGATGTTCTGAGCATTTATCTTGGAACAAATGAGGGGTCATTATTTCTAGAACCAAAATCGAATAGCGCCGATTATAATCTTTTGGAACGAGACTGGTATAAAAAGGCTACAGCATTAAAAGGAGAAGTTTTAATTACGAATCCTTATATAGATGAGGGTACTGGAGATATGGTCGTAACAATTGCTCGTCAGGTAAAGGATCAATCTGGGGTAGTTGCAATTGATATAAAATTGACAGACCTTCAAAAAGTCTCGGACTCTATCAGTATCGGGAAAAATGGATATCCATCTATTTTTGGTGAAGATAAAATGGTCATTTCACATCCGACTATAGAACCGGGTAGCGAAATAAAAGAAAGCTTCATCGACAAAATGTATGACAGCAAATCCGGAACGTTTGAATATGTCTTTGAAGGTGAAGACCGTATTTTGTTCTATACAACGAATGAATTGACGAATTGGAAAATTACCGGCACAATTTTTGCAAAAGAAATTGATGAATCAGCATCACCCATTTTATTTAATACTTTACTCGTGTTAATTATTGCGATTGTCATTAGTGCAATTGTTTTCTATTTTGTTATGAGGGGAATCATAAAACCGATTAAATCGCTCAAAGATAGTGCAGTAACCATTAGTAAAGGTGATTTAACAGAGCAAGTGATAATCACTTCTCAAGACGAAATTGGACAGCTAGGGCAAGCCTTTAACGATATGCAAGACAGCTTAAGAACTCTTATTCAAAAAATTGAACAAAATGCTGAAGAAGTAGCCTCGTCAGCAGAAGAGCTAACAGCCAATGCTAATCAAACAAGCATTGCTACAGAAAAGGTGGCTATATCGATTCAAGATGTTGCTTCGAGTGCAGACACGCAAACGACGAGTGCCAACAAGAATGCAGAATCGTTACAGGAACTTTCGAAGGCCATTCTTCATATTGCAGAGATCTCTTCTACGGTAACGGATCTTTCACAGCACGCAACGCTACAGGCAGATGAAGGTGGAAAGGCCGTCCAGGATACAAAAGATCAAATGCATTCTATCCATTTATCGGTAACCGATTCAAACACGAAAATTCAAACATTACATGAACGCTCTAAGCAAATTACATCCATTTTAGATGTGATTACAAGTATTGCAGATCAAACGAACTTACTTGCTCTCAATGCAGCGATTGAGGCAGCAAGAGCAGGGGAGCACGGAAAAGGATTTGCAGTTGTTGCTGATGAAGTAAGAAAACTGGCGGAGCAATCGCAGAAGTCTGCACAACAAATTTTTGAGCTAATTCATGGCATTCAATTAGAAACAGAACAATCTGTAAACATCATGGCAAAAGTTACAGAGGATGTTCAAAATGGACTACATGTATCAGATGAAGCCATCACGAAATTCCAAGTCATTAAGACGAGCATGGATAAAATTACTCCTAAAATGGAAGAGGTATCTTCTGCATCTGAACAAATGTCAGCAAGTGTACAAGAGGTGACAGCTGTGACGGAGGATTTGGCATTCTCAGCACAAGGAAATTCAGCTGCTTCAGAGGACGTTGCAGCGTCTACAGAGGAACAATTAGCTTCGATGGAAGAAATTAATGCTTCTGCACAAGCTCTTGCGCATATGGCAGATGAGCTAAAACAGCTAATTAGTCAATTTAAATATTAACAGAATCAAATATACGAAAAACTATTGTGTCAATGAGATTAAGGTGTCCTATTAAATAAAGTATGACTCTTAGACAAAACGAATGGGCGCTTACTTGAGTCGTTTCTTGGTAGAAAGAGATTGTTTTGCGATAATTCTACAAAGTATTCCTATAAAAACGAATGAAATCACCTTTAGCGATTTCTGTTTTGAGACTCGACTGCGTGACCATTTTGTTTATCAACACTAATAAATGAGGCTGGGTCATAACTAGCTGATATTAAGAAAAAGAGAAATCGAACAGCATCGATTTCTCTTTTTTCTTGTTTGATCAAGTCATTCTATTTTCTTTACCTTACTTTTCTGTTAATAACGGCAGTATATTTCGGGAGATTTACTGTCATCAATGCAAAGCACATTTCGTTTTCAACCGTTGATTTTCTATGGACTTGAGTGAAACGCAAATTTGCCTTCAATAATTCAAAACGGGTTCTACATCGCTTTTCCGTTGTCGCTAGATGGCACCTGTTTTTCTGAAAGCTTTTGTCTTACATATTCTTTTTCGGGCACAACAGGTTTTTGTATACATAAGCGAAGCGACAGCTATAAACCTATTTAAAGTGAGATTCTAAGTTTAGTTGAATGATGAAGAAGGACGAAATAGAAGAATTTATATTAGTTAATCAAAAAAAATGAAAAAAAAGGTTTGAATATATGTATTCCGTCCGATAAAAGCCTAGGGTGAAATTTCATCCATAAAAGAAGGGCAGGTTGTAAAGAGTAGATAGAAGAGGCATTCTTATTGAGTCTAAATCATCGAGTATAGTGCCAGTAAAAGATAATACAAAAATATACAAAAACACACACATCTTAAGAACTAATGAAGACAAAAGGAGAATTATTGCATGAAAAAATTATTTGGAAGCTTTAAGGGCAAGCTCTACACATTGTTTGCTCTAATCTTGTTAGTTCCAGTTATTACTGTTGGAAGTTTTTCATATCTTTCGGCAAAAAAATCGATAAAAGAAGAAATATTATTTAGTGCAAATGAAAGTGTAAATATTTTAAATAAAGTAATTGATGAAACCATTAGTGCTAAAATAAATGACATTAATGTTTTTAGCGAGGAAATAAATTCTTCTACGTATAAACAGAATGGAGCCGCAATATTAACAAATTTCCAACAATATATGAAGATGAATCAAGATGCTTTAAGTGTTTATCTTGGAACAAATGAGGGAGCATTATTTCTAGAACCAAAATTGAAAGTTAAGGATTACGATGTTTTAGAAAGAGATTGGTATAAAGAGGCTACGGCTTTAAAGGGAGAAATTTTAATAACGAATCCTTATATTGATGCATTTACTGGAGAGATGGTTGTAACAGTTGCACGTCAGTTAAAGGACAAATCTGGGGTAATAGCGATTGATTTAAAATTGGCAGACATTCAAAAAACCGCAAGCTCAATTCGAATCGGAAAAAATGGTTATCCTTCTATTTTTGACGAAAATAAAATGGTCATTTCACATCCTACTTTAAAAGCAGGTGGGGAATTAAAAGAGAGCTTCGCAGATAAGATGTATGAAAGTAAATCCGGAACGTTTGAATATGTCTTTGAAGGTGAAGACCGTATTTTGTTCTATACAACAAATGAATTAACGAATTGGAAAATTACTGGCACAATTTTTTCGAAGGAAATTGATAAATCAGCATCATCCATTTTAAATCATACGTTACTTGTGTTAATTATTGCGATTGTCATAAGTACGATTGTTTTCTATTTTGTCATGAAGGGAATCATAAAACCGATTAAATCTCTTAAGGATAGTGCAGTGACAATTAGTAAAGGTAATTTAACTGAAAAAGTGACAATTGCTTCTCATGATGAGATAGGTCAGCTAGGGCAAGCCTTTAATGATATGCAAGACAGTCTAAGGACACTTATTCAAAAAATAGAACGAAATGCTGAAGAGGTAGCTTCGTCGGCAGAGGAACTAACAGCAAATGCCACTCAAACGAGCGTTGCTACAGAAAAGGTGGCCATTTCGATTCAAGATGTTGCGACGAGCGCGGACACGCAAACGACGAGTGCCAACAAGAATGCAGAATCGTTACAGGAACTTTCTAAGGCCATTCTTCATATTGCAGAGATTTCTTCTACTGTGACAGATCTTTCACAGCATGCAACGCTACAGGCAGATGAAGGTGGAAAAGCAGTCCAGGATACTAAAGATCAAATGCAATCTATCCATTTATCGGTAACAGACTCTAACACGAAAATTCAAACATTACATGAACGCTCGAAGCAAATTACATCCATTTTAGATGTAATTACAAGCATTGCAGATCAAACGAACTTACTGGCTCTTAATGCAGCGATAGAGGCAGCAAGAGCAGGAGAGCACGGAAAAGGCTTTGCAGTCGTTGCTGATGAAGTAAGAAAACTGGCGGAGCAATCGCAGAAGTCTGCACAACAAATTTTTGAGCTAATTCATGGCATTCAATTAGAAACAGAACAATCTGTAAACATCATGGCAAAAGTTACAGAGGATGTTCAAAATGGACTACATGTATCGGATGAAGCCATCACAAAATTCCAAGTCATTAAGACAAGCATGGATAAAATCACTCCTAAAATGGAAGAGGTATCTTCTGCATCTGAACAAATGTCAGCAAGTGTACAAGAAGTGACAGCTATTACGGAGGATTTAGCATTCTCTGCACAAGGAAATTCAGCTGCTTCAGAGGACGTTGCAGCGTCTACAGAGGAACAATTAGCTTCGATGGAGGAGATTAATGCTTCTGCACAAGCTCTTGCGCATATGGCAGATGAGCTAAAACAGCTAATTAGTCAATTTAAATATTAATAGAATTAGAAATCGGACATAACCAAAAACGCCATTCCTCTTTTGAGGAATGGCGTTTTTGACTAATTATCGATCTTCTTCCCAGCAATCAGTATTTTTCAATGTTGGGATTGATTTTGCATAAAATACAGGATTTTTGCCTGCTTTCTTTTGCTTTGTAAAGTCGTCTAACACGAGGAAGGCGATTTTACCAAGTAACATAATGATCGTAATATTGATTATAGCCATTAGTCCCATGAACAGATCGGCTAAATTCCAAACAAGCTGTACCTGTGCAAGAGAACCAAACATCACCATAACAAGAACTAAAATACGGTAGCCAAACATCCAGCCTTTATGCGCATTCATAAACTCAATATTAGATTCACCGTAATAGTAATTTCCGACGATGGAACTAAAGGCAAAGAAAATAATAGCAATAGCGATAAAGTAAGGAGCCCATGAACCTACATGTACAGCTAATGAATTTTGTGTAAGAATAATTCCATTGCTTTCACCTGTATTATATAGACCCGCTAAAATAATGATAAACGCTGTTGCAGAACAAATCATAATTGTATCAAAGAATACACCTAAGCTTTGCACTAACCCTTGCTTTGCAGGGTGTGAGGTATTTGCTGTAGCTGCGGCGTTAGGTACACTACCCATACCGGCTTCATTTGAAAATAAACCACGGCGTACGCCTTGCATAATTGCAATACCAATCGCTCCACCAGCAGCTTCTTGAAGACCAAACGCTTCAGTGAAAATCAGCTTGAAAACGGCAGGTATTTCAGACAGATTTGTCACAACAACAAAAAGGGCTACAGCTAAATAGAAAACTGCCATCACGGGTACAAGTACTTGCGTAACTTTTACAATTCTATGTACGCCACCAAAAATAATCATGGCCGTTAACACAACTAACATAATACCAATGATATAAGGTTTAATATGGAATGCCTCACCAACGGAAGTTGCAATCGTATTCGATTGTACAGCATTAAAAATAAAGCCAAAGCTTAACGTTAAAAGAATACTAAAAATGATCCCTAATTTTCGTTGGCCTAATGCTTTTTCCATATAATAGGCTGGTCCACCACGGAACGTATTGCCATCCTTTACTTTGTACACCTGTGCAAGCGTACTTTCAATAAAGGCAGTCGCCATTCCTAATACGGCGATAATCCACATCCAAAATACTGCTCCTGGTCCACCTACTCCGATAGCTAATGCAACGCCTGTAATATTCCCAGTACCTACACGCGAGGCTGCGCTAATCGTAAAGGCTTGGAACGGAGAAACACCTGACTCTCCATCTCTTTTTTCCACTATTAAACGAAACATTTCAGGGAAAAGTCGAATTTGAACAAACTTTGTGCCAAAGGAAAAATATAATCCTGCAGCTAATAATAGTGTGATAATGAAATATGTCCATAAAATACTATTAGTATCATTTACAATATTCGATATCCATTCCATTTTGCTTACCTCCAATCTCAATACGCTTCAGTTTACACTGTTTTTTTGTAATATATCCACTTTTTGAAAATACTGAATTTTAGAAAATAATTTTATTAATAAATATTTTTCCAATAGTTGAAATATCTAGTTCAAATGCAAGTGCAGTGAAGGACTTACTTATACTTAGAATAGAAATAGATTATTGTGATGAACCATTTGTCGAAACTTTACAGCAAGAAAATAATATAATGATGCAAAAGAAAAAATGCATGTAATAAAAGGGGGTTAAGTATAGCATTTTATTTTCTGTTATATTGGCATTTTTTCTGATGGTTATGCTTATTAAAATATTTGCAGGTATTATCACTTTTCTATTTCCAAGGTTTCCTTCTATTGTTGTATTGATCATTAGTGGTTTAATTGGTTTAGTGTATTCCATTTTAATTGATTTCACGGACGCTAGATACTTTCTTATTAGTATAAATGTTATTGTTACTTCTATTCCCATCATATTAATTAGATACTTACTATTCTTGAAAAGAAAAGCTGAAGAAATGGAAGTGGAGTAAAGCTAGTAAAGGTTATTTTTTTTGAAAATTCCCTTATTTACCCTAAGAATTTTTAGTATAATAATTAAAATTAGAGACTCATCACCAAAAGTTGGGTATGACGTTTGTTAAAATCTATATCAACCGTATGCAGGTATGATGATGAGCCAAATAAATGGGGGAATATGCATGAAAACAATTGGTATGATTGGCGGTATGAGCTGGGAGTCTTCAGCAGAATATTATCGTCTGATGAATGAAGAGGTAAAGCAACAGTTAGGAGGCTTGCATTCAGCTAAATGTATTTTGTATAGTGTAGATTTTCAAGAAATTGAGCATTATCAAGCTGAGGGAGCGTGGGAGAAGGCCGGGCAAGTTCTTGCAGAGGCAGCGCAATCTCTGGAGAGTGCAGGGGCAGATTTTATTGTTATTTGTACAAATACTATGCACAAGGTTATTGATATCATTACGGCAAAGATTAGCATTCCAATTTTACATATAGCTGATGCGACAGCAAATCAAATAAAAAAAGCTAGTTTACAGAAAGTTGCCCTTCTTGGGACAAAGTACACGATGGAGCAAGATTTCTATCGAGCTAGAGTAGAGGAGTTTGGCATTGAAGTGCTTGTTCCACTTGCTGAGGAGCGCGCTGAGGTCAATCGTATTATCTATGAAGAATTATGCTTGGGTCGAATTGAACAAGCATCGAAGGACTATTATTTACAGGTGATTGGGAACCTTGTGCAATCGGGAGCACAAGGAATTATATTAGGCTGTACAGAGATTGGATTACTCATTAAACAAGATGATGTAAACGTACCTGTTTTTGATACAACTGTTTTACATGCACAGGCCGCGGTAAATATGGCGATTCATAAGGGGGAGTAAAATGCCAAGAAAAGTACGAGAAATAGGGATCGTCATTGGAACGTTACCAACTGGTACGAAAAACTGTATTACCGATGTAGCTGGCGTGCGTGTAGGTCATGTAACGCTTGATGAGAAAATGAATCAAGACGGCGCTTATGCTTGTACAGGAGTAACAGCAATTTTACCGCATGAAGGCAATTTATTTCAGCAAAAGGTTACTGCTGCAAGCTATGTGATAAATGGTTTTGGAAAAACAACAGGGCTCGTGCAAGTAAATGAGCTTGGGGTTATTGAATCACCAATTATGTTAACGAATACATTTGGCGTTCCAGCTGTAACACAGGGAACGCTGCAATTTATGCTAGATACGAATAGTGAAATAGGTCATTCGACAGGCACTATTAATATCGTAGTTGGGGAGTGTAATGATAGCTATTTAAATTCCATTCGAGAATGTCCTATCACACCCGAGCATGCTGTAGAAGCGATTCACAAGGCGTCGAATGATACTGCAGGGGAAGGGGCAGTTGGTGCAGGAAAAGGAATGATGTGCTTTGGCTATAAAGGTGGGATTGGCTCATCTTCTCGAATCGTGACGCAAGGGTCAACGAACTATACGGTAGGCTGTATGGTCCTAAGTAATTTCGGGCAAAGCTCTGAGTTTTTAGCACACCAATATCTTGCTTCTAATGGTCAAAGTGTATCGACATTATCTTCGACAGATGGCTCCATTATCATCGTACTTGCCACAGATGCTCCGCTTAGTAGTCGTCAACTGACACGTGTCATTAAACGTTGTGGTATCGGTCTAGGGCGTACAGGCAGTCACTTTTCACATGGCAGCGGAGATATAGTCATTGGCTTTACAACAGCACATCATATCGCTCATCAATCAGATCAGCTCGTCGAAACACGGATACAACTACGTGAGGATCATCCTATTATGAATCAATTATTTGCAGCAGCTGCAGAAGCAACAGAGGAAGCCATTTTAAATTCACTTTCACAGGCACAGACTACGATTGGTCGAAATGGACATAAAGTTGAAGCTTATCAATTTTAACTTTATATATGATGGGATGTCATTAGAGGAATTTGTAGACCATATTAATTTTAGCCCTATACTACCGAATGAAAAGCAAATGCAAAATATCTATAATTTTTCATTGCGCCCGGAAACAAAAGATAATCGTAGTTCGATTTACTTTTATGCAAAACTTCAGAATGGAATTATTCGAGTAAAACAATTTTTCTATGATTGGGCTTTCCCTTTTATTTATGCAGATACAAATTTGGTTAAACAAGGTAATCCTTTCGTAATAAATAATAGAGTCGGCTTTATTGGCATTGATTATAAAAATAACAAGGCTTTAAGCTATTCTGTAGGATTTACAACTGTCGAAATATCTGTTTTTGAAGGTGATGCCGCTGATGATGAGTTAATAGAATATCTTGCGGATTTATTGGTAATAAACTTGGATTTGTCAAAAAAGTCATTTGCTACTGTAAGTTATACAGTTAGATATAATCAAGGAAAATGGGGAGAAGATGAAGTAACGAGAGTAAAATGGTTTGAACCAGAAACAATTAATTTGGATAATACTTTCTCAGAGACATTATTAGATTATAAGCTAGATTCGGTTGGGATTGGTAAAGAAGCGAATGAAGTTCAATTACTATATCGACAAAATGAAAACCTTACAGATGGGTGTTGGATTTCAATTGCACCGCATACATTAGAACAAGATTTACCAAAAGTTTTGGGAAGAAATATTGGAACTCGTCAAAAATGGAGATTTAGATTATTGAAAATTCCATATGAAAATAGAAAAATTGAAGTATATTATGGAGTTCAAGAAACTAAAAATCCAGCGAGATGGTTCTGGTTTAGGTTTGATAATAAAATTATTCAATGTCATATTCGTTCTTCAGTAAATGAAACGTCATCTTTAGTGCGTGAAATATTAATAAAAATACTATTTAGTTGGCCCGTTTAGTAGAAATATCTAGAAGAATTTATCTTCATTTTGATTACTATCAAAATGGAGGTTTTTTTAATCTAAATAAAGAAGGGGATGTAAAAAAGGGTACTACCATCTGAATAATATCAGCAACTATCACAAACGATTAAAGGACAGGATGGATAGATCTCAAGGCGTAGCAACTAAATATTTGAACAACTACCTCTATTGGTTCGGTTTTCTTCAACAAAGAAAATGGAGGGAAAAGTCAAATGCTGCTAAGGTGCTTGTCAACAATCAAGTAGCTAACAAAGCCGTCTCATCAAAAAACAGCTCTACTCCTTTATACGGTATCAAAACAAACAAACAAACAAACAATTATTTTAATTTATTTTGCATGTTCTCTTTTGTGCCAAGCAAGTGCTTTTTTCTCCATTTCTGAAACAAATGCTTTTTTAGCAGGGCTATAATCATGAGTTGACTCATATTTATTCGCTAAAGCTTCTTTAAATTGACTATATCTACTAGCTTCTTCTGGATTTGTAAGAAGATAATCTCGAAAAACTATGTGACGCTTAATCTGCGGGTTATCAGATTGATAAAAATGAATATGGTGTGTCCGGTTTTCTCCACCTTTACGGAATAACCTTCTCCCCTCAATTCCCCATTCACCAACTACATCATATTGCATTGAATTCATTTGTTCGTTGTATGAATCTATTTTTTTGATATCATTTACTATACACATCATATCTATTACAGGCTTTGCTTTCATACCTGGAATGGAAGTGCTACCAAAATGCTCAAAAGATATTATTTCATCACCAAAAATAGTTTTTAATATTTTTACTTCTTCTTCAAACATAACTTTCCAATTCCCAGTGTAATCTGATAATCTAACTTTCATTAAGTATTCTCCTTAACTTCTATTTTTCTCAATCGACTAAATCTCTATAACCATCATACCATGAAAAGTAAATTCCTCTTTTATGTCTAAAAGCAACAATTCTTAAGGGAATATCCTTTTATAACCAATTAAATTTGATTCAATTAACCAAAGCTCATCATCGAAAGCTGTGGATGACATTTGTTAAAATGTATACCATCTATCTCCATTAAGTAGAAGACTCCTACCTCTGAAGGTGGTGGGATAAATGTGGATGTGATTCCCTACAACTACTGAAATAGAGGAACTCAGTCTTAGATCGCCACGTCTTGCGGTAATTTAGCTGTGTGAAAGAGAAGTGACAGCGGCAAATGTTTCCTGCGCGAAAGCGAAGCGGCAGCGACAATTTAGGCCAAGGCGAAATCAACCATATGTTATGGAGAGGAGCTTAAACTAATGAAATCGTTGAAGATTTATTCGCCATTTTTTATCATTTTCTGTAATCTTCTATTCCCTCCGCGAATAAAATTCCTAAATAGGTGAAGAAACATTGTTTTTCGACTTCTTGCATAAATTATTTGGCGGATATTGTTTGAAAAGCAGAGAATAGCTAGTACTCTGTAATATTTCTTTTTTTATCTAGTCAATAAATATAAGGTATGATACATTCAATGAAAACTGAATTATCCGAAAATTTTATCGAAATCTGAAATTGGAGGTGTGTACTATACATGACGCTGTTTTTTATCCAATTGAAGTAAATAAAACTTTAATTGGGGACTCAACGCCAACAATTCGTGAAAATGGCGAGCCATTCATTCAAATCAGGGAAGAACATTCGAGGATTTTTGTTAAGCCAATTTACTATCATCAAAAAATACCAAACAGTTTACAAGCGATTTATTTACGTCAGGGTGTATATGAGCGATTAACACAAGCGCTATTATTATTGTCTAAAAATTATAGCCTTATTTTATATGATGGCTATCGTCCGTTCCAAGTGCAGCAATTTTTGTTTACGAGTTTTTCAAAGCAAATCGCACAAAGTTTTCCGCATTTTACTGAGCAAGAGGTTGAAAGAGAAACGCGAAAGTATGTTGCATTTCCTAGCATTGAACATGCTCATCTTGCCCCTCATTTAACAGGTGGAGCGATTGATGTGACACTAGGCGATTTAGATGGTAATGCTTTAAATTTAGGTACCGCATTTGATGAAATCAGTGAAAAGTCTGCGACACGCTATTTTGAACAACATCCAGAGGAAGATTGGGAAGCCTGTGTTCATCGACGTCTACTATATAACTGTATGACAATGGTTGGCTTTACGAATTATTCAGAGGAATGGTGGCATTACGATTTTAATAATGTTTCATGGGCAAGACGTGTTGGGGCGCAAGAAGCTAGTTATGGAGCTGTGGAAGCAATGATCCAAGACAATAAAGTAAAGGAGTTTCGATTTCTATGAAGGTCTATATTAGTGCAGATATTGAAGGGATTACTGGCACAACAGCTTGGAGTGAGACGGAGCTAAACGCGCCAGATTATCAGTTTTTCCAAAAGCAAATGACAAAGGAAGTAGAAGCCGCTATAGAGGGGGCTATTCTTGGTGGAGCAACCGAAATTTTATTAAAGGACGCTCATGATTCAGCGCGTAATCTTGATATTTCTAATCTACCAGTAAACTGCAAGGTTATTCGTGGTTGGACGTATGATCCGATGTGTATGGTTGCGGGACTAGACAAGAGCTTTGATCGCGCCATTTTTATTGGCTATCACAGTAAAGGAGGCAGTGCGCGTAATCCTTTAGCACATACGCTTTGTGTTTTTGCCGATGTGAAAATTAATGGGGAGTACACGAGCGAATTTTTAATTAATACGTATGCGGCTGCTTTACATGGTGTTCCCGTTTCGTTTGTCAGTGGAGATGTGGGGTTAACAGAGGAAATTCAATCTATCAATGATAATATCATCACATTTGCTACGAAAGAAGGCATAGGAAATGCGACCATTAGCGTGAGTCCACAGCTGACGATTAAAGAAACGAAACGACTTGTTGAGGACTCGATGAAGGTGGCACGTGAAGATTTACAAGTGACATTACCAGAGCGCTTTGTTGTAGAAATCATTTATCGTGATCATACACGAGCGTATCGAAATTCTTTCTATCCGAATGCTACGTTTAAACCACATAATACAGTGGAATTCGTAACGGAGGATTTTTATGAGGTGCTTCGTCTTTTACAGTTCTTAACATAAGTAACTTAAAGGTAGGTGAATGGATGAAAATTAAAAATATTGTCGTGGGGAAGGTAGAGGCACCGCTAATAACACCGTTTAAAACAGCTTTAAGAACAGTTCATAGCATTCACAATATTGCCGTCTATGTCCATGCTGATGATGGGCAAATAGGCATCGGTGAAGCGGCGCCAACTGCAGCCATTACTGGTGAAACACTAGGGTCTATTTCGCACGCTATAGAAGAGTATATAAAGCCAGCCATTATCGGAATGGATATTGAAGAATTGACAGAAATCATGGTTCGCATTGACAACAGTATTTATCAAAACACCAGTGCAAAAGCTGCGGTAGATATGGCGATTTATGATTTGTTTGCAAAACACTATCAAACACCTCTGTATAAATTATTAGGTGGCTATCGGAAAGAGTTAATAACAGATATTACGATAAGTGTAAATGATGCTGAAAAAATGGTGAAGGATAGTATTGCCGCTGTACAACGAGGTTTTCAAATTTTAAAGATCAAGGTGGGGAAAGATCCAGCAGGTGATGTAGAGCGAGTAGTTGCCATTCGAGATGCAGTTGGACACGCCATAACATTACGAGTTGACGCGAATCAGGGCTGGACACCGAAGCAAGCTGTACAAATTATTGGTGCACTTGAAGATGCAGGTACGAATGTTGAATTGGTGGAGCAGCCTGTTCATTGCCATGATTTAGTAGGAATGCAATTCGTGACGGCTAATACGTTGACAAATATTTTGGCAGATGAAAGTGTTTTCTCTGCAAAAGATGCCTATACAATTATTGAAAAGCGAGCGGCAGATTTGATTAACATTAAGCTCATGAAAACAGGAGGCATTTATCAAGCACAGAAAATTTGCCATATTGCGGAGGCGAACGACATACCTTGCATGATTGGTTGTATGTTAGAGACAAAAATTAGCGTTAGTGCCGCTGCACATTTTGCCGCATCACAGAAAAATATCACGATGGTTGATTTAGACGGACCAAGTTTATGTTTGAAAGATTCTATTGCGGGTGGTCCAATATTTGAAAATGATCGAATTAGGATGACGGATGCTGTTGGAATTGGCTTTTCATAATAAAGTGCAGCTTCAATCAGTGAGGGGGTTCGTCATCCCTACTGACTGTAAATAGAACCAATCGGGCTTTAGGATAGTGGACCTCTCACTTATGCTTCACTAAAGTGGGATTTTTACTGTCACTTTATGTAGATAAATAAGATTACTAGGGGGATGCTTATAATGAAAAGGTATTGGTTGCTTTTCGTGTGTCTTGTTGTCATGCTTTGTGCAGCATGTAGTGATGATTCTTCAAGTGAAAAAAAATCAGAGTATCGCGTTGTTTATTCGGGGGAAATAAAAACGTTAAATTACTTAAAGACCTCTGAAACCAATGAGTTTGCTGTGGCGGCGAACTTAATTGATGGATTAATTGAGTATGATAAGTATGGCGTTGTACAACCAAGCATAGCCAAAGAATGGTCATCAAATGACGATGCTACAGTTTGGACGTTCAAGCTACGTGACGATGCAAAATGGGTCACTCATGACGGGAAAGAGTATGCGGATGTTGTTGCTCAAGATTTTGTAGATGGCTTACATTATGTACTTGATGCGAAAAATGAATCATCAACAGCTTGGATTGCTACAGTCGTGAAAAACGGGGAAGCCTTCTATAACGGTGATATGACAGATTTTACGAAGGTTGGCATAAAGGCAATAGATGAACATACAGTAGAATATACTTTAGAAAAGCCAACACCTTATTTCCTTTCTATGTTGAACTATGTCTGCTTCTTCCCGGTTAATGGCAAGTTTATAGCAGAAAAAGGTGATAGTTTTGGTACAACTCGTGAAAATTTCCTTTATAACGGTTCCTTTATTTTAGATAAATTTGAGCCGCAAAATGAGCGAGTACTTGTGAGAAATGATAAGTATTGGGATAAAGACCATGTTCTGATCGATCGCATTCGTTATAAATACAATAAAGAAGCGGCTACAGTTGAACCAGAATTATTTTTACGAGGAGAAGTCGATTCAGCAAGCATACCAACTTCTATAATTGATGAGTGGTTTAAAGATGATAAGAAAAAATCACAAATTCGTCAAACACAAAATAACTTCTATACGTATTTCTATGCATTAAACTTTAACCCGCAATTTGATGCGGAATACGAGCCTGAAAATTGGAAGAAAGCGGTCAATAATAAAGATTTCCGAAAATCTCTATTCCATGCACTCGACCGTGAATCTGCAATGTTAACTTTAGAACCTTATAATCCAAAAGATTTGCTTAGCAACACGATTACTCCTAAAAACTTTGTCAATGTGGAGGGAGCTGACTATACACAGTTAGCACCATTAGCTGATATTACAAATAATGACTCCTTCAACAAGGAGAAGGCATTGGAATACAAAGAAAAAGCGAAAAAAGCTCTAGAAGGAAAAGTAACTTTCCCAGTAAAAGTGTTAATGCCTTATAACTCCGGTGGTCCAGATTGGGCAAATCGTTCACAAGTGGTTGAACAGCAAATTGAAAAACTATTAGGTACTGATTTTGTAGATATTATCATAGAGGCCGGACCATCTACAGGATTTTTATCAGAGGTTCGTAAACCTGGTAAATTTGCATTACTTGAAGCAAACTGGGGTCCAGACTATGCCGATCCATCAACGTATACAGATCCATTCACTGCAGACGGTACTTATAATAAACCAGAGCTAGCTGAAGGCTATACTGAAGCAAATGGAAAATCAAAATATCAAAATTTAGTGGACGAAGCAAAAGCGACGATCGATACAGCAAAACGGTACGAAGTGTTTGCCAAAGCGGAAGCCTTCTTAATTGATGAGGCATTTGTTATCCCTTATTCAGTAGGGGGAAGTGGCTATGTTGCTTCTAAATTAAATCCATTTGAGGCTCAATATTCTCCATTTGGTGTGACTGCTGAGAAATTTAAAGGTCAGCGAGTGTTAGATAAACCGATGAGTAATGAGGAGTTTAAAGAAGCTTTAGCGAAGTGGGAGCAGGAACGTGCGGATGCGTTAGCTAAAGCAGCAAAATAAAGTGAAACTTCAATCAATGCTCAAATTTTGATAGTTGAATCGGACATTGGATGATGGTGAAAATAGTAGGTTCATTGCGACATTTAAGAAAAAGTCAAAAGTAGTTAGTATTTTATGAAGGAGATACCGAAATAAAAAAGTCGGCATCTCCTTCTGTCTTTCTGAAGAAGGAGGATGAAATGATGCTGAGGTATATAGGTAAGCGTTTATTACAATCAGTTTTAACACTATTTATTATTATTACGATTGTTTTTTCATTACTACGTTTAATGCCAGAAGAAGGCTATTTAGGGGCAGCAGCGAATAAAATGTCACCTGCACAACAAGAAGTATATTTAACGAATTTAGGCTTACGTGACCCGTTACTTGTACAGTTAGGAAATTTTTACGCTAAGCTGTTTCATGGTGATTTAGGTAAATCCGTTACATATCGGACAGATGTACCAGTCGTCACGATTATTGCAGATAAGATCATGTATTCCTTGTTATTTGGTTTAGGGGCGGTTGCGCTATCTCTTCTAATTGGAGTTCCGCTCGGCATATTGATGGCCCAGATGAAGGGACGCTGGCTGGACCGCTTAGGGACAGGCTATATCGTCATTATCGTTGCAGTGCCAGCCGCCGTCTATTATTTAGTCATCCAAATGTATATTACAGAAATTTTCCATTTACCTATGCTTTTTGATGAATATAATCCTATTACTTGGATTTTACCACTGACTTCAATGGCATTAGCACCGACTGCCTCCTATGCTATGTGGATGCGGCGGTACATGGTGGATGAACTAAACAAAGATTACATTAAGCTAGCGAGAGCAAAAGGAGTTAAAGAGCGTGCATTAATGTTTAAACATGTACTACGAAACGCTTTTATTCCGATGGCACAGTATTTACCAGCAACTATTCTTTTTACCATTACAGGTTCCATCTACATTGAATCCTTATATTCTATTCCTGGTATGGGGGGCTTACTCGTAGATGCTATACAGCGACAGGATAATGCGATTGTACAAGGCTTAGTGCTTGTGTTCTCTTCACTTGGAATTATCGGACTAATTTTAGGTGATATTGCAATGGCTCTTGTTGATCCGCGCATTAAATTGGGGAAAGGGGAGAGTGTACGTTAATGGGAATGTATTCAGAAGAAATAAATAATATCTCAAACAAATCACGTGAAACATTGTTCGATTTTGCGGAAGTAGATGACCGTCAAGCTGAAGAAACAGCCTATTCTAATTATTCCTATTGGCGTTCAACATGGAAATCCTTTTTGAAAAATCGCATCGCTGTCTTTTTATTAGTTGGCGTGCTTATTATCGTAGCTTTTACCATTTTACAGCCGTATTTACCAGCACAAAAATCACCGACTGAAATATATTTAGATGAGCAGACGGGTCTCCAAGCACGTAATGTTGCACCTAACGCCGAATTTTGGTTTGGGACAAATTCCATTGGACAGGATTTATGGTCACGTATTTGGGCAGGGACAAGGACATCGTTATTTATTGGCTGTGTAGTTGCTTTAGTAGAGGCTATCGTCGGTATTACGATCGGCACACTTTGGGGTTTTTCGCGGAAATTAGAGATGCCCATTACACAGCTTTACAACGTCGTTGATAATATACCGACAACAATTGTGCTTATTTTAATGTCTTATATTTTGCGACCAAGTATTTCAACTATTATTATTGCCATGTGTATTACGGGCTGGGTAGAAATGGCAAGATTTATACGCAATCAAATTGTTATTTTGCGTGATCGTGAGTATAACTTAGCCTCAAAATGTTTAGGTACACCCGATTATCGAATTATTTTAAAAAACCTATTACCCTATCTCATTTCCGTCATTATGTTACGAATGAGTCTAGCCATACCATTTGCTATAGGCTCAGAAGTGTTTTTAACATATATTGGATTAGGACTACCGATTAGTGAGCCGTCTTTAGGAAATTTAATTAATGAAGGACGAGTACTCATGATGTCTCCAGAATTAAGATATCAGCTCATTTTTCCAAGTATTGTATTAAGTATGATTACAATCGCATTTTATATTATAGGAAATTCATTTGCAGACGCAGCAGATCCGAAAAATCACGTATAAAGGGGGATGTTGGAAGTGACACAAAAATCACCTATTTTAACTATCCAAAACCTTGTTATTAAATTTAAACTTCGTGGCAGAGTGCTAACGGCTATTCGTCATATTTCCCTCGATTTATACAGAGGTGAAAGTCTAGCAATCGTTGGCGAGTCAGGTTCAGGAAAATCTGTTCTAATGAAATCAATCATGGGCTTACTCGATAAAAATGGCTACATCGATCAGGGGCAGATCATCTACAATGATAGGGATTTAGCACAGTTTAAATCCGAGCGGGAGTGGCTAAGCATTCGTGGAAAAGAAGTGGCAATGGTTACACAGGATCCAATGACATCATTAAATCCACTGAAAACGATTGGCAAGCAAATTGAGGAATGTGTTATTTTACATCAGAATTTAAAGGGCAAGGCAGCATACGAAGAAACTTTAAAATTGTTAAAAGATGTTGGGATTCACGATGTGGAAAAGCGTTATAAGCAATATCCTCACGAATTTTCAGGAGGTATGCGTCAACGAATTGTAATAGCTATTGCACTAGCGTGTAAGCCTAAGATCTTAATTTGTGATGAGCCAACAACTGCATTAGACGTAACAATCCAAGCGCAAATTTTGCAGCTTTTAAAAAATCTTCAACAAAAATATGGACTAACGACTGTTTATATAACGCATGATTTAGGCGTCGTAGCGAAGGTTGCTGACCGTATTGCAGTGATGTATGCAGGTGATGTCATCGAAATAGGGAAGACGCATGAAATTTTCTTTAATGGCAAGCATCCTTATACATGGGCACTCATTTCTTCTTTACCGCAACTAGGCTCAAAAGGGGAGCAGCTTTATTCTATCAAAGGTACTCCACCAAATCTTTTTCAAGAAATTAAAGGAGATGCCTTTGCACCTCGCAATCAATATGCGTTAAAGATTGATTTTATGGAACGTCCACCATTTTTTCAGGTCAGTGACACACATTATGCTCGTACGTGGCTATTAGATCCACTTGCGCCGAAAGTGGAGCCCCCTGAAGCGCTACAAGCCTTTTTCGAAGAAGGGAGACGATACGCGCATGAGTCATAAAGAAGTAGTAGTTGAGGTGAAAAATTTAAAGGTTGTTTTTGGGAAAGGTAAACATAAATTTATAGCGATTGATGATGTCAGCTTCGATATTTTTAAAGGTGAAACATTTGGTTTAGTAGGTGAATCAGGCTCTGGAAAAACAACAATCGGCCGAGCTATTATGCGTATCAATGAAGTCACTGAAGGTCAAATACTGTATCACGGTAAGAAACTAAATGGCAAAATACCGAAGGAGTGGGATCGAGAAATTACACAGAAAATCCAAATGATTTTTCAAGATCCTATGGGGTCGCTAAATGAACGCGCAAAGGTAGACTATATTATTTCAGAGGGACTTATTAATACAAAGAACTTCAAAAATGAGGCAGATCGTCAACAGAAGGTACGCAATGCCTTATTAAATGTAGGATTATTACCGGAGTTTTCTAGTCGCTTCCCACATGAATTTTCAGGAGGACAGCGTCAGCGTATCGGCATTGCACGTGCACTAGTAATGGAGCCAGAGTTTATTATTGCGGATGAACCAATTTCAGCATTAGACGTATCCATTCGTGCACAAGTATTAAATTTACTAGCAAACCTACAGCAGCAAAATGATTTAACCTATTTATTCATAGCTCATGACTTATCTGTAGTCCGATTTATTACGGATCGAACTGCTGTTATTTATAAAGGTAAAATTGTTGAGTTAGCAGAGACAGAAAAACTGTTTGCTAATCCCCTTCATCCATATACAAGAGCTTTATTGTCGGCAGTACCTGAACCAAATCCATATAAGGAGCGTAATAAAGTCGTAGAAATCTACAATCCTTCACAGCATAACTATGACATTCAGCCACCGTCATTTACCGAAATAGAAGAAGGTCATTTTGTCTTGGCTAATGAAGAGGAATTGGATAGATACCGAACTTCACTAAAAATGGAGGTAAGCAAATGATTCGTCCAAAGGCATTGAAAAAGGGTGACACAATTGGTTTGATAAGTGCTTCGGGTGCTACCCCACCTGAAAAATTTCTCCCTGCCGTTCAAAGTATTGAAAAGCTAGGTTTTAAGGTTGTCGCTGGGGAAACATGTAGAGCAAGACATGGCTACTTAGCAGGCTCAGATGAATTAAGAGCTTCTGAAGTTAATCAAATGTTTAGGAACTCTAATATTGACGGCATCTTCTGTATACGTGGAGGTTACGGGGCGACGAAAATTTTACCGCTTCTAGATTTCGATATGATAAAAGCCAACCCAAAAGTATTTGCTGGCTATAGCGATGTAACAGCATTACATATCGCTTTTAACCAACAATGTGACTTTGTCACGTATCATACACCAATGCCCTCTACAGAATTTATTCGGCCGGAGATGGATGAATATACATGGAAGTCCTTTATCGACAGTGTGACAGCAACAGAACGTACGGACTACTGCCTTGAAAATCCACCTGGACGTACAATGACAACGCTTGTAGCTGGCAAAGCGACAGGGCAGCTTATTGGTGGGAACTTAACACTAGTGACGGCATCTCTTGGGACACCTTATGAAATTGATACAAGGGGTAAAATCATATTTTTAGAGGATGTAGATGAGAGTGAGCAACGTGTGGATCGGATGCTTACACAGCTAAAATTGGCAGGCAAACTAGATGAGGTGGCTGGTATCTTATTGGGAGCTTGGACAAATTGTGGTCCAGAAAATCCAAAACATCCGTTGAATAGCTTATCACTACAAACAATTTTTCAAGAAATTTTAGGTCCACTCCATATACCTATCGTTAAAGACATTACTTGTGGCCACTGTTTACCAACGATGTCCCTGCCATTAGGTCGAACTATTACAATGGACACGGAGAATCAAATGATAAAAGTTATAGAGTAGGTGTGAAATATGAAGCAAACGATTACACAAATTCTTCAAAAAGCACCCTATAAAGTGCATATGTTTGTGAAAGATTGTAAAACGGAGCATTTTTATATTAGAGAAAAAATAGAAGACACGTTTTCCAGTGCTAGCTTAATTAAAGTGCCAATACTACTTGCTGTTATGAAATATGTAGAAAGCAACAATCTATCATTAGAGCAAGAGATTAAGATAGCACCAGAAGAATGGGTTGAATTTAGTGTTATTAGTGAGCAGCGGCTAGAGCAAAGTACCATCTATGAGCTTTTAGTATGGATGATTATTACGAGTGATAATACAGCAACAAATGTACTAATCGATTTTCTTGGAATGGATACGCTCAATCAATATTTTAGTGAAATTGGACTTCTGCAAACTACAGTTCAACGTAAGATGATGGATTTCGAAAGACTAGCAAAAGGCTTTGATAATACTACGTCAGCATGTGATATGGCACTGCTATTTGCACGAATTTATCGTAGGGACTTGTTATCATCAGTATTTAGTGAGCTTACGATAGATATTTTATGTCGTCAACGTGTACACGAATCACTAAAGCGTTATTTAGTAGATGAAGTGAAACTTGCTCACAAAACAGGTGGTCTTGATACGGTAGATCATGATGTTGGGATTGTATATAGTAGCTCTGGGGATTATCTTATTGGCGTTTTCGTCACAGAGGTTACTAATAATGATTATGCTAGGCAGCTAATTGGTCGTATTTCCAAAGTTGTTTATGATTATTTGGTGAAGCGGAAGGAGATGATAGAATGAATGCCATTGTGACGTCAATGATTGCGAATTTACACGAAAAGCCAGATGAAGCTTCAGAATTAGTGGATGAGGTACTATACGGAATGACGGTTCAAATCATGGAAGAAATAGATGAAAACTGGGTCCGCATACAAACTGCTTATCGCTATGAAGGCTATTGTAAGAAAGATAACTTACTAGTTGATGAAGTAAAAACGGACATTTGGCTACAAAAGGCAAACCATTTTATTAGCCAAAGCTTTGCAGATGTTTTGCAACAACCTCTTATTCAGAGTACGAAAATGATGACACTCGTTAAAGGCTCTATCATCTGTTCGATTGTCATTGACGAGCTAGATCCTGAATGGGCAGCAGTACAATTAGTGTCGGGTGAGCTAGGTTATCTACGTAGGCAATGGCTACAAGAAAAAATTCTAGAAAACAGCTTACCCGAGCAACAATTACGAGAAAATGTTGTCCAAACAGCGCTTAGCTATTTAACAACACCCTATCGCTGGGGAGGAAAATCGCCGTTAGGTATTGATTGCTCAGGTCTATGTTCAATGGCATATATGCTAAACGGGGTAAATATTTATCGCGATGCTAAAATCGTTGAAGGTTTTCCTATCAAGGAAATATCGCTAGAGCACATACAAAAGGGAGACTTATTATACTTCCCAGGACATATTGCACTGTACATTGGAGATGATCTTTATGTCCATTCATCACTAGGTGGGAATGAAGTAAATATTAATAGTCTGAATGAATTACATCCGCTATATAGAACAGATTTAGCAACAACAATAACAGCAGTAGGGAGCTTATTTTAATCCTCTGAATGAAATCATTTTATCATCATAAGTTTTCATACAATTGACAAAATATAAATATAATGTTAGATTAAACCAATCAGCTATATTTGAATGAACGGAGGGTGAAGAATATGAGCAATTGTTTATTTATTATTAAAGCAAATTCCATAATAAATAAACAAGAAGCTAATTTTCACCTGTCATATATCTATTCTATTACTCTTTGATTTTTACACATTGAGTAAATACTTTTGTTGAGCGAGATGCTTCTGTTTACTAACAGGGGCATCTTTTTTTGTTTTTATAAAGACTTGGGGTGATGCATATGAGCAACTAAGACAAACGGTAAGGGTGGAAAAATGAAAGGGGAATCTATATGATTGAAATTCACAATCTTACAATTAAAACGAAGAAAGATTTCCGAACTTTAATTGAAAATTTTAATTTTAGTACTCAAAAGGAAGACAAGATTGTCATCATTGGTGAAGAGGGCAATGGAAAAAGTACTTTATTAAAACTCATTTACGATGAACAATTGATTGCTAATTATTGTACTTTTGAAGGAAAAGTTCTTAAAAATAATTACTCACTAGGATTTCTTTCACAGGAACTGTCAGCTAAAGAAAAAAAGATGACCGTTACTGAATTTTTTACAGAAAATAGTTGGAGTAAAGAGTTGTTAAAGGTAATGGATGATTTTGGGGTTGAATCATTAGTTTCAGAAAAAAGGATAGGTGATTTTTCGGGAGGTGAACGATTTAAGTATCGTTTTTTAAATATATTCGCCAAAAATCCAGATGTTCTTTTGTTAGATGAACCGACAAATGATTTGGATATTGGAATGATAGAATGGTTGGAAAGATTTATTCAACAGACGACGATGCCTGTCATTTTTATATCACATGATGAAACATTTATAAGTAATACAGCGAACGCGATTATTCACATGGAGCTAATAAAAAGGAAGCAAATACCTAAATATTCATTCTCAAGAGAACCCTATGAAAAGTATCTTCTCAATCGAGAGAATAATTTGAATAAACAGGAACAGACTGCGAGAAAGCAAGCAGCAGATTATAAAAAACAAATGAATAAATGGCAAGATGTTTGGAAAAAGGCTGAACATCAACATCAGAATGTGTCTCGCTCAGATCCCAGATTACAAAAGAAAATAAAGTCATTAAAAAATCAAAAGAAACGCATGGAGAAAGCAACGGAAGAATTTTTAGAAGTACCGAGTATAGAAGAGGCAAGCGAATTTCGCTTTGATTCCTCGGTATACGTGCATCGCAGTAAGAAAATTCTAGAGCTATCGATCGAAGCTCTTCAAATAGACAATAAACAGCTTTCAAAAAATATAAAGTTATCCATAACTGGACCCGAGAAAGTTGCGATCATTGGAGAAAATGGGGTAGGGAAAACGACTTTATTGAAGAGAATAATGGATGAGCTAACTGAATGCTGTTCCTTAAAAATAGGATACATGCCTCAAAATTATGAGGATTTATTGGATCCAACTCAAACACCTATTAAATTTTTAGAAACAACCGGCAATAAAGAAACTATGACGAAAGCTTTTAACCGATTAGGGAGTATGAAATTTACCCACGATGAAATGCAACAAACGATTGGAAACTTAAGTGGGGGGCAAAAGGCGAAACTACTCTTGTTAAAAATGATATTGGAACGTTGCGAAATATTGGTATTAGATGAACCAACAAGAAACTTTAGTCCTTTGACGACTCCTGTACTGTATAGTGCATTAGCAGAATTTGGTGGAGTCATTATTAGTATTTCGCATGATCGTCGCTATTTAAACGAAGTAGCGACAACAGTTTACGAGTTGACTAGCGAAGGCTTAATAAAACAGTGATATTGAATGTTCAGAAAGATATTAATACTGAGTTTTCATGGTGGCGTTTAAAAGAGTGATAGAAAGCAAATATTACTAAAACCTCCATGCTACAAGGATAAATCCTAATTAAGCTTGGAGGTTTTGGTTAATATTTATAAATATTTAATTGTTGTCCGGCTTCAAGTCTATCAGATCGAAGCTGATTCCATTGTTTAATGGAAGTAACTTTAACATTATGAGCCTCTGCAATATGCATAAGAGAGTCTCCATCTGCTACGGTAATTGTTTTTTTATCTTTGACAGGACTGTCATACTGTTGTAAATCATACTTTGCTATTACTGTATTAAGCTTTTCATTGTATTGTGAATCTGTTGCATAGGAGCCTGTTAAAAACTTCGTAGCATCTGTATAGGACTTTGTATTGCTTTTAAAAACCCCTGCATAGAAATTTTTGTTCCAGGAAACCCCATTACGCATTAATTTCACATAATCTTGTATGGAAGCTTCATAGGAAGGGTATTTGCGAAATGCAGCCATCACCCTTGTCATATTACCTGAACCATCATCCTCAGATGTTTCCAATGTTACGGAGTTATTTTGGTAACTGCCTTTCATACCAAATAAATTGTTATTTGGAGCGGATCCAAGGCCACTTTGTCCATGCTCACTTTCTAACACCGCTTGCGCAATAATAACCGATGCATACAAGTCATTTTCGGAACCTTGTTTTCGAGCAATTTCAGCAATAGAGCCAATAAACTCTTCTACACTAGGGTTATTATCGACAACTACAGGCTCTTCAGTTTCATGAGTATTGAAAAATTGTGTCACCATAAAAAACGAAATACAGATAACAATAACAGTAATCAGAAGACCTTTTAAAAAATTTATGAAGTATTTCATTGTTCATTGATGTTGGTAGATTACCACATCTCCCTCCTTTCTTTTCAATAACGAGGTTCATATATTTCTAATTATTACAGAGTTATAAATAGAAATAAAGTCAGTTTTCTTTTATAGAGTACATCATTCATAGAACGAAAAAACCCTTCATTTAGTTCCTTTATTTCCAGCATAATCGAGAAATAAAAGGCCAATTAAATATAGTTGAAATAATTACTGAAAAATCAAAAATGATAGTATGAACATTTATGAAGCTAGTCATTTTGAAAGGAAATCTTAATTGAAGGTTATTTATTTGTACTCAAAGACAGTATACGATTTTCTATGAAAATTATGAGACAAATAGAGTAGAGCGTCAAGAGGACCAACGTCTTGATATAAAACAAAGAAATAAGTTTGAAATGATTTTAGTTAGTGAAATATATATAGTAACACGATGTCTCTTTAAAAAGAGTTAGTTCTAGACCTACTATGCTTAACGTATATGAAATGAAGAGGATAAAAATAGTAGTTTATTTCTATATTAAAACATCAAGTCAATATATATAGTTGTCAAAATGGTCAAGGTAATCTTTGCAAATGTTGAAGATGAATTCCGTTCTGAACTAAGTGGAGTAAAAGAGTATGTCGTTATTAAGGTGCATTACTAAAAAGGGAGCTTATACGATGATAGCATTTGAAAATGTAACAAAAAAATATGTAAATGACCAAGTCGCTGTGAAATCTATTAATTTAGAGATCCATAAGGGAGAATTTTTTGTTCTTATTGGACCGAGTGGTTGTGGAAAAACAACATTATTAAAAATGATTAATCGATTAATTCATTTAACAGAAGGAACCATTCGCATTAACGGTAAAAGAATTAGTGATTACAACATTCATGAATTGCGATGGAATATCGGCTATGTCCTTCAACAAATTGCACTTTTTCCCCATATGACGATTGAAGAAAATATAGCTGTTGTGCCTGAATTAAAGAAATGGAGTAAACCGCAAATTCAGCAACGAGTTTGTGAATTATTGGATATGGTTGGACTTGAACCAGATAAATATAGTCAGCGTAAGCCAAAAGAGCTTTCTGGTGGTGAGCAACAAAGGGTCGGTGTTGTTCGTGCATTAGCAGCTGATCCCGAAATTATTTTAATGGATGAGCCTTTTAGTGCTTTAGATCCGATTAGTCGTACGAAATTACAAGATGATCTTCTTGAGCTTCAGCAAACGATACAAAAAACAATTGTCTTTGTTTCGCATGATATGCAAGAGGCCTTAAAACTGGGTGATCGCATATGTGTTATGAAGGATGGAGAGATTGTACAGATAGGTACTCCACGTGAAATCATAGACAATCCTGTTAATGATTTTGTTCGAGAATTTGTGGGGATAAAAGAGTATGGAACCTTCCATATCCAGGCTGTAATGGAACCAATTGATGATGAGGTTCATCAAAGAAATCGAGAGAACACCATTTCTACCAAAGATTCTTTGCATACCATTCTTCAAAAATTAGCTCATGATGAATGTTTAGGTGTGGAAGAGAACGGGAAAATAATTGGCGTTGTCACGAGAGCAGCAATGCTTCAGTACTTAGCACATGATTCCTTAGAAAGAGGTAATATAAATGGCTAATTTTTTTGATGTGTTTAGTGAACGAAAAGGCCAGCTATTGGCATCTTTATTAGAGCATATTCAAATTTCATTCATTGCATTATTTCTTGCGGTGGTGATTGCTATCCCTCTAGGAATCTTTTTAACGAATAAAAAGAAAATAGCAGAAAGTATTATCGGTATTAGTGCAGTTTTACAAACGATTCCTTCATTGGCGTTATTAGGGTTATTGATTCCGTTGTTTGGTATCGGAAAAGTACCTGCAATTATTGCCTTAGTTGTTTACGCACTTCTTCCGATTTTACGTAATACGTTTACTGGGATAAACGAAGTAGATCCGTCTTTAAAAGAGGCAGCGATGGCGATGGGGATGAATACTCGAAAGCGATTAGTGAAAGTAGAATTGCCTCTTGCTATGCCCGTTATCATGGCAGGGATTCGAACAGCTATGGTATTAATCGTCGGAACGGCAACTTTAGCAGCATTAATTGGAGCTGGGGGATTAGGGGATATCATTTTGCTTGGCATTGACCGAAATAATACCGCACTTATTATTTTAGGGGCTGTCCCTGCGGCGATTTTAGCATTAGTGTTCGATTTCTTACTAAAAAAACTGGAATCACTGTCGTTTAAAAAAACAATGACATCTTTGAGCATTATTAGTGTAGTGGCATTAATAATGATGATTTTCCCGCTCCTAAACTTCAAAGAGAAAGAAGAAATTGTCATTGCAGGTAAGCTCGGCTCTGAGCCAGAGATTCTTATTAATATGTATAAAATGCTTATTGAAAATGAAACAGACTTAAAGGTGCAATTAAAACCTGGACTTGGTAAAACTTCCTTTGTATTTAATGCACTTAAATCTGGCAGCATCGATATTTATCCAGAATTCACGGGAACGGCAATTTCAGAGTTTTTAAAAGAGGAAGCCATCAATAATAATCAGGAAGATGTTTATCATCAGGCAAAAGAAGGAATGGATAATAAATTTGGCATGGTGATGCTTAGTCCGATGAAATATAACAATACGTATGCATTGGCAGTATCAAAACAAATGGCAGATACTTATCATTTGCAAACAATTTCTGACATTAAGCCTATTCAAGAAACGATAAAAGCTGGTTTTACATTGGAATTTAATGATCGAGAAGATGGTTATTTGGGTATTCAAAAGCGTTATGGTATTACACTTTCTAACATAACAACGATGGAGCCAAAGCTTAGATATCAGGCGATCGAATCAGGAAATATAGATTTATTAGATGCTTATTCAACGGATAGTGAAATACGTCAATATAATCTGCAAGTTTTAGCAGATGACCAGCAACTATTTCCACCTTATCAAGGAGCTCCTTTACTAAGGAAAGAGACGCTAGAGAAATATCCTGAGATTGAAACAGCATTAAATAAGCTGGCAAATCAAATAACAGATGATGAAATGCGCGAAATGAATTATCGAGTAAATGTAGAAGGCCAAAACATAGAAGATGTGGCACGCGACTATTTAACAAAGGCAGGATTGTTGTAAGACGAAAATCATATGGTACAAGTAGCTAGAAAAGAGATGCTTATCTTTTATCTAGCTTTTTTTGTTTATCTCGGATTTTGAAGAGAGTCAATGTAAAAAGTGAAGCTTAATTTTGACATTTCTATAAGAGAATATATTTGCGGCGCTAAGGTAAAAATGCGCGAATTCACATGCGACTATAATCTTGGGTATATTATCCTTATTTTCTGATAACTTCAGAGAAATACCGTTTTTTAGTACATAAATAATTATTACTCAAAGGAATTACTTCGAAAAAGATTAAATGTGGGGAATAATGGGAAATGAAAAATAGGATAGAATTATTCAATAAACAATATTTGGATACTCATTCCTTCGTTAGTACAATTTCTTCCAGTTAAAGTTGTTTTGGTGATAAATGTGGATTAAAATGGGTATCAGCTCAAAAAATATCTTTTTTAATTCGTTTTTACAGTTGAGCCAAAAAATTTAAAGATACATCGTGGAGGAAGAAATGAAAAAGAGTTTATTTTTAATGTCTTCGCTAATTTTATCAACTTCAATCATTCTTAGTGGTTGTGGAAAAAGCACAGACGAAACAAAGAAAGACGATGAACCAAAGAAAGCACAAGAGGAAAAAGCACAAGATAAAGTCCAAAAGGAAGAACCTAAAAAAGATCAAGAATCAACAAAAGGATCAGCTGACTTTGCTTCTTTAATTTCTTATATGGAAAAAGAAACTCAAGGGAAAACTAAAGTTCTTTTTGAAAACAATGAACCACAAGTACATAAAATGGAGAATGTTTCAATTTCGCTTGATGCATATTCAGTAGTAGAATTAAAGGATTTCCACACAGATTTTAATATTCCATTTGGTGAACAAACAAACGGTGGCGTCCTTTTAGCTAAATATACGGTGAAGAATGACATGGATAAAGATGTGTATTACATGCCTAGTTTATATGTAACATTTACGGGTGCAAATAAAGATTATTCGAATTATAAAGATTTAATTCCTGAAGCAGATCAATTACCAACAAAACTAAACTACAAAACAGACTATTTGCTAAAAGCCGGTGAAGAGGTAACAGGGTATATCGCTTATCCATTCGGTGAAACAGATTTAGCAAAAATCAATGAACTGGGCACTGTAGCAGTAGTGGTTCCAAAACCGCTTACTGAAAAGGAAAATTACGGCTCTACGATTGGTTCAGATGGCAGATTTAATCTTGCTATAAATACGGATGGGTCGAAAAAAGTAGCAAGTAATTCTTCATTTTATCAAGATAAAGTAACAATGGACAACATGGGTGAAAAGACGATGTTGAAGGAAAAAAGCGACATTAATGAAAGTAAGAAAATAGGGGATGTCAATGCAATTCTAGAAGGGTATCAGTTTACAAAGTTTACACCTAATGAGGTCGAAGCCCCTCGTTTCTCTAATTTCACTAATGGTGTTACTTTATTAACAGTGAAATTTAAGCTAGAAAATAAAGCTAATAGTGAAATTGGCTTATCTTCTATGTCTTCGAAATTATCAGTCAATGATGGCATGCAATATGCATTAAGCGAAGGTATGCTATTAAATTACAAGTATAATGACGTTATTAAAGCTAGCGAAACTGGCGAGCTATTACAAGTATTCGTATTAGATCAAGAGCAATATGAAAAAATTTGGAAAGATAAAGCCTTTGAAATTGAATTAGGTCCTATCCGAAATAAAGGAGCGGAGGATACTTCAAAAGGTAAAAAAGAAACGTTTACATTACCGAAATAATTTACAGGAGCCCTCTCACAATTTGAGAGGGCACTGAAAAATTTACGTTTTCATAAAAGCGAACCTTTTTCAGATAAAAATAAGGCACTTCTTGTTCAATTTTGGACAGGAAGTGCCTTATTTCTGTCTCTATTCCTTATTCATTTTCGTTTAGTACTTTAATATCCGTTTTAAATTGACAGTGAATATCGTTGTAGCACCTTGAATTTCCATGCCAAATAGACCCGCAGTCGATGCCGTATCGTACCAGTGTCCGTTTTTTAATTCACTATTCTCCACTAAGAAGTTAATTGTAGTATGAGAGATTCCTTTATGATCCATTTGCAAGATTGTTCTGTATGTATTTAAAGAATCCAATTATTTATCATCCCTTCCAAGCCGTAACTTTTTTCTTTGTAATATTATACAAAACAAAGTGTGTATTGTGGAAAAGTTATTTAGGAAAGGATAAAAAGTTTACTTTCATTTATGGAAGGGATAGAGATAGGAATTAGCAGAAAAGGCGACGTATGAAATCCATAATAATTGACGATGTATGATGTAAGCTATAAAATAAAAAAGACCGTCCAGACGGTTTTTGTTTGAAAAGGGGGCGATTTTATGTCATCAAAAGCAGATTTAAAACGTTTACATATTGTCCAAACGGCGATCGATTATTTTAAGGACAATGATTTAAGTACTTTAACTTTAGATAAAATTGCCAGTAGGGCGAACATTAGCAAAGGTGGATTATTGTATCATTTTAATACGAAGGATGTGCTTCAAACAGCAATCGCTGAAACGATTTTGAACGAGGTTGTACAATCCTATGAGCAATTTGCAAGCCTTGAACAAGGAACAGGGAGATTAACGAGAGCATTTATTTTAGCTTCTCAAAAAGATCTTGCAAATGGGGCATCCTTAAATATTGCGATTCAAATTATGCAAAATGACCATTCAGCCATCTCAACCGTTTATGAATGTTTACTAGACGAGTTGTTCCAAGATGGCTTGGAGGAACCCGTTGTTCATTTGATTCGGTTAACGATTGATGGATTGTATTATTCGAAGCTATTAAATATCGCACCGATTTCCGCTAAGGCAGCAGACGGTGTCTTTGAACAATTAATGCACATGACAAGGAAGGACTATCATACATGAGTGCTTTGGGTTTTTTATTCATTTCAATTATCTCAGAAGTTTTTGCAAGCTCGATGCTGAAACTTACTAATGGCTTTAAACGATTATTCCCTTCAATAGGTGTAGTGGTTGGATATGGAACGGCTTTTTATTTCTTTTCTCTAACATTACAATCTTTAGCAATTGGCACTGCTTATGCCATATGGGCAGGGTTAGGAACGGCGCTAACGGCGATCATCGGTATAATCTTTTATAAGGAATTATTCAATCTAAAAAAAATTATGGGTATTTTATTAATTATTGTCGGTGTGGTTATTCTTAACCTTGCGGGTAGCGGACATTAAGGAGGAATTTGAAAATGAAGGGATATCTATTTTTAGCGTTATCTATTGTTAGCGAGGTAATTGCAACAACGATGCTTAAGTTTTCAGAAGCATTTACAATTCTGGGTCCATCCATAGCTGTCGCAGTAGGATATGGCATTTCGTTTTATTCATTGTCCCTATGCTTAAAAACATTACCATTAAGCCTTGCCTATGCCATTTGGTCTGGTATAGGTACAGCATTAACAGTCATTGTAGGTATCGTTGTATGGGGAGATATTTTTAATCTTTACTCAGCTTTAGGTATTATATTAATCATTGGTGGTGTTATTCTACTAAATATTGGGAGTCGAAATAATGCAACAACGTAACGTCTAAAGAGAAAACGTCCATTGTCAAATTGGACGTTTTCTTTTTTATATTTTAAGATTGGTAGACTTAATTGTTCAATTGTGTAGTAATTGTGTACTCATGAAACACTTTGACAACATCCTTGTCAGGAACGCCACTTTTTACATTAATAGAGTGAGGAACAAGTGTAATATTTGTTATTGGATCCATGTTTTCCTTCTGGAATCGAAGTGTAGAGTTTTCAAGCATTGTTTGAGAAGAAGATTGACCTAACTGATTATTATTCTGGTCGTATAATCTAAATAGGACATCATAATCCATTGTCTTATCAGGCGACGGAAACATATGATAATAAAGAATTAATGAAACTGGTGATTGAGTAATTTTTTCAACTACAACTTTCTGTCCGTTCGGTAAAGCAAAAGATTGATTAATCATGGTTTCTGTTGTTTTAGCCGCAATGGCTTCACCTGTGGCAGTGAAGTTAAATTCCCAAGGGTCACTAATTTTATCATCTAATGTGTCAAAAGAAAGCTGAATGTTATGTGGCTTAGAAAGCTCTATATTTGGAATGCTAATCTGACTATAAATGACAAATGTTTGGTCATCGATTTTATCATTACCTGCTCCTCCTCCTCCAGACTCTACTTCCTTCCCATCTAATTTTATTTCAGGGAAAAGGGGCAGGTAATCTGTGTCTGGAAGGTGCTTATTAACTTGAAGATATTCCGAGTTTGGAACGGGTTTATTGCTATGATAAGTAGTCGTGATGAAAAGTTCTCCTTGATCTAACATAACTTCATTTAACGTTAAGGTTCCATATTTATTTTCTTTAGTTTGTCCGATTATATTTTTATACGTTGTATACATATCGTCATTAACATCTGGGTGATTCATATATTGTTCAATAATGTTACCTATTATGGGCAATTTAGCAAGTGCATTTGGGCTAGAAATGGTTATGGTAGTGGCAAGCATAGCGACACCTACCCCACTTAAAATTGTAAGCTTCTTCTTTTTTGATGTTTGAGTTTTCAATTTTGAATGCAGTCGTTTTTTTAAACGTGCTATTTCTAAATCTGACAACGGGGTTTCATCATATTCTTCTGTTTGAATCTTTGCTCGATTAAATAGTTTAAATAATTGACTCATTTTTATAGCCTCCCTGTAATCCATTTTTGTTTTAATGCACGAAGTTTATGACGTCCACGGGAAAGTCTGTTATGTATAACGGGGACAGACACATTAAATTCTTTTGCAATGTTCTTGGAATTTACATTATCTAAATAATATTTTTTAAATAATAATTGGTCCTCAACAGATAAATGTTGTAAAAGCTCTTCGACGTCCTCTAATTCTGTCCTCTCAGTATTTGTGAAAGACTCTTCAAATTCTAAAGTTGACATGTAGCGTTCATTATAACGTTGTAATTTTTTTCTTCGATCCAGCGCTTTATATTTTGCAATGATTGCAATCCAATTTTTAAAAGATCCTTTCGCTTCATCGAAAAATTCACCATTCTCCCAAATAGCAAGTAGTGTGTCATCCAAACATTCATCAACTTCTTCTAAGTAAGGAAAGAGATGTTTAGTGATGATGCTTTTTAGTAATCCACCATATTGCTCGATGATGAAATGTAAAGCATGTTCATTGTGATTTTGTAGTTCATAAACAACATTTTCAGCTTGTATGTTCATAACAAGCTCCTTTCTAAATTAAGTTGCTTCTTACCAGTTTGATTGAATGGTCAGTGAATAAAAACATTGTTTATCCGAAAACTCATCAAGGCAAACAGGTGAGGCATCTATGAATTTCATCGTTCACTATTAAATACGATTTTTTTTATTGAAAGCTATCCTGGATTAAAAAATCTTTTTAAATTAATTTGATTTTTCGAAGAAAGAGTATTAACCGATGTCCTTTTTTACGAAGATGGCGTAGAAATAGTGTAAATGTTTTCCCTCTACTTTGAAGCATACATATTAAATCAAAAGGACCAGTTTTATATGTAAAACGAAAAAGGTCGTCATATTTCTTGTCTTTACATATTATAACGAGAGGATGTTGAATAAAGTGAAACTTCGTTCAGGGCAGTTAATCTCCCAATAGTATCTTTTGTTTTATATCTTGTAGGAGGGACTGCTCGTTTATGCTAGAAATTTTAATAATTATTGGGAAATGGCTCATTAAGATTTGGAAGGAGCGGAGGAAATGAATAATGAAAACAAAAAAAACCATTTTCTATGTGAAGCGCTCTACGACATAAAAGCACTCCAGGATGTGATAAAGGATTTTCATTCTAAATATTTTGGTCAGCTGCTTGTGAAAATAGTGGGAAGCGATACGATTCCCTTTTTTTTAATAACACACAACGGTACTCATTTAAGGCTTATGGATACTGTAAAGCGGTTTGAAACAGAATTTTTTCGCATAGAGGCTATTGATAGAGAACGGTGTCGTGGAACTGTTTCGCTTTTGCGAGCCTATGATTATGAAGGGCATGATACGAATTTAATGGCAGAAGTTGTCCGATTAGAGCGAACATCCTCAGAAAAATCCATTGATTTAAGTGGTATATCTGCGATTCAGTTATTAAAGCCTGACATGTTAAAAGGGAAATTTATTATTGAGCCCAAATGGTGAGTAAATTTTTAACTACTAAAATAACAAAAAAATTAGAGCATCTGTCTAGGTGCACGTTGTAATCATTGAATTTATTAGAGAGAGAATCCTATGAAGGGAAGAGATTAATGAATGACAATTATCGGAATGCTGCATCATCGGCTAGATCCTAGAACTGTTCTTAAGTCATATGCTTTTGCGGCCGTTGCACAAGCAGAAGGAGCTCAATTTTTTTACTTTACACCAAAAAGCGTTGACTTCGATAAACGTTCCATTAGAGGAAAGGTATATGAAAATGGTGATTGGCATGAAAAAATGATGCCCTTTCCGGATGTTATATACAATGCAGGAAGTCCAGAAAAATTATCGGTATCAAAGGACATTATTGAGAAATTGAAAAAGGAAATACCTTTCACAACTCATTCTATAGGAAATAAATGGAATGTTATGAAACGACTTAAAGAAGCAAAGGAATTTGATAAGTATTTAATTCCATCTGAGGTTGTTGAAAATGTTGATTTACTGCATAAATTTATGGCTTTTTATAAAAAAGTTGTATTTAAACCGATAGATGGCAGGAAGGGAAAAGGGATTTATTTTATTTCGAAAGTAGGAAGAACTAACTTTGAGGTAAAGAAGGATAGGGAAACAACTTTATGTACACAGTCACAGCTAGATGAGTTAATTAGAGGGCAGCTTTCTACAGGCACCTTTATCGTGCAGCCCTATATTCAATCAAAAACAAAATCAGGTCAAATTTATGATTTTCGTTTACATGTTCAAAAAAACGGTGAGGGTGAATGGGTTATAACGACGGTTTATCCGCGAATTGCACCAAATGGCTCGATTATACCGAATATTAACAATGGTGGTTTTACGAATTATTTAGATCCTTTTTTAGAGCAGGAATTTAAAGAAGATGCTTATGATATTCGGCGTATGTTAGAGCATTTTTCCTTGTCACTGGCTCGACATTTAGATGACATTCAGATGGCGCAATTTGGAGAAGTTATAGATGAAATTGGCATTGATGTAGGCTTAGATGAACAAAGAAAAATTTGGATGTATGAAGTGAACTGGCGACCAGGTTGCCCTCCTGCATTTTATTTAGAATTAGATGTGGTCATCAATACTATAAGGTATGCAATGTACCTTGCTAAGAACCAGAAGCAAATCAAAAGGGAAATTAGGCAACATAGGAAAAATAAGGATTCGGCTGAAGAAAAGGCTTTAGTAGAAGAATCTTTGCCAGAAGTAAAAGCATCACCAGAAGAAAAAACTTTAGCAGAAGAAAAGGCTTTACCGATTATTGCGATTACCGGCAGTGCTGGAAAAACGACATCAAAAGCATTCCTAGCCTCCATTTTATCGGTAAAATGGAATATCTTTGAGTCAAAAGATTATTGGAATACAACAGAACATACGAAAAAACATAAAGAAGAAATTAATGCTTCGCATGAGGCTGTTGTGCTTGAGTATGGGATGGCTTATCCAGGTATCATAACAAATCACTGTAGCATTATTCAACCGAATATTAGTATTATCACAAATATCGGTTTAGCTCATGTGGGCAACTTTGATGGCGATATTAAAGGAGTAGCCAAGGCAAAATCGGAATTAATACATGGCATGGACCAAAACGGTTTATTAATCCTGAATAAGGATGATGAAAATTCAAAGTATTTAGAGACACAGCAGTTTAAAGGAAAAATCTTAACAGTAGGTATTCATAGCACAGCGAACTATCAAGCTTTTGATATTCAATATAAAGATATCGGTATGAGTTTTAAAATAATTCTGCATGGACAGGAAACTTTAATGTATATCCCAATTTTAGGAGAACATCATGTTTATAATGCGCTTAATGCTGTTGCAGTTGCAGATTATTTAGGATTTAGTCCAGCAGATATTAAAGCAGGGCTAAATTTCAAAAAACCACCTAGACGATTAACAATTTATAACTGTCGCGATGACATAACACTCATTGACGATACCGTTCACTCTCACCCACAGGGCGTACGTGCAGCTATTGAAGTACTGACAAATATAGCGAAGAAACGTAAAATTGCTATTATTGGTCAAATGCGAGAATTAGGGGATTTGAGAGAAGAGGAATATCGTAAATTGGGCGAATACATTTACGAGCAAGACATAGATTTATTCATCACTTATGGTTTTAGAACGGAGGAAATGGGAGCAGCAGCGAAGGCAATAGGGATGGATCCTTCTAAAATTTATCATTTCCTCAATAAGGATGAATTGCATGCACTCTTAGAAAAAGTGATACAACCTCACGACACCATTTTAGTAAAGGGTGCTAGTAAAACGAATATGTTTGATACGGTTAAATTTTTAGATCAAAAATATCAAGAATAAATAAAAAACCCGAGTAATTGACCTTTTGAAGGAAGCAATTATTCGGGATATTTTTTTGTTAAAGAGATCATCGTATGAGAGCATTTTCAAAATCTAAGATACTTTTAGAATGAACTTTATTTCTTTTGCGGCGTTAATAGCTTTATTTTTAGCTTCCTCTAATGTTGTGCCTTCCGCAATTACATATGCATAACGATGTCCCATCGATAAAGGAGGGGTCAGCAATGTCCCTCTTTTCGGCTTTACATATACATCCACAACTCCTGGTGAATTCGTTGCTCTATTTCTTCCAATAACTTTTTCTAAAATACCTTTACTTTCAACAATGACGTATTTTGTATAGACAAACTTTCTATGCCTTGGATTGATATCGGGGCGCTCACCTAAAAATAATTTAAGTGTTTCTTCCACTAAATTAAATCCAAAAGCGGCGTGAAGCATAGTATTCATTGCTCCTCCTGAGATTCGTGGATTAATCTCAATAAGCTTCCATCCGTTCTTTGTTAAACGAAGCTCTAAATGCAGAGCCCCATTTTCGATGTTAAACGCGTTAACAATAGATTGGAGAACTTCCTCAAGACCAGTTTGAATTTCTTTAGGAGCTTTAACGAGAACGCCATAACCAGTAATGATAAAACGTTTACCCTGTGTAATTTCTTGTTCAATAATACCGATGATATTAGCTTGCCGTTTATAGACAAGTGCTTCTACTAAATATTGCGGACCTTCGATATATTCTTCAATCATTATTGTTTCACGAGGATTTTTGCTTCGCAGATGGCTCAAGTGTTTCTCCAGTTGGTCTGAGTCGTTTGCTAACAAAACATCTTTGGAGCCTGTTGATTTTGGAGATTTCACAATAAGTGGAAATGCCATGTTATTTGAGACGGATTCATTTGGCTTGAGAAGAAAAAACTTAGGAGAGTAAGGCTGGTTCTTTAAAAAATTTCTAGTTTTTTCTTTATCCTCCATCATTTCAATAGCTGTTGAAGATGTATAGTTATTACAAAATTCATCACATAAAATTGAGGCAATATGGACAAAAGGATCGACAAAACTAACAATAGATTTTATTTCTAACCCAGTTTTAGTTAAATTATAAATTTCATCTTTCATGTCTTCTATATTCGAAGTATCAATTAGAATCATTTTATGAATATCTGGGTAGGCTTTTCTCTGCTGTAACTGCTTTTCGTTGTTTGTAAATAGGACGGTAAAATAACCTAATTTTTCTGCTGCTTTTGTTGCTTCACGACTTGACCCGGATTTGTTAGTGCCGATAAATATAATTGTTTTCAGGTATATCACTCCTTCTATTGTTCGTTAGATACTTAATCAACTATATATATATGCGAAGAAATAGATTTCTTCTAGTTATGTATCTTGCATACATCCAAGCAACTTTTAAGAAGGTACATATACTAGAGAGGAAAGGAGGGGAAATTGATATGAAGCCTCTTACGGTGCAGGATTTAAAAGCGATAACTGCAGGCCAATTAGTGCAAGGGTCGGAGGAAGTGTTGATTCAACATGGCGCTTATCGACTGAAGCAAGTGAAAAAACCAAATACCGCCCTTTTTATAAATAAGCGTATTGTGAATTGGAAAGATTATGAGTCACTTTATCCTATAGTGCTTGTAACCGATAGACTATACAGTCAAAATGAATTACCTGAGCAAATAATCGTCATTAAAGTAGAAGATACAGATGAGGCCTATTGGAAGTTTGTAAATTTTTATCGCAATCAATTTAATATCCCTGTTGTAGCCATTACTGGTACTTCTGGTAAATCGACGACGAAGGAAATGATCAAACATATACTTTCTGCAGAAAAAAATGTAGCATCCACGCCACTTAGTAGTAATTCTAGAACTGCTTCTTTGCAATATTTACTGAATATTGATGATCATACCGACGCAGCCGTTTATGAAACAGCTGTTGGTTCACCGGGGGACATCAAACTTGCGGGGCAATATTTCAAGCCAACAATTGGGATTATTACAAATATAGGAGCACATCATTTAAATTATTGTAAAACTTTAGAGGGGTATATCGAAGCAAAGGGTGAAATGCTGGACATTATTAGTCCCACAGGCTCCTTAATCCTTAATGCTGATGATATCAACTCAAGTAAAATAGATTTATCGAAGTTTCAAGGACGTATTATTAAAGTAGGTAAGCATGAATCCTGTGATTTTCAAGCAAGTAATATTCGCTACCACAAAAATGGTATGCTGTTCAACGTTCGTCACAAAAAGAAACTCTATGAAATCTTTGTACCAGGTTTTGGCGAGCATCAAGTATATAATGCGCTTACTGCGATTGCAGCTATTTGTGAAATGGGTTTGCCGATTTCTTTAGCAGCTGAACAACTGCCATCATTCCGAAAATTGAATAAGCAGCTTCAGGTGTTTAAGAGCATTAATAATTCCATATTACTAGATGATACATGGAATATTACGACTACTTCTTTGGAGGCAGGATTAAAGGTTTTGAAAGCGCTCGGAGAAGGGAAGAAAACGATTGCCATTATTGGAACGATAACAGATTTAGGGTCTTGGGGATATATAATTCACGAACAAGCGGGAGAATTAATTAGTGAAATAGGGGTCGATGTACTTATTACGATAGGGGAACATGCAAGTATTATGGCGCTTCATGCCATTGAGGCAGGAATGAGTTCACCTGTGTATATTTTTAAAAATAGTACACGCGTCTATAAATTGTTAGAGGAAATTGTAGATGAAAATACGGTTCTTTTCATTAAAGGAGATATGTATAGTAAAGAAGTTTCTAAGTTGGCAGATGATTTAAAAATAAAAAAATCATCTACTTCCGAATAGATTTCACCTAAATAAATGTTATTTTTCATCATTTACTAGAATGAGCATATCTATAGTCAATTGCTAGAAATGCATAAACTATGATACTCATTTATTCAGAAATATACTTTATAGAAAGGGGGCGTAGTTAACTTGCAACATATAAGTGTGAGCGATATAAGAAAATTATTACAAGGAGAATTATTAAGCGGTTCTGAACACTGGTCTGTTAAACATGCAATTTATTATAACCGGCATGAACTGACTCAAAATCATACACTTATGTTTGTTAGTAAAAGTGATCAAATTAACTGGCAAGAAATAGATCGAAAGGGACCATCTCTAGTCATTTCTGATAAATCATCAGAGGAATTGAAAAATGCGCTGAAGAATACGACCGTTATACGCGTTAAGAATATTTTACATGCATATTGGAATTTTATGGGGCATTACAGAAATCTATTTCAAATACCAGTCGTTGCTTTGACCGGAACATGTGGTAAAACGACAACGAAAGAAATGATTAAACATATAGCTAGTAAGGAATGGAATGTTCAAGCATCTGTCAGCAGTAAAAATGAGCCACGGCAATCCTTACCGTACTTGACTGGAATCGATCAGAACACAAAAGCAGCTATCTTTGAATTAGGATTGGGGAATATAGGGAATATTAAACACCAGTGTATGATCTATCAGCCTACTATTGGTATTATTACGAATATCGGTGTCCATCATTTAGATGGATGCAATAATCTTGATGGTTATATCAAAGCAAAGGCTGAAATTGTAGAAGGAATAAGAAAAGGTGGTACGTTAATCATTAATGGTGATGATGAAAATATTAAAAAAATCCCCCTAAATAAATTTAAAGGGAAGATTATTACCTTTGGTGTCAACGAAAAGGCAGATTATCAAGCTACGGATATACAATTCACAAAAGGCGGCATGAAATTTGTACTAAAAGTGTCAAATGACAAATACAATTTATTTGTTCCAGGATACGGGGAACATCAAGTATATAATGCATTAGCGGCTATAGCTGCCGTAAAGGAAATGGGACTTTCCATTGCTGTCGCAATTTCGCAATTAAAAACGTTCAAAGCGATGGCAAGACACTTAGAATTTTCTACGGGCATCGGTGAATGTACGATAGTAGATGATACTTGGACAAATAACCCGACTTCTGTTGAAGCGGCACTAAAGGTTTTAGATACGATCGGGAAAGGGAAAAAAGTAATTCTTATTTTAGGTGACATTAAGAGGTTAGGAAATTTTGAAGAAAAATATCATCGAGAGATTGGCACAATGGTCGCGAAAAGAAATGTTGATACACTTATTACTATTGGCAATAGAGCAGAAAATATTGCGAACCAAGCGTTGAAGGAAGGCACGAAGGCCGATGTTCATATGTTTAAAGATGTTACAGGCGTTTTAGAAGTACTAAAGCATAAGCTCGATAGTGAAACGATTGTACTTATTAAAGGTCCAATGTCTAGCAAATCTATGATAGAATTTGCGAATCAGTTAAAAAATAAATAATAATAGAAAAAAGAAGCTTCCTTAACGGCGGGCACAGAAAAATTACGTTTTCATAAAAGCGAACCTTTTTCAGATAAAATAAGGCACTTCTTGTTCAATTTTGAACAGGAAGTGCCTTATTTCTGTCTCTATTCCTTATTCATTTTCGTTTAGTAGCGTTAATATCCGTTTCAAATTGACAGCGAATATCGTTGAAGCACCTTGAATTTCCATGCCAAATAGACCCGCAGTCGATGCCGTATCGTACCCGTGTCCGTTTTTTAATTCACTATTCTTCGCTTCTACTTTGTAGCGATTTGCGGCTAATTGCTTAAATGCTTATTTTGAAATGCCTCTTGTTCGGCATGTGTATCCGACTTTTAATAATAAGTACTTAAGAGGAATAGCATTACGTCCATTGTCTACACAATATTTTGTTTTTAACTCTTCTAAAATGAATGAAAAATCATTTGGCACAACAATATCGTAGATCGCCATATATGGACGTAAATGAAGGGGTTTTTGATTTGAAATCAACGGGGTCACCACCTGCACATTAATTCTTTTATTATAGAGGAAAGCGTGACTAAAATAATAGTGTGATACATTGCGTTGTTTGGAGAAGCATCGCTCGCCCCTCGCGGAAAGCGAGTGGAATGCTTCGGAAAACAACAGTAGAGTCGCAGTGCCAAATGAAAAAAGCGGGGTATTCAACGATTTAATCGTTGAATACCTCGCAATGTGAGAAGATATAGACTTTTTCAGTGCCCTCGCTTAACGAAAGCTTCTTTTTTCAAAACATTAATTCTATTGAAATTTTCAATTTTTTAAGCATTTGAAATGATTCTAGAAACGTTCTTAAAAAACACGTTTTGCTGTAATATAATGATCTTTGTAATAGTCAACCAGTAGTACTCTTGTAGTAATACCACTTGAACTTGGAATGATAAGACGTTGATCTCCGGCATAGATAGCTACTAGTGAAGGGGTTTTAGAGCCTATAACACTATTGAAGAACACTAAATCACCCTTTTTTAAATTGCTACGTGAAACCGTTGTTCCAACATTCATTAGTTCCTTTAAATTGGTTGTACCAAGTTTAATACCATTCTTACGATAGATGAAGTCTACATATCCTGGCGCTGTAAAGCGAAGACTGGCTTCATTATTTGTAGAGCTCATAGTTACTTTATTTTTATAATTAAAGGCGTTTTCAACAATTTTATCGCCTTTCGATGCAGGATTAGCTGAAAGTAATGTAGGTAATACTCTACGGGCCCCTACATAATTATCTGTATAATATGGTTTGCTATTTAAATCAGAAACAACTATATTTTGCTTAGAATCGGCCATATGAATCATTTTATTGTTACCAATATACATTCCTACATGATCAGGGTCTGTTCCTGTCTTTTTACTCTTAAAGAAAAGTAAATCACCTTTTTGTAATTGATTTCTGTTAACAGATGTTCCTTGCTGTAACATATAATCTTCATTATAAGTACCTATATCCACACCATTTTTCTCGAAAATGTACATGATAAATGAAGCACAAGAAAATTTATAAGGATATGTAGCCTTGTATTCGGAAGTGCTGTATGTCGCCTTACCAATTAAGCTGTTTCCAGTTTGAATTAGTTGATCTGCTTTCGCATTAACTGCTTGTGTGTTATTTAGCGCATTTGTTGTTGCAGCCTCAACTTCTATAGGTTGAACAGTTGGCTGTACCATCCCCACTGTGCTAAAACCTATCGTCAATGCTAATGTTGTTGTTAAAAATCGTTTATTCATGTTGTTATTTCCTCCTGAAGCTATTGTTAGGATTAATCCTGATTTGGTTTGTCACTGGAATTAATCGTAGCATGAAAAAGTAGGGCTTCTTTGAGGTAATTGTTACCACGCTGGATGGGAATTCGCTGTAAACACCTGATATAAAAGGCTTCATCGCCTTAATTTACAGTTTTATTACAAATGTTTCAGTTGGGTGAAGTGTTTGTAGAAACGAAAGGGCATAGGGGCCTGCAGTACAAGCCTTTCTAAGCGTTGGAAGGAGGCATTGAAAGACTAAACGATAATCACCAACCACGAACCACCAACCACAATGGAATACTTAGCGAAATTACGGTTGGAAAATAAAATGATCAAAGATATCTTTATTGAGGAGGAGTTTTACAATGAGAGGGGGTTTTCTTATAGGCTAATAGGAGAGAGGAGCGCCACAAATGGGATCCTGGAACGCAAGCGAAGCAGGTCATCAAACGCTCCCAGTAGAAATGGAAATCAACCTTTCATCATGCCTACGATTTATCTTTTCTTACTCTTTGGAAAGCAGATGTCGATAAAATTCAGAAGTTGGGTGATAAAATGCGAAAGTTAATCGATAAAACTAAAAAGTTGGGCGATAAACGTAAAAGTGTTCCGATAAAATTAAAAAGTTGGATGACATTCTGTGAAAAGTCGTTGATGTGCTGAAGATTCATACTTTATTTCACAAAATAATTTTTATCAGCATGCCTTCTATAACTGTTTACTTTTAAATTTCCTGAATCATCTCTACTCTATTACCGAATGGATCTCTAAATTCAAAGCGTTCAAAATGAGGAATAGGAACTGAATCGAAAATTTCTACATGTTGTTCGGCTAATACCTTCTTCCAATGTTCGATATTTTCAACTTGATAAGCAATATGAGCCTTTGTCGTTAATCTATCAAAGCCATCCTCTGTACCTACATGTACCTCTCTATTGCCGACCTGTAACCAAAATCCACCTCGTCCTTTCAGCGAATCTGGCTTATCAAGTTCTTTTAGTCCCAATACTTGACAGTAAAAATGTTTCCCTTTTTCTTCTTCACCTTTTGGAATTGTTATTTGAACGTGATGTAAGCCTATAACCATTTTTTCTCCTCCTTTAATTCTTCATCGATACTTACTTCTAGGATAATAATGTAAAATCCTTTAATTTGACGAATGAATAGTATTTTTTCTCACGAATGAAGCCTTTGTAAAACCAGTAAGAAGTATTAGAGAATAGGCCAATAGAAGCCATGAGGCGAAATAACGATCTACATCAGGCGATAAATTCAGAAAAACATTGTCGAAAACTAATAATACGACTGCATCAATGAGCATTCCGGGTAATGCAATACAGATTGCAGCCAGTAATCGCTCTGTACCTTTTATTTTTGTCATAGAATAAATAGGTATTGTCGATATCCAAATGAGCGGAATAACTAAAATGTAAGCACTGATCAAGAGGAAAGGTTCTTCAATGGTAAAAAAGTAATGCCCTATTAATCGAAACGCAGGCACTAGCAAATAGCCAAATTCCAAAACCCCAGCATAAAAAGAATCGCATAGTGTTCCTCCTCTATTTATTTTCCTAGACGATGTAATGTCTGAAGAATTTTTTCTAATTGCTGATAGAATACATCTACATCGAAATCGTCCCGCATCATCACTTGTATGGCCAAGCCATCAATAAGGGCGTTGAAAAAAATACTCCAAGTTTCCATCGACACGCCATCAATGGGTGATGTAACCCATAATTTATCTAAAACGTTGCATAAATGTTCATTTTCAACTGCTAAAATTTGTCCAATTTGCTGTCTAATAGTCGGGTTCGTAAAGCCGTAGACGATTAAAGTTAAAAATAATTTATGATAAAAGGCATCATTTTCATATCGACTTTTTGCAGAGAGAAGTGCAGATTGAATCATTTGTTGATCGGTCGTCAACATCTCATTCCAAGAATTTTCACAGATGTCTTGAACAATTTCGAGAATGATTTGCTCTTTTGATTTGAAATGATAATAAATAGTTCCTTGTGTCACACCAGCTTGCTCAGCAACAGCCTTTAAGGTGAATTTTTCAATCCCTTTTTCCACTAAACTTTGCTTGGCAGCAGTCAATAAATCTGACTTTTCGATATCAGTTGGTTTTGCCATTCAATTACGCCTCCATCGTTATTAGTTAGTTGAATAACTAACTGTAAAATAACAGAATATTCCTCTAGTTACCAGTTTGTTTTAGCAACAGGGGGATCATGCTGCTAGTCTTTGATGATTCCATATGTTCGGGATAACAGCAGTATGAGGAATCAAACAAATCTAAAAATAGATCTACTTTTCAGAAAAATATGTGTTATAGTAAAACATAATTAAATATTGTGTAAGAGTTGGTGCCGAATGAAAGTTTGGCTTAAAAGGGAAGTCGGTGCAAATCCGACGCTGTCCCGCAACTGTAAATCGGAGCAAATCACAATTGTCACTGGGAAACTGGGAAGGCTGTGAGGCGTGTTGATGAGAAGCCAGGAGACCTGCCAATATCTAGTACACACCAAATACCTACGTGGAAATAGGTGGTGAGATTTGACCGTAACGGCCCTGTGCGACAATGAATCATGCGATATTTTGAAAGGATTTCGTATTGTTTATTCATAGCTAATTTTGATATGCAATGACAGCCATTTTCCAAAAAGGAGAGTGGCTTTTTTTATTTTTAATGAAATGATAGGAGAGAATAACATGGCGTATACAAGTACTACAGTTGGTTATCCGTATATCGGAGAAGATCGCGAATGGAAAAAGGCTTTAGAGGCTTTTTGGAAAAATGAGCTTTCAGAGGATGAATTTTTACAGCAATTAAAGGATATTCGCTTAGCTCGAATAGACAAGCAGCTTCGCCTCGGCATAGACATGATAACTGTTGGTGATTTCACACTCTATGACAGAATGTTGGATACGGCAATGATGTTTGGCTTAATTCCAAAGCGCTTTAATTGGCAGGGAGATAAAGTTGATTTACAAACTTACTATGGGGTAGCTCGTGGTAGCCAAAAAGCCGTAGCCAGTGAAATGACGAAATGGTTTAATACAAACTATCATTATATCGTGCCAGAATATGAGGGACAATCTCTGCAATTAACAGAAAATAAAATATTGGCAGATTTTTTGGAGGCTAAGGAAGCGTTTGGTATCACAGCAAAGCCTACATTGATTGGCCCATTTACATTTTGTAAATTAACAAAAGGTTATGACAAGTTATCACAGGTAGCATTTATATTAGCAATACTACCACTTTATACACAGGTTTTAAAGGAGCTTGTAGATGCAGGTGCTAAGTGGATTCAATTAGAGGAGCCTGTTCTTGTCACAACACTAGATGAAGCGGAGATTAAACTTGTTCAAGAAATATATACACAATTAGTTGCATCAGTACCCGAGGCTAAAATTATGCTACAAACATATTTCGAATCATTATCGGCATATGAGTCAATTGTGACACTTCCTGTTCAAGGGATTGGGTTAGACTTTGTGCATGGCTATGGCAAAAATATGGAGGCATTACGTCAATTTGGCTTCCCGCAAGATAAAGTATTAGCGGCCGGTATTATAAATGGACGAGATATTTGGCGCTCCAATCTAGCAGAGGCTAGCTCAACTATTAAAGCTATTGAACAGCTGAGTGGTGCTAAAGAAATATGGATTCAATCTTCATGTAATTTACAGCATGTTCCAATTACAACTGCTCTTGAAACAAAGCTCGATCCAGTTCTAAAAAATGCCCTTTCTTTTGCAGATGAAAAATTAGTTGAAATCTTTGAAGTAACAAAATATTTACAAGGCACAAGAAGTCCTTCAAACCAGAAAATATCTGAAAGTATGAAGGCGATTGAAGCATTGAAAAATCACCCAACTCGTCAAAATAGAGATGTTAAACAAGCGATTCGAACAGTGGCGGCACAAGATTTTGAACGCCATAGTGATTTTAAAACACGTCAAAATATTCAACAACAAGCCTTACAATTACCGCTGTTCCCAACGACAACAATTGGGAGCTTTCCTCAATCAGACGAAGTCAAACGCACACGAAGTGCATGGCGAAAGAAACAACTTTCTGATGGAGATTATGCAGCGTTTGTAGAACAAGAGACAAAGCGTTGGATTACTATTCAAGAGGAATTAGATATCGACGTTTTGGTACATGGTGAATTTGAGCGCACAGATATGGTTGAATATTTCGGGGAAAAACTTACTGGTTTTGCATTTACAGAGAAAGCATGGGTTGTATCTTATGGCTCTCGCTGTGTGAAGCCACCGATTATTTACGGTGACGTTGCATGGGAAGTACCGATGACAGTTAAAGAAACAGCCTATGCCCAAAGCCAAACAAATCGCTATGTAAAGGGAATGCTCACAGGCCCTGTGACAATTTTAAATTGGTCCTTTGTACGAGATGATATTTCACCGAATGATGTATCATATCAGATTGCTTTGGCACTTCGAAAAGAGGTGGAAGCACTAGAAGCTGCAGGTATTTCTATTATTCAGGTTGATGAACCAGCTTTACGAGAGGGCTTGCCACTTTGTGAAGAAAATTGGGGAGCTTACTTAGAATGGACGGTGAATGCTTTTAAACTTGCTACATCTAGTGTGAAGGATGAAACACAAATTCATACACATATGTGCTATTGTGAGTTTAATGATTTTATCGAACCAATTAGTGCACTGGATGCTGATGTTATTTCAATAGAAACATCACGTAGCCATGGCGAGCTGATTTCTTCTCTACAAGTCAACCCATATGAAAAAGGGATTGGGCTAGGCGTTTATGACATTCATAGTCCACGTGTACCAAGTGAAGAAGAGATGCTGACTATTATGCAAGATAGCTTACAAGTCTTATCAAAAAACCAATTTTGGGTGAATCCTGACTGTGGTTTAAAAACAAGGAAGGAAACAGAAACAGTTGCGGCACTGGCTCATATGGTATCTGCTGCAAAAACCCTTCGCCAACAAGTCCAACAATCTATACTTTAAGTAGAAAACTTGACTTCTTTTTTGAGGTCAGGTTTTTCTGTTATTTCAGTTGACAGAAAATTTTATAGCAAAAATGAAGGGACAACTACAGAAGAAGTTTAAGCGACGGCTAGTCTGTTCGAAATGATGCATAGACCAGTCAAATAAACGACTAAATGATAGAAGTATTCGATTATACCATATACTATGGTATAATAATAAAAACGGAATAATAAGATAGAGGTACAAATCATAAATTCGATTTGTTTAAAAGGGAAGATCGGTGTAAATCCGACGCTGTCCCGCAACTGTAAATGTGAGCACGTTTCAAAAGACCACTGTTACGCATTGTAATGGGAAGGTGAAAAGTGTGATGAACATAAGCCAGGAGACCTGCCTTTATCTAGTACAACCAAAAAACCTACGAGGATAGGGGGTGTTGAGTGTGACTAGAGAAATTCTCCTGCATGCTCATAGTACGATGATTGCTAAAAAGGTGGCTTCTATAACGAATAGAAAGCTTTTATCGCCGTGTCAATCACCGTATTATGTCGTGTATTTGTCATAGTAGGCATCTTTCTGAAGAAGGAAAGATGTTTTTTTATGCTAAAATTGAAGGAGTGTTACACATGAATCCACAAGTAATCGAGTATTATGAAAGTCTATTAAAATTTGAAGTCATGGAAACACAATATACAAGTACTTCTCAAACATTAATAGAGATAGTTGAACAGTATGTAGGGCAGGATGCTGTTCATGAAAATGATATTTTAATAGCTTATACGAATGTAATGAAAGAACTAATTGGATAAAGTGAAGCTTTAATCAGTGGGGGCGTATTACCCCCACTGATTATTAGTCTTCACCAATCGGACTTTTACGGGCAGTAAATCTCACAACTTACTTCTTTGTTTGCGCTGAAATTTGAAGTGGGAGTCTGGTACCTGACGCTACGCTTTCGGAGCAGATAAATTACTGCCCGTTAAAGCGGGATAAAGTGAAGCTTTAATCAGTGGGGGCGTATTACCCCCACTGATTATTAGTCTTCACCAATCGGGCTTTTACGGGCAGTTAATCTTGCGCCAAACTTCATCGCTTTTGCCGAATTTAACGTTTGGAGTTGTACCTGACGCTGTGCTTTCGGTACAAAAATTACTGCCAGTTAAAGCGGGATAAAGTGAAACTTTAATCAGTGGGGGCGTATTATCCCCACTGATTATTAGTTTTCACCAATCGGGCTTTTACGGGCAGTTAATCTTGCGCCAAACTTCATCGCTTTTGCCGAATTTAACGTTTGGAGTTGTACCTGACGCTGTGCTCTCGGTACAAAAATTACTGCCCGTTAAAGCGGGATAAAGTGAAACTTTAATTAGTGGGGGCGTATTATCCCCACTGATTATTAGTCTTCACCAATCGGGCTTTTACGGGCAGTTTATCTCACAACTTACTTCTTTGTTTGCGCTGAAATTTGAAGTGGGAGTCTGGTACCTGACGCTACGCTTTCGGAGCAGATAAATTACTGCCCGTTAAAGCGGGATAAAGTGAAGCTTTAATCAGTGGGGCGTAATATCCCACTGATTATTAGTCTTCACCAAAGTTAAAAGGCTACTTAATGTTCACCATTTTACGGGACATTAAGTAGCCTTTTTCTATGAAAACAAGCTTTTAATCTAATTATCTCAATAGGAATACATTTATTTGTCATAAAAAAAACTCTAGGACTTCATACTTATTTCACTTTTAAACTATATAATAATTTTGCGCTTATTATTATAGATTGGAGATTTAGACATGAAGAACACGCTTTATCAGAGCTTTTGGCGAACGCACTTTTATGCCGCATTATTTATTACTCCACTTCTTATTTCGCTAACATTAAGTGGTATAGGTTTTTTATTTTATACCAATGTTGAAAATCAGTTATATGATAAATACTTTTTTGGTGAAAGTGGAAAAACCGAGGTACAATCTATTGATGATGCTGTTAAACTTGCAGAAGAATCATATGCTGGCTATAAAACAAATAAAATTATAGAGTTAGAAGAGCCTTACAATACTCGTTTATCGATGAAGAATGCAGATGGCAAAGAGAAATATGTGTTTTTAGATGATCATAACCAAATTATCGGTGGTCAAGATGCTGATTACACATTTGCAAATATTATGAGAAATGCCCATAGTTCCTTATTTATTGGGGGAACGTTTGTCAATTATTTAGTAGAATTAGCTGCGTGCTGGGCTGTTTTTTTACTGCTTTCAGGCATTTACATGACGTTTAAAGCAAAAATATTAAAGAAAACAAAGCAGACAAACAAACGTCAAAAAAGTAGAAAATTCCATGCACTTGTTGGAACAGTTATTACGATTCCAATGCTTGTTATTATTTTCACAGGTTTACCATGGTCTGCGTTTATGGGGAAATATATTTATCAAGCTTCACAAGATCATCCAACTTTCGGTACGCCGTTATTGCAGCAACAGCCACCTACATCTGATGTAAGTGAGATTCCTTGGGCTACTCGTCAAGAAACCCCTCCAACGTCAGATTCAGGACATGCAGCACATCACGGTATGGGAGCCAATACGCTCTGTGCTGCTAACCCTTACCAACTAAGCGTAGAAAAGCTACAACATGAAATTGATGCAATGAATATATCAAAACCTTACGCGATTATTTATCCTACTAGTGAAGTCGGTGTCTATACAGTTGCAAAATCTAGTAACACTGGTGTCACAGGTCTTGATGTTAGTCCGTATGATGAAACGACAATGTATTTTGATCAATATAGCGGAAAATATATAGACAAGGTTGGATATGAGGACTATGGCATTCTTGCCAAATGGTTCACGTGGGGAATCCCTTTACATGAAGGTCATTTGTTTGGCTGGCCAAATAAATTAATAAATTTACTAGTATGTCTAGCATTTTTAGTAGTTATTGTTTGGGGAGTTAGAACATGGCTACTACGGAAGAAACAAGGTATGCTATCTGCACCACCTAAAATCTCTCAAAAGGTGTCCATTCCTTTTATCATTTTCATGATTATTTTAGGTATACTGATGCCACTATTTGGACTTTCTTTAATTGCTGTCGTGCTCGTTGAAATAATTATAAATTTAGTGTCTAAAAATAAAAAAGAAATCGATTAAAATGCTAAGCGATACTGTATCCTTTATAGATAAGGAATACAGTATCGCTTTTCTTTTTCTAAAGCCACCCTTTATCACTGGCTACTTGAACAGCTTGTTGTCTAGATTCGACATGTAGTTTTTGAATAGAGGTTGATAAATAGTTTCGAATAGTGCCTTTCGTTAAAAATAACTTTTTACTAATCTCATTTGTTGTGAGTCCTTCTTTTACAAGCTGCAGAACAGCAATTTCACGTTCATTTAGCGGATTCTGTTCTTTCATAAACAACGTTGCAGCTAAATCTCTACTAACTACTTTTTCACCATTCATCACTTTTCTTATTGTTTCAATTAAATAGTCGATCGGTTCATCTTTTAATAAATAACCTTGTACCTCAAAATCCATCGCTTTTTGTAAATAGCCAGGGCGTGCAAAAGTAGTGACAATCATCACCTTGCACGGTAAATTTGCCTGTCTTATTTTTTCAGCTAGTTCAAGACCAGTAAGATTCGGCATTTCGATGTCCAATACACAAACATCGGGTAGCTCTTGTTGAATATATTCCCACGCTGTTTGACCATCTGAAACTTCTGCAATCACTTTTATATCAGGCTCAAACGATAATAAGGAACTCAAGGCGCCACGTAACATTTGTTGATCCTCTGCTAGTAATACTCTTATCATGTAGTTGGCTCCTTTCTATACTGTTGAATAGGCATTGTTAAGGTCACAATCGTTCCGCCCGTCGGTAAATTGCAAATAGAAGCATTTCCTTGAAGGGCATTCATCCGTTCTTTCATCGATGATAGTCCATTTCCATGCCCTTGGTTATGTAAGCCGACACCATCGTCCACAACGTTTATCTTTAAAATTCCGTTTAAATAGTTGATAGCTATTTGGCATTTTTTTGCTTGACTATGCTTAATAATATTTGTAGTGGCTTCCCGAAGACATAAGGACAGCATCGTTTCCTCCACACTAGCTAGTAGCAGCTTTGGACAGTTATTTTTTATTTTTATGGAGATATCGGCTGTTTGTAAATGTTGTTTACAATGTATAAGCTCACTTTCTAACGAAATAAAATTCATATCGGAGACTAATTCTCTTACTTGCTTTAGTGCTGTTCGTGTTGTTGCTAAAATATCATTTAGCTCATCTTTAACACGCAAAGTATCTTTATCGACTAATTTTGATGTTAGTTCGGTTTTTATTTTAATCATTGTTAATGTATGACCAAGCGTATCGTGGAGGTCTCTCGCGATACGCTGTCTTTCTTCTTGCTGAACAAGCTGGGTATTTACCTCTGTTAATTCTAATTGTAATTTTTTGGACTTTTCTACGAAGTAAATTAGCATAGGAAATAGTAGTTGAATGATCATAATGGGTATTAATGCTTGAAATTGTAATTTGTAAGATGCTCCTGATTCAAACCATATAACTACAAAAAACATAAAGGCAATGGCAATCATTCCTATAGCAATATGCCATTTCTTTTTAGCTCTCCCAATTAAATCAGCAAATGTAAATCCAAAAAGTAACATAGAAGATCCTTCAGAAATACCCAGTATGATAATAAGCGTAAAGCCAAGTAAAGAAGCTAACAGTAAACGCCAATCTTTAAACCATAAAGCAATATAGAAGGCTACTAAAAATAACATAAGGATACTTATTTTAGCCATTAATGGTAATGAAGAATTCGAACTTAATACCATAGTAAATAAAAAAACTAGTGATACGACGTCGATAATTAAATAGCGTTTTGCCTGATCTCTTGGATATATTTTTATAGTTCACACCAACCTTTGTCGATTATTTCTGTGTGACACTTTGAATGGCGTGTTTTCGAATCCATTCCATTGGCCCAACATGAAAATGCTTGATACAAATATGTGCAATGAAAAGTTGTAGAAGGGAAAGGGTTAGCCAAATGCTGATAACTTCAATACTATTCAATTTTCCACCTAAACCTAATCCCCAACCATAGAAAATAATAGATGCAATAACATTTTGCAGCACATAGCAACTTAAAGACATTTTCCCAATCTCGCCAAATCTTTTCCATAACCAATCAAGCCTCTTATATTCTATCATTTTACCTAAAATACCAATATAGCCAATAGATAGAATTGGTGCGAATAAATAACGAACAGGTAAATCAAATGCTCCACCGGGAATAAAGATTAAAAGGTTTAGAGGTACGCCAATAAAAATACCGATTTTGAATAGTTTTTGACGCGCCTGACGTCCTTTGTCATCTTGTGAAAATACACCATTCCTCATCAGCTTAACGCCAAGTAAAAATAAAAAGATATTCATTGGGATAATAAAAATAGCTTCCGTTCTATAATAAAGAAAATGTGTTAAACGATATTGTATTTGCTCAAACCAAGTGCCATTTTCATAAAGACTAACGACTGAATCGAGTCCAGCAATGGAAGCATTGGCGGCACCCTGCAATGTGCCGACTAAAATCAATAGAATCATCAGTGCATGGAAACTGCCAAAAACGTATAACGCACGTTTAATCGCTTTATCACCAAATTTAACGATAAAGGCAACGATAACAGCTGTCACAGCATAGCTCATTAAAATATCATATTCCATGACTAAGGTGAAGTGAATCAGACCTTCCATAAATAAAAAGACTATCGTCCAAATATACATGCCTGGCCAAGCATTTCCTTTTCGCAATGCTTGCTGATATTTTAATTCCAAACCAACACCAAACATGATTGTTAATAAACCAAGGAGTTTACCGTTTACTAAAAATAGGACTGCCATTCGTAAAAAGTCGTTCAATGACCACCAACCTGAATAACTACTCGTTGTGATATACGAAATATCTCCAAGATAAGCAAAAATCCAAATATTTGTACCAAGTGTCCCTAATACAGCAAAGCCTCGTAACATATCGATTAGGGGTAATCTTTGTTGAACTTTCATCATAAAATCACTCTTTCTTTGTTTTCTTACAGTAATGATAAGAAAACGAATAGGAAAAACATATTCACACCAGTCAAAGATTCTTTATGACAGGTGTCATTTTATGGTTTATCAGGTAACGAAAGCGAGCGGAATGCTTCGGAAAACAACAGTAGAGTCACAGTGCCAAATGAAAAAAGCGAGGTATTCAACGATTTAATCATTGAATACCTCGCAATGTGAGAAGATATAGACTTTTTCAGTGCCCTCAGAAATCGACTGCTATTTTATTGTAAGAAAATTCAATTTTAATATTGTGAAAACTAATCGCATTAGTTAAAATTGAAATACAATTAGTTTACAAAGGGGATTTGATTTAGAATGAAAATTACGAAGATTGGTACAGTGTTTCAATTGTCATTTATGCCAAGGATTTTTCCTGTTAATTGTTATATTGTAGAAGAAGAAAGCGAGCTTACACTGATCGATGCAGCCTTACCATATAGTGCAAAAAGTATAATAAAAGCGGCTGAGGGTATTGGTAAACCGATTACAAGAATCATCATTACTCACGCACATAGTGATCATATAGGAGCGCTAGATACGTTAAAAGAATTATTACCAGATAGTCAGGTGTGCATTTCTTCCAGAGATGCTCTGTTATTGGAGGGAAATAGTGCATTACTTCCAAATGAAAAAAACACACCAATTCGAGGAGGCATTCCCAAAAATATTAAAACTAAACCGGACATATTACTTGAAGAAGGTGATCGAGTTGGTTCCTTAGAAGTGATTGCAACTCCAGGTCATACACCTGGTTCCATCACACTTTTCGACACGCGCAATAGAAGTTTAATCGCTGGTGATGCCCTCGTAACTAGAGGAAAGATACTAGTATCGGGAGTGATGAATCCGTTGTTTCCATTTCCTTCTCTAGCAACATGGGATAAAAGCACAGCTCTCATAAGTGCAAAAAAATTAAGGGATTTAAATCCAAGCTTACTTGCAGTAGGGCACGGGAAGATGTTGAAGCAACCACAGGAACTTTTGGACATAGCAATAGCAGAAGCAGAAAAAAATTTAGACAATCAATATAGGAAGTGAAAAAAATGTCCCGTCGAATGAAAATAGATATATCGATTATTTTACAAAAGGCTACGGAGCTAGTTGATGAACAAGGATTGGAGCAACTTTCAATTGGACTATTAGCGGAAAAATTGGAAATTCGGCCACCTTCCTTGTATAACCATCTTGATGGATTAAATGAATTGAAGCAGAAGTTAGCCATTCAAGGAGTAAAAAAATTACATGAATATATGCTTCAAGCTGCAGTAGGACGTTCAGGTGATGATGCTGTTCGTGCAATTAGTCAGGCATATATTCAATTTGTTAGAGAGCATCCGGGGCTGTATGATGCTAGCACTCGCTTTGCAGATACTAACGATCAAGAACTACAGCAAGCCCAAGAAGCTGTCGTACAACTTGTACTTCAAGTGCTAAATGCCTATAATTTGCAAGAAGAAATTGCGATTCATATGGTCAGAGGATTACGAAGTATTCTACATGGATTCACTTCTATTGAACAAATGGGGGGATTTGGGATGCCACTTGATATCAATAAAAGCTTTTCAATCCTAATCAATACTTTTATTGAGGGCATTCATGCAGTGACGATTAATGAAGATAAATATATGCAAACGAATGACTAAGGAGGAAATCTTGCTCCTTTTTAAAACGGAATATTTTGAGTGGGGGCTTGAAAAATAAGAAGAAGCGGGAAATGACACAGAGGATTAATTTCCCGCTAATATTGAAGTTGGAGTAGGAGATTTGTCGTTGAACGAGTCTGCTGCTTTTTTTCATTTACATAGCAGTTACGAAGTGAAAAACATCCCCACACTATTTAGTGCATGAATAAATTCTATAGTCTAAAACGCCTTCATACTTTAAGTTCATATCAAAGTGTTTATCCATTACCTCATAAAGTTCAGGCGCAATATCCTTCGAGTGATGAAGTTCGGGAATGGAGAAGATTGATTTGTTTTTTTGTATACGAATATTTTTAAAACCAGCCTGATTAAACAAAGCGACCCAATCTTTCTTCATTGAACAAGAATCAAATCCATAAAATTGTTTGATTTCCTTTTCAATTTTTTCTTCAAGTGGTTGATGAATAGTAAATTCAATGGCAATAAACCGACCGCCTTTTTTTAATAAACGAAAAATTTCTTTCAGGGCATTAGGTTTATTGACAAATGAAAGAACAGATTCAGAAATAATAAAGTCAAATGTATGATTAGGTAATGGGACATGTTCTATAGAGCATTGAATTATTTTTACGGGTAAGTGATTTTTTTTCATTCTCCTTTTAGCCTTTGCGACCATTTCAGGATTGATATCAATACCAGTTACTTTTGCTTCATATGTCTCCGCCAAATAGGCAGAAGTTTGGCCTGTACCACACCCTGCATCCAAAATGCGGGAGTTTTCGTTAATGCTCTCTACCTTGAATATTTCCTTTGTTAGATTAATGCCACCAGGATGCGCACCACCAACGCCAAATTTGGACAGAAAATCTAGATATTTTGAATTTTGAATCGGAATCCCTTCTTTATTCGTATTTTTGTATAATATGAAATTAAAAATAGTATGGTTCCTGAGTTGTCATGAAGAACCTTTACAGAAAGGAAGGAGAGAATTATAAATATTTGGGCTTTAACATTTTTACAATACATATCTATATATTTTTTTAGCAACCTCTCCTATAGTCTAAACAATAAAAAAATACAGACGTATACTAGTAAAAAGATATTTGATAGGGGGTGAATTGATGCCATTTTATCCACCGAATCCTAGAATGAGACCATTCCCACCAAGATATAGACAAGGTTTTGGCCCTCCTATTCAAGGTAGAAGGGGGCAACCTTTCTTTAACCCTAATCAACAACCCCAAACTTCTAGATTTGGAAGATTACCACAGCATATAAATACAATTATGGGTCATGCGGGAACAATAACAAATGGAGTTGGTATGTTAAGGCAAATGGGGGCATTTTTAAATTTCTTTAGATAGTTTATTTCGAGGAACGTAAAGTCTGTCTTTATTAAAAATAGCAGGAGAGGCTTGCGGCATTGTTAGTGTTTGAGCTGAATTAACCCCCTCTTAAGCGTAAATTCTTAAGAGGGGTTATTGCATTTAACTTTGTATAAGGTGCTTTTCAATAATAGAACGATTTTTCTCTTTAAACACTTCATTATGTGATGACACGACCCCGTGACGATAGGCAGTAGGCTCTAAATACGTTTTAATAGAGTTTACGGCATTGGCTGCATCCTGGAAGGTCCCTAGAAGAAGATTGATTTTTCCTTCAAACGCTAAAATATCACCTGCTGCAAAAATTCCCGGCTGAGCTGTTTCTCCCGTTGCTTTTCCTTCGAAGTAGTAATCATCTTTTTTAGGAATGGTCAGTGTTTGATCCAATGCTAATGATGCTTCGCGGTTATAGCCATGACTAACAATTACTTCATCGATTTGACGCGTATAGCTTTGCTTTGTTTTTGAGTTTTCACATGTCACTAGTTGAATCGCTGTTTTGTCAGCATTAGCAGTCAATTTTGAAATAGTTGTATGACATTCAATCTTTACACCAGCATCTAAAGCCTCTTGTATTGTTGCTTCATGGGCAGTTAACTTATCTTTACGATAAACTACAGTTACATTTTTAGCGATAGGACTAAGCTCAACTGCCCAGTCAATCGCCGCATTTCCGCCTCCTGAAATAATAATTTCCTTGTCCACAAAGTGTCGATAAGACTGCACTGTATAGTGTAAATTAGTCATTTCATATTTTTCTGCACCTTCAAGTGAAAGCTTTTGAGGGTTAATAATACCACCACCAACTGCTAAAAGAACTGTTTTAGAATAATGTTTATCTCCTTGCGCAGTATGTAGAACAAAAATATCATCTTGGCGCTCGATAAAATCGACTTTTGTGCCTGTTAAAACGGTTGGATCAAAAGTTTGTGCCTGTGTAATTAACTGTTTTACAAATTGTTCGCCTAATACAGGAGGGTGACCACCAATATCCCAAATTAGCTTTTCAGGATAAAGTAAAACTTTACCACCAAGCTGTTGTTGACTCTCAATTAATTTCGTTTTCAATCCTCGTAAACCACTATAAAAGGCACTATATAGACCTGCAGGGCCACCGCCAATAATTGTTACATCGTATAAATGTTGCATTTATATCACCACATCCTTAGAAAATAATAAAAAAGTATTTGACAAAACTTTATAGGAAAACTAGACTAACTTTAGTGATAATGATTATCATTATCGGCTAATCGTTATCATAGCATGGAAAGAAGTAAAAGGAAAGAGAGGTTATGTTGTGCGTTTACAAGTTGAATCGATTCGTATCGGCTATGAGGACAAAACGATTGTGCATGATTTATCGCTACAAATTCCAGATGGTAAAATAACGACCATTATTGGTTCCAATGGCTGTGGTAAATCTACACTTTTAAAGGCTATTACAAGGATTTTGAAGCATAAGAGTGGACAAGTCATATTAGATGGTCAAAATATTTCCGAGATGAACACAAAAGAATTAGCGAAAGAACTCGCCATCTTGCCACAAAGCCCGGAAAGTGCACATGGTTTAACAGTCGAAGAGCTTGTATCCTACGGTCGATTTCCATATCAAAAGGGCTTCGGTAATTTATCACAAAAGGATAAAGAAATGATTGACTGGGCCTTAAAGGTAACTAAAACGGATGACTTTCGTCAGAACACGGTTGATGCCTTATCAGGTGGACAGCGTCAAAGGGTGTGGATTGCAATGGCATTAGCGCAAGAGACCGATATTATTTTTTTAGATGAGCCAACCACGTATTTAGATATGGCCCATCAGTTAGAAGTTTTGGAATTACTTCACAAGCTTAACGAAGAAGAGGGGCGCACAATTGTTATGGTGCTACATGATTTAAATCAGGCAGCACGTTTTTCAGATTTTATCGTTGCGCTGTCAAAAGGAGAGCTTGTGAAGTTTGGTACTGCAGAGGAAGTCATGGTACCTGAAGTATTAGAAAAAGTGTTTAATATTGATGCAGTCATTGGTAAAGATCCACGTACAGATAAACCAATGTGCATTACATATAACTTACTAGCAACAGTATAAAAGGAGATATATTTATGAAAAAGTGCCTATTACCAATGTTTATGATGGTCGTACTAGTGCTTGCAGCGTGCGGCAATAAAGAAGAGAAGGCAGACGAGGGCTCTAAAGATAAAGCATCTGCAGAAACGATTACGTATCAATCAGAATCAGGTCCTATTGAAGTACCAGCTAACCCAAAACGAGTAGTTGTGTTATCTTCTTTTGTTGGGGATTTACTAAAGCTTGGCGTTAATGTTGTAGGTGTTGATTCATGGGCTGCAGATAATCCAAACTTCCAAGATGATATTAAAGATGCAGTAGTTGTTGAGAATACGGATATCGAAAAAATTATCGAGCTTGAGCCAGATTTGATTATTGGTTTAAATGGTATTGAAAATGCGGATAAATTAGCAGAAATCGCACCAACTGTATTATTTACTTATGGTAAAGTAGATTATTTACAGCAATTTATTGAAATCGGTAAGGCTGTTAATAAAGAAAAAGAAGCAACAGATTGGGTAAAAGATTTTAAAGAGCGTGCTGCAGAAGCGGGTACAAAAATTAAAGAAAAAATCGGTGAGAATGCAACCGTTACTGTCGCAGAAATGTTCAATAAACAATTGTATGTTTACGGCGATAACTGGGGTCGTGGAACAGAAATTTTATATCAAGAAATGGGCTTGAAAATGCCTGAGAAAGTGAAAGAAGGTGCTTTAAAACCAGGTTATTTAGCCATTTCTCAAGAGGTATTAGGGGATTATGCGGGTGACTATGTGATTTTTAGTACATTTAAAGGTGAGGATAGCGCCATTAAAAATGCTGCATGGTTTAAAGATTTAGAGGCTGAGAAAAATGGTCATTTATTTGAAGTGAACGCCAACGAATTTTACTTTAATGACCCAATCACTTTAGATAATCAACTAGATTTCTTTGAAAAGAAATTTTTACAATAATTTCAGTAGAGAGTAGCGAAGGAAAATGATAAAGTTTCGGCATTTCCCATTTTGGCTTCAAGTATTGCTTGTACTGATCTTATTAGCAGTGACAGTTACGATCTCACTATGTGTCGGCGCGGCAAATACGAGTATTGAAGATGTCTATCAAGCGATTGTTGGACAAGACGGCGGTAAGCATTATGCTATTTTACGAGAAATTCGATTTCCACGAATTATTGCTGCTATTTTTGTAGGTAGTGCACTCGCAGTTGCTGGGGCTATTATGCAAGGGGTTACTAGAAATCCATTAGCAGATCCGGGACTTCTCGGCCTAACAGCAGGTGCGAATGCAGCACTTGCATTGACAATGGCATTTATCCCAAATACGTCGTATTATATGCTTATTTTTGCATGTTTCGTAGGTGCAGGCGTAGGGATGATTGTTGTCTATGGTATTGGTGCTTCAACAAAAAATGGCTTTTCTCCATTAAAGTTAGTTTTGGCTGGGGCAGCTGTATCCGCTTTATTACAAGCAATAGCAGATGGTACGGGAATATTATTTCAAATTTCAAAAGATGTTTCGATGTGGACGAGTGGTGGTTTAATAGGCACTACATGGCAAGCTTTAATGATTGCCCCTGTTATTGTTGTCGGATTAATTGTTGCGTTTGCATTTAGTCGTCAGTTAACTATTTTAAGTTTAAATGAAGAAGTGGCCGTTGGATTAGGACAAAATACAGCCGTTATTAAAGGAATTATGATGATTGTCGTTGTAATTCTTGCAGGGTCCGCAGTAGCACTTGTAGGTAATCTAGCATTTGTTGGTTTAATGGTGCCGCATATTGTCCGTGCCCTTGTAGGGACAGACTATCGATTTGTTTTACCGATGAGTGCTATTATCGGTGGATGGTTTATGGTGACAGCAGATTTTGCAGGTAGAATGATTAATGCTCCATATGAAACACCGGTAGTTGCCATTATTTCAATTATCGGCCTCCCATTCTTCTTACTTCTTGTTCGGAAGGGAGGTCGTCAGATTGTTTAATGTCGTACGAAAAAAACAACGTAGATGGTTAATGACTTGGATCTTATTAACAATAGTTATTTTTGTTATGGGTATTTCAATGGGAGCAGCTTCGGTTTCAATCGATCGCATAATACCGATTTTAATGGGAGACGGTAGCTTCAAAGAATCATTCGTATTGTTCTCTGTTCGCTTGCCAAGATTGTTTGTGCTGGCAGCTGCAGGGATGGCGTTAGCATTAGCTGGTGCCGTTTTGCAGGGGGTGACCCGTAATGACTTAGCGGACCCAGGTATTATTGGGATTAATGCAGGTGCAGGTGTGGGAATTACGCTTTTTTATCTCCTTGTCAATGGTGATTTACCAAACTTTGCGTATATGTTACCACTTGTAGGATTTTGTAGTGCTTTATTAACGGCAATTTGCATATACTTTTTTTCGTACAAGCGCAATGAAGGTGTGCAGCCGGTCCAACTCATTTTAGTCGGAGTAGGTGTAGCATCTGCCTTATCGGGTGTAATGATCATATTAATTTCCTCAGCTGAGCGTAGTGATGTGCAATTTATCGCGCAATGGCTTGCAGGCAATATTTGGGGAACAGACTGGCCATTTTTCTGGGCTTTATTGCCTTGGCTTCTGCTAGGCATTCCATTTATTTTTTATAAAGCAAATGTGTTAAATGTACTGGCGATGACAGAACAAACGGCGGTTGGCTTAGGCTTAAATATCGAACGAGAGCGATTGCAATTATTAATTGTCTCTGTAGCACTAGCTGCAGCAGCTGTATCGGTCACAGGAGGTATTGCCTTTATCGGTCTTATGGCTCCACATATTGCAAAGCAACTTGTCGGACCGCGCTTCCAGTTCTTTTTACCCCTGACATTGTTTATCGGTGCAAGTTTACTAATGCTAGCCGATACAATTGGCCGCGTAGCTATTTCAAGTTCGACAGTGCCAGCAGGTATTGTCGTAGCATGTATCGGTGCACCTTATTTTTTATATTTACTACGAAAAAACGACTGAATGGCTTAGGCTGTTCGGTTGTTTTTTTTGTTGAAAGGCATTACGGAATGTAAGGCCACATTGACGGATAGCAATCCCAGGGCGACGGATAGAATTAGCGGCGAAGAAAAGAGAGGCCCCACCGACGGAAAGAAGTCTTAGAGAGATGGAAAGAACTCCTGCATCGACGGAAAGAAAGCCCGGGGCGACGGAAAGAAAGTCAGATGCGACGGATAGAATTAATGGTGACGGAAAGCAAGGCTAGACCGACGGAAAGAAGTCTCAAAGCGACGGAAAGAAAAGCGACATCGACGGAAAGAAAGTCCGATGCGACGGATAGAATTAATGGCGACGGAAAGCAAGGCCCCACCGACGGAAAGAAGTCTCCGAGCGACGGAAAGAAAAGCGACATCGACGGAAAGAAAGTCCGATGCGACGGATAAAATTAACGGCGACGGAAAGTAAGGCCAGACCGATGGAAAGAAGTCTCAAAGCGACGGATAGAATTAATGGCGACGGAAAACAAGGCCAGACCGACGGAAAGAAGTCTCCGAGCGGCGGAAAGAGCAGCGACATCGACGGAAAGAAAGTCCGATGCGACGGATAGAATTAATGGCGACGGAAAGCAAGGCCCCACCGACGGAAAGAAGTCTCCGAGCGACGGAAAGAACAGCGACATCGACGGAAAGAACTCCTGCATCGACGGATAGAATTAATGGCGACGGAAAGCAAGGCCCTACCGACGGAAAGAAGTTTCCGAGCGACGGAAAGAAAAGCGACATCGACGGAAAGAAAGTCCGATGCGACGGATAGAATTAATGGCGACGGAAAACAAGGCCAGACCGACGGAAAGAAGTTTCCGAGCGACGGAAAGAAAAGCGACATCGACGGAAAGTAAGGCCAGACCGATGGAAAGAAGTCTCAAAGCGACGGATAGAATTAATGGCGACGGAAAGCAAGGCCAGATCGACGGAAAGAAGTCTCCGAGCGACGGAAGGATCGCCTACATCGACGGAAAGCGGGCAAAAAAATACTAGCAAGAGCTGAATAGTAGGGATTTTTCCGTTCTTTCTATCTAAAAAAGTTGATGAAAGATTTAATTTGTACTATAGGCATTTCAAGTTTTTTGGAACCTCTTTTAATTAGGTTCTTTTTTTATAAAATAGTCATAGGAGGTGATGAGAACAATGATTTTATTAGATCGTCAGGAATCGGAGCAGCACAAAATTTTAGAAGCTTTAATACGAAGATTACCTAGTACACATACTGAATACATGAACTATTTTGAGAAGTTGAGGCGTATTCACGCAGGCTTTGCTGGGGAGCAAAGAGTAGATGCCGAATGGCTTGAAATTATTTTACCTCCTCCGCATTATTTTCTTCATAATTTGCAAATACTCAATCACTTTAGTACTACACATCAAATAGACACGGTTTTACTATGTCCTCAATTTATATTGATACTCGAAATTAAAAATGTAACAGGCTTCCTAGATTTTGATGAATCCTTTAATCAATTTACAAGAACTACTGCAGAAGGAGATGTCGAGGGAATGACTAATCCACTTCATCAAGGAAGGAGGCATATGGAGTGGATGATGAGTATGTTACAACAGTCACAGCTTGAGATACCCGTTCATTATGCAGTCGTTTTTGCAACGAAAAATGCTATTTTATCAAAGAGTTTAAGGGGGCAACCAATTTTTCATGTATCAGGATTACGATATTATGTTAGAGAATTATTTCAACAGCATAAAGTGGCGGCGATGGATGAAGAAAAGCTTTTTCAATTTGCTTCTAAATTGTTGTCCATGCATAGGCCAATCAAAAGAGAAATTGAACTGCCTGTACATGATTTAGTAAAAGGTGTGCTATGCGAAAGTTGTTTAAATGGACAGACAATGAACTATCGTTTCCCAAAATGGTATTGTCAGCGTTGCGGAGCGGTTGATCAAGAGGCAATTTTTAGGACGCTTGAAGATTATCGATTGCTAGTAGGCGAAACGTTAACAAATAAAAGCTTTTGTGAGTTTTTTGCAATAGATTCGCCGAATACAGCTTATAAATTACTACAAAAGTTACCGTTGAAAGCTGAGGGTACAAAAAGTAACAGGAAGTATTGGATTGTAAATTAAAGAGCAAAAATTCAAGCGGTCTGAATTTTTGCTAGAAATGTTGTAGAAGGTTAGAAGTCTTAGAGCGACGGAAAGAACTCCTCCATCGACGGAAAGAACCCTCAAGGTGACGGATAGAATCAGCGTCGACGGAAAGGAATGCCTCAACGACGGAAAGAAGTCACAGAGCGACGGAAAGAACTCTTGCATCGACGGAAAGAACCCTCAAGGTGACGGATAGAATCAGCGTCGACGGAAAGGAAGGCCTCAACGACGGAAAGAAGTCACAGAGCGACGGAAAGAACTCCTGCATCGACGGAAAGAACCCTCAAGGTGACGGATAGAATTAGCGTCGACGGAAAGGAAGGCCTCAACGACGGAAGAAAGTCACAGAGCGACGGAAAGAACTCCTCCATCGACGGATAGTAATCTAAAGGTGATGGATAGAATTAGCGTCGACGGAAAACCAGGCCTCAACGACGGAAGAGAGTCACAGAGCGACAGAAAGAACCCTGGCCCCAACAGAAAGAACTACTACACCGACGTATAGAACATTCCCAAAATGCCAGTCTTCTCTCTAATAACCCACTAGACAAATAGAATTTTTAGGTATATAGTTAGCTAGGCTAACTAATTTAAAAGGAGTGGTAATTTTGACAATCGAGCAAGAATTTTTTAATCAATACCGCTTAATGTACAGACCGTTTATCAATCAAGTGAATGTGCTGTTAGAACAATATCAGTTGTATAGTTCTCAATGGGCGCTCCTTCGATTATTGAAGGATAAAGGGCCACATACATTTGTTGACATTGCGAATTTTATGTATATTGAAAAGCCGAGTGTGACTAGGCTTGTGCAAAAGCTTGTGGAGCTTGGCTATGTGGAAACGGTAGCGGGTAGGGATAAGCGCGAAAAGCTTGTGCAATTAACGGTTAATGGTGAGGAGATTGTGCAAGAAATTCATGCACAATTAAAACCATTTTTTGAACAGGCACTCGCAGGCGTATCCAAGCAGGATATTGAAATTGCGACACAGGTTTTAGCGAATATTTGTGCAAACATCAATCGGTAGGAGAGAGAAAAGTGGAAGCATCTAGACAAAAACTTTGGACGAAGGACTTTTTAATCGTCTCACTTATTAACTTTACCATTACATTAATTTTTTATTTATTGATGGTAACAATTGCAGGCTATGCGGTTGAGCATTTTGGGGCTTCAACTAGTACGGCAGGGCTTGTTTCGAGTATTTTTATTATTGGTACTTTATTTGGTCGACTCGGGACAGGACGGATCATTGGAGATTGGGGTAGCAAAAAAACATTATTTTGTGGATTATTTTTGTTTATGCTATCAACGATGTCTTATTTTATCGCGCCGAATTTGCCGCTTTTAATGATCAATCGTTTAGTACAAGGGATTGCACTTGGGGTGGCTAGTACGGCGACAGGAACAATTATTGCACAAATTTTACCGCCTAATCGACGAGGGGAAGGTATTGGTTATTACAGCTTAAGTGCTATTTTAGCAACGGCTATAGGACCTTTTGTAGGTATTCTTTTAACACAGCTGTTTGAAGATTATCGTATGATTTTTGCTGTTGATTCTGTATTAGCTATTGTTTGCTTTTTAATGTATTTTATCGTAACCGTTCCAGATGCACCGAAAAAGGCTAAAGAAATGGCAGAGAAAACAGGCTTTAAGCTAAGCAATTTTATCGAAATGCGTGCTGTGCCAATTGCTTTTGTGGCGCTTGTTATTGGCTTTGCCTACTCAGGGGTTATGTCATTTATGACCTTTTATGCGAAAGAGCTTGATTTGGTAACAGCGGGAAGTTATTTCTTTATTATTTATGCAATTGTCATTTTAGCGTCACGACCATTTACAGGGAAATTACTAGATACTAGAGGTGCGAACATTGTGATCTATCCATGTCTAGTCATTTTTGCGATTGGTATGTATGCCTTTAGTTCGGCGACGAGTAGTGTTGTCTTTTTACTAGCTGCTGCTTGCATAGGGATTGGTTATGGCAATTTCAACTCAGTAGCGCAAGCAATAGCTATTAAAGTTACACCAAATGAGCGTTTAGGACTTGCGACATCGACATATTTTATCTTATATGATTTAGGTTTAGGGGTTGGTCCTTATTTCTTAGGATTCTTCGTTCCTACGTCGGGGTACAGTGCTATTTTCTTCGCGATGGTATTCGTTATTTTAATATCAATTGTCCTTTATTATTTCTTATATGGAAAACATGAAAAATTAACTTCTTCCAGTAGAAATCTCCCACCTCTATAGTTGGTGAGATGAATGCAATTTTAAGTCACTTTTCAGCGGGTATCCAAACATCCACTGAAAGAAGTTAAAGCCTCCGGCGGATGTCACGGAATCGGAATGGAGTTCTTTGTGCAAGCACAAAGCCGATTCCGGACGCAATTATGCCGAGGCATAATTGATAACAAGCAAAAATTTCATAATTTAGAAATGTTATATTGAAGAAAAAACATCATGATCAAGCTAGATAATGATGTTTTTTTCTTTAAATGAAAATAGTTCTTGCAATCGAAGATGATAATCATTATCATTCTCGATATAAACTATTTCGGAAGTAGGTACTTAGCATGAAAAAAACATCATTATTGTCAGTATTAGTTGCAGGGGGCATTCTTATGACTGGCTGTGGCAATGCAGATGAAGCTAAAAAAGAAGATAAGCCTGCAACAGAGCAAGCAGAAAAAGGAACAAAAGTTGATTTATCTACTGAACTAGCAGCTTATCAAAAATTTGCTTTAGAGCAAATGGATCAATTCTTAATAGAAACAGAAAAATTTGTGAACGCATTTAAAGCCGGTGACATTGAAAAAGCAAAAGCAGCATATGCACCAGCACGTATGTATTTTGAGCGTTCGGAGCCGATTGCAGAGAGCTTTGGTGACCTTGACCCACGTATCGACGGTCGTTTAGCTGATATCCAAGAAGAAGGCAAGGGCGAAGAAGAATGGACAGGTTATCATAAGCTTGAGCATGCGCTTTGGGTAGAAAATAAAACTGCAGGCTATGAGGCAATTGCAGATCAATTACTAGCAGACGCAAAAGAATTACACGCTTTAGTTCAAACTGTAGAAGTAACACCGGATTTAATGATTACGGGTGCTGTTGATTTATTAAACGAAGTATCAACATCTAAGATCACTGGTGAAGAAGAAATCTATTCTCACACAGATTTATATGACTTTAAAGCAAACATCGAAGGCGCAGAAAAAATCTTTGAAATCCTACGTCCAAAATTAGAAGCGAAAGACAAAGACTTAGTAGCAACATTAGATGAAAAATTCAAAGCAGTAGATGATTTATTGGCACAGCATGCAACAGCTGATGGCGGGTATGTGTCTTATGAAAAATTAACTGAAGAAAACACAAAAGCACTTGCGGCAGCAGTAAATCAACTTGGAGAACCATTAAGTCAAATGGGTATTATTTTGGAGTGATAATAAATGACAGTGTCAAATGATGAAAAATGGAGCAATAAAAAAATATCTAGACGTGACATGTTAAAGCTAACAGGCATGGGAGTAGCTGGTGTAGCTATCGGTGCTTCCGGCTTAGGTGGTGTTATGAAAGTAATGGGCTATGATGTGTTTGAGCCTGTTGCGGACAGCACGACAGCAGTTAACAAAGTTGATTTCTATGGAAAACATCAATCTGGCATTATTACACCTGTTCAAACAAATATTTATTTTGCTTCTTTGGATGTTTTATTTACATCAAAGAAAGAACTACAAGAGTTGTTCAAACAATGGACACCTCTTGTTGTGCGTTTAATGAATGGTGAATTAATGGTAGATTTAACAACAAATACTAGAGTACCAACAGGAGATACAGGTGAAGCGGAGGGCTTAAATGCTTCAAATTTATCGATTACAATAGGTGTAGGACCATCCTTGTTTGATAAGCTTGGTATCCAGCATTTGAAGCCTGAGGAATTAAAAGACTTACCTCATTTCCCAAAGGATCAGCTACAAAAAGAATTTACTGGTGGTGATCTTTGTATTCAGGCATGTGCGGATGACCCACAGGTGGCATTCCACGCAGTACGTAATTTAGTTCGTGCAGCATCTGGTAAGGTAGAAATTAAATGGTCACAGGCAGGATTTAACTCATTCCCAGCTGGCGGAGGCTCACCGAGAAATTTATTTGCTTTCAAGGATGGTACGGTGAATCCATCGAATACCGATGAAAAAGATTTAAATAAAGTAGTATGGGTCGATAAAGGTTGGCTAAAAGGCGGTTCATATTTAGTCGCACGTAAAATTCAGATGCATCTTGAAACATGGGATCGCACATCTTTAAAAGATCAGGAGGCAACATTCGGTCGTTATCGCGATAGTGGTGCACCTTTTGGTAAAAAGAAAGAGTTCGATGATTTCGATGTAGAGGCGAAGGATAGCAAAGGTGAGTATATTATGCCAGATACGTCGCATGTGCATTTGGCACGTAAGTCAGGTGCACGTATTTTACGCCGTTCTTACTCTTATGCATCTGGAGTTATGACAAATACAGGTGCGCATGATGCCGGACTATTATTTATTTCGTATCAAAAAGATCCTGCCAAATTTACGACAGTTCAAAATAGCTTAGGGCGTATGGATAAAATGAATGAATATATTACACATCGAGGCAGTGCAGTGTTTGCTTGCTTCCCTGGTGTATCAAAGGGGAGTTATATAGGTGAAGCACTTTTTAACGCGCTGTAGTTTAGTACTTTGCCTGTTACTGGCACTTGCTGTACCAGTGCAGGCAGCGCAATCCTATAGTCAGTTGTACATTTCTATTAGTGATGCGCTAATGAATACGAAGCAGGATAAAGAAGTTGAGGCAAAACATGCCCTAGAACAATTTGCAACAGCCTGGGCGTCAGTCACTTCTGAGCAAAAGGACGCAAAAGAAAAAGTGGACGAAATTCTTGCGCAAGCAGTTGAAGCTACATCTAAGGATGAACGTTTAAAGGCATTGTCTGACTTGTCAAATGCCTTACGTGCATTAGAAAAGCTTGAGAATCCTGTAGATGAAGCGGCGCAGCGAGCAGAATTTGGCACGAAATTTAAACCTATCATGAAAGCATTTGAAGATGCTTTAGCAAGCGGTGATTTAACTACAATCGACGCAGCGTATAAGGATTTTAATGCAAAGTGGAAGAAAATTGAACGCCCTGTACGTGAGCAAAGCATTGCGATGTACGGCCAAATTGAAACACAAATGGCTTTTATTCGGATCTCACTTGCATCTGAAAAGCCCGATGTAGCTTTAATGCAATCGCAATATGCAGATTTAAAACAAACAATCGAGGATTTTGTAGCAGGTAATGATACGGCGAAAGTTGTTGAAGGGGAATATTCTTTAGCAACATTAGTCGCTTATATTGATGAGGCGAATGATTTTATCGATGCAGGTGACTACAAGGCTGCATCTGATAAAATTCGAGAGTTCATTAAAATATGGCCGAGTGTAGAGATAGATATTTCAACACGTAACGGTAGCCTTTATACAAAAATTGAAAGTGATATGCCGATTCTCGTTAGTGACTTATTAAAATCTAACGTCGATGTCAAAGCAATTAAAAGTAAGCTTGATACTTTCCGTACTGAAATTGAGCTGATTCAAGGTGACTCAGATTATACTCTGTGGGATGCAGCATTAATCTTACTGCGAGAGGGCTTAGAGGCACTGCTCATTATTATGGCATTAGTATCGTTCTTAGAGAAATCTGGGCAAAAAACAATGCGCAAATGGATATATGTTGGTGCATTTGTAGGGATTTTACTATCTGCGGTAGCAGCTGTTTTAATGTCAACACTTTTCCAATCTGCGACAATTGATACAAGTCGAGAGCTGATGGAAGGTTATATTGGTTTACTAGCTGCTGCAATGATGATTGGAGTTGGTATTTGGCTCCATAGTAAATCAAGTGTGACAAGCTGGAATCGCTATATTTCTAAACAAATGGGCAATGCCATCTCGAGTGGCTCTGTGTTTGCGATGGCAGCAATTAGCTTCTTATCGGTCTTCCGTGAGGGGGCAGAAACACTTGTCTTCTACGCAGGGATTGCACCTAAAATGGAAACCTCTCAATTTGTACTAGGTATCGTAGTAGCACTTTTATTATTAGCTATTTTTGCATTTGTGTTATTGAAAGCAAGTGGAAAAATTCCTATTCATAAATTTTTCGCAGTGGCAACGGTGTTAATCTATGTATTGGCATTTAAAATTATTGGTGTCAGTCTGCATACATTGCAGCTAAGAGGTACTGTGTCAACAACAATTGTAGATGGCTTGCCAGTTGTCAGCTTCATTGGTTTCTATCCAACCGTAGAAACAATGATTGGACAAGCAATTTTACTTTTACTTGTTGTAGCTACGATTATTTATAAAAAGAAACAAAAATAAGTAGAGGGCGGATGAATATACTTTCATCTGCCTTTTTACTTGTAGATAAAAATAAATTTAAATTAAAGTGTATCAATAAAAAAAGTTGATTTGTTATTTTATGTAAACTCAGGACTTCATATACGGTGCTACTAACGAATTGGACGTTACTATAATTACTACTGCATCGTTACAAAAGGAAAATAATAGGTTCATTTTCTACAATGTTGTGTTACTTTTTCTGAATAAAGTATGTGCTATTGAAACGAACGGTAGGGGGTTTCTTCAATAAGTAGAAATGGAGTATTATTGTATGGGGAGGATGAATATGGTAAAAATTATAAAGAAAAATATACAACATTCGCTAATTTTTTTCATACTATTTATTATAATTCAATGGTTATTTCGTGATGACATTCAATGGGGACAAATTATTGGAATTTCATTTTTATTTTTCCTTTTTAATATTTTATACGATTGGGCAAATATCCCCTATAAATGGAAGAAGGAATAACTTATTTGGTTATTATTCGAATAGGCTTAATAAAATTGCTCCGGTAGCTAACTCAAAGTTGGATCCGTGCTACAATTGTTTTAACTTCTTTCAGCGGATGTCCAAACATCCTCTAAAATAGAGGAACTTAGTCTAAGAACATCATGTCCTGTGGCATCTATCTGTACGAAAGCCAAGCAACAATAACCCATGACTAAGTGATCAACATCTAGTTGGCCTAAAGCCGATTCCGGACACAATTATGCCGAGGCATAGTTGAATTGAAAGGTTTTTCGTTTAGTAAAGAAAAAGGCAAGATGGGGGATGAAGATGGATAGTGACAAATACGGTAATGAAAGTAACGAAATCTACAGTTATCAAACCTACAATATTTTTGCGTATATTATCGGTATTCTATTTTCACCATTACTAGGGGTGATTATGGGAATTGTAGGTGTAATACAGCGTAAGAAACATGCTTGGAGTATTATTATTGTTTCAATTCTTGGTTGGGTTCTGAATTTATTCGTCATTAATAATCTATAAATGTAGCTTTACTGAAATAGGGATTGTTTAATCTTTAAGTGCGATTTTCATAATGAATTTTTAGCTCCAACAATCTAGGGGACTTGTGCGTATTACAACTCATACACGTAAGTCCTTTTGTTATGCTGTTCACTCACTTACAAAGAGCGCTTCTACATCTTCATATGTGGCATTGCATCTCTTTGAGCAGTCAAAGCTGTGGTTATGATTGAATCAACGCTCAGAAGTACTACAGCTGCTTTGAATACTTCTGTAGTCTTAATCAAACTTTATTAGAAAAGCGGTGTCGGCCGTTTATAATACCATAGATCTTTTAAGGGGAATGCAAACTAATGAAAAATATTTTTAATCATATACATACAGCAGAAGTTTTAAAGCGTATTGCCAAATTGAGTCCCAATTCACAACCGCAATGGGGGAAAATGGATGTTGCTCAAATGCTAGCGCATTGTTCATCTTTCCAAGACATCGCAATGGGAAATTCTTTTCCACCAAGGAGTTGGTTAGGAATAATAGTAGGAAGGTTTGCAAAACAAATCGTTTACAATGACAAGACATTGCCTCATAATATGTCTACTATTCCAACTATTTTGATTGCAGATGATAGAGAATTTGAGACAGAAAAAGAAAAGCTTAAACAAAAAATTATCACATTCCAAAATAACGGACCTGAGAAGTGCACAACTCATCCTCATCCTCATCCTTTTTTTGGGAAACTCACTTCTGAGCAATGGGGTAAGGGAATATACAAGCACCTTGACCATCATTTTAAACAGTTTGGAGTTTAACTTCTTTCAGCAATTTCTGTACCGAAAGCGTAGCGACAGGAACAGTTCAATTGAATATAGAAAAAGCATGTTTTGATCAAACTTTTTTCAAAACACGCCTTTTCCATTTTTTCAAGGTTTATAAATACCATTTAGCTTTCAATAAACAAAGTGTTTTTCTCAGTTTGAGGGGGGAACTGCTTTCATTTGCTCTTTTGTTGAAGTTAGTTATCCCAATGAGACGGACGTTTTAGGTGGGAGGGCAATTTTGTTTGGTGATTGCCTTGTGCTGAATTTATTTGCATTTGGGTTAAAAACATACTGCTAGAAAGATCTGCGCCACGTAAATTGGCGTCACGTAAATCCGCACCTATAAAATCAATACCTCTTAAATCTGCATTTTGTAGGTTGGCAGCAATTAAATAAGCTCCTCTAAGATCAGTTGCTCTTAAATCCTTGCCTTTTAAATTCTTCCCCATCCAATCAACCCCACGATTGTCATACTTTCGAGCGTTTTTCCCATTAATCTTCTCGATAAGGTTTTGGCGAATTTGCTCACTTGTTTCTAACAGTAAAACATTCACTGGCAGTCGGAAATTAGGAATATCTATTGCTAGTAATGCATCTGCTTCTAGCTCAGTTGCTCGCTGTAGTTGTTCTAATTGAATATGTAGTTTATTAAATAGGGATGAATCAACCGTATACGATAAAGCCTCTGCTACGTAGGCGATCATTTCATAAAGTTGTTCCATAATCGGAAAGACACGAAACATTTTCTCAGAAATTTCAGGGTGTTGTCGCCAGTCTTGTCCATGGAAGGTTGTTTGTGAAACCTTTTGTCCTGCTCCTAAACAATCAAAAACGGTACACCCTTTAAACCCTTGATCTCTAAGTTTACTATGAATTTGACAGCTAAAATCTGATTGTAGATTAGGGCAAGGTGTCCCAGCTGCTTTATTAATGGCAAAGTCGCTAGAAGCAGCAATATTTAAAGCCGTGCAACATAGACCAAAACAGCGTTGACAATCAGCCTGTAAACCTTCACGTATCTTTTTTCCTATTGTATAATCCATTTTTTGTACTTCAGACATTATTGTTTTCCTCTCTTAACGCATAAACTTCTTACATATAATTCTATCACTTATTATGCGTAAAAAGATATTTTTGTATGGATGAATTTATCGTTTACCTCTCGATAATCAGGAAATAAATTAATAGTTTTTTACAAAATAGGAACAGCCCATTGACAATTTATTGTAAAATGGTATAATTTTTATCGACAGACAGTCGGTCTAATGAGGGGGAATAAACATGAGAAAAGAAGCGATGGAACGCAGAAACGAAATACTCGATGCGGCTGATGAGCTTTTCGGTCAGAAGGGTTTTGACGGCACAAGTACTAACGATATTCTCGAAAAGGTCGGAATTGCACGAGGAACGCTGTATTATCACTTCAAGTCGAAGGAAGATATTATGGACGCGCTCATTGATCGATATAATACTCAAATTTTAGGTGCAGCTAATGGAATTGCAGCAGATAAGAGCATAGCCGTTCACGAGCGTATTGTTCGTGTTGTAATGGCACTAAACATAAGCGGCGAAAACGGCAAGGAAATTATTGACCATATACATAAGCCTCAGAACGCGCTTATGCATCAGAAAATACAAAAGGTCATCATTAACGGTCTTCCGCCGATATTGACGGGAATAATCCGTGAGGGTATTGAGCAAGGACTATTTAGTACGCCATATCCGTATGAATGTATGGAAATGATTGTGGCATATACGAATACCGTTTTTGATGATGATATGGTAGATCTGACAGATGAAGAGCGTGCTGCACGTATACCAGCTTTTATATTCAACGTAGAAAGACTGCTCGGTGTCGAAAGAGGAAGTCTTATGTACATGATGAAGATGTTTGGCAGTGGGGGTGAGAGTTAAGGAACTGGAAACGACGGACGGTGGTTAATTCTGAGGATTCTTCAGAAGATTTTTCTGCAAAAGTCGGGAAAGCTCATTTCAGTAATAGGAAGTGGGCTTGGGAATTTGTGTTACTTCATTTATTTTCTTCAACTTGAAAACCGAGGTGACTTATGTATTTCAGATTAATCCGTAATGATATTTCTAAAAGCAAACTGATAACGTTGACAACAACAATATTTGTCGCCGCAGCGGCTATGCTCGTTTCCCTCTCGGCGATACTTATCATCAATCTTTCAGGTGCGATCGATTCACTGATAAATCAGGCGAAAACGCCGCATTTTATGCAAATGCACTCGGGGGATATTGATACTGTACGACTTACGAATTTCGCGGAGCAAAACAGCAATGTTGATGAATTTCAAGTGCTTGAGTTTCTTAATATGGACAATGGGCAAATTATTTTAGGTGATCGTTCGCTTGCGAATAATGTTCAAGACAATGGTTTTAGCATACAAAGTGAAAAATTTGATTATCTTCTTGATCTTGACGGAAACGTCATAAACGTCTCCGATGGCGAGCTTTATGCTCCGATAAACTATATGAAGGACATCGCCATAAAGGTCGGTGATAAAGCCGTAATAGGTGGAAAGGAATTTACTGTTGCGGGCTTCCTCCGTGATTCACAGATGAATTCTATGCTGTCTTCCTCAAAAAGATTTCTGGTCAGTCAAAATGATTACGCGAAAATAAAGAGCCATGGAAGTACGGAGTATTTGATTGAGTTTAGATTAAAGGATATATCGGCGCTTGGCGAATTTGAAACTGCTTATGCCTCCGCAGGTCTTGAAGCGAACGGACCAACGATTACATATCCACTTTTCAAAACACTTAACGCAATTTCTGACGGGATAATGATAGCAGTTATTCTTCTTATAAGCGTTCTCGTTGTTGCAATCGCATTTATGTGCATTCGCTTTACACTTCTTGCGAAAATTGAGGACGATTACCGTGAAATTGGTGTTATGAAGGCGATAGGGCTGCGTCTTTCTGACATTAAGAAAATTTATCTTGCGAAGTACACAGCTATCGCGGCGGGAGGTAGTATTCTTGGTTTTGCACTCTCGTTGTTATTCAAAGACATCCTTCTTGAAAATATCCGGCTTTATATGGGGGAAAGCGAAAACTCTTCCTTTGCCGCGGCTTTAGGAATAATCGGAATTCTGCTTGTATTCCTCGCAATCATTGCCTATGTAAGCGGAGTGCTGAGACGCTTTCGGAAAATATCTGCTGCAGAAGCAATACGTTTTGGCACTTCACAGGAAAAAAACGCAGGCGCGAAGCGTTTTTGTTTGAATGAAAACAAACTGCTTAACACGAATGTTTTTCTTGGTATCAAAGATGTTCTTGCAAGGAAAAGACTTTACGCCACAATCCTTGCAGTACTTGTCATTTCAGCATTTATGATTATTGTTCCACAAAACCTCTACAACACGATTTCCTCAACAAGCTTCATTAAATATATGGGTATTGGAAACTACGATATTCGTATCGATATTCAACAGACTGATCATATTTCTAAAAAATCTGCCGAAGTTTTAACATCTATGAACAGCGATAGTTCCATTTCAAAATATACTATCCTTACAACAAAGACATTCAAAACAAAAATGGAAGACGGTTCGGAGGAAAATATAAAAATAGAACTCGGCGACCATTCGATATTCCCAATTCAATATACCGAGGGCAGAGCACCCGCAGCAGAAAACGAAATTGCACTTTCATCTTTGAACGCTGATGAAATGAGCAAAAAGGTTGGCGATGTCATTACGATCTTAATGAAGGGGAAGGAGACAAAGCTAACAGTAAGCGGCATTTATTCCGACATTACGAACGGCGGAAAAACGGCAAAGGCTGTTTTTACCGATAATTCGGAAGGTATAATGTGGAGCGTGATTTGCGCGAAGCTTTCAGATAAATCTCTTGTTAATGAAAAAGTCTCAGAGTATGCGGACAGATTTACTTTCGCTAAAATTTCCAATATCGATGAATTTGTTACTCAAACTTTTGGCTCGACTATAAAATCGGTCGGCAAGGCATCCATTGCTGCAATTGCCATAGCGCTCGTAATAACGGTACTAGTGACACTGTTATTTATGAAAATGCTTGTCGCAAAGGACAGATATTCGATTGCCGTCATAAAAGCATTAGGTTTTACAAACTCCGATATTTCGATACAGTTTGCTTCGCGAGCGGTATTCATATCAATGATCGGAATTATTATTGGCACTCTACTAGCAAATACTCTCGGAGAAGTACTTGCGGGCGCAGTTATCTCCTCGTTTGGGGCGTCGTCGTTTAGTTTTTCGATCAATCCACTTTCGGCGTATGTGCTTTGTCCGTTAATGATGGTTTGCTCGGTACTAATCACAACAATAATTGGCACATTGGGCGCGGGGAAAATAAAAATATCCGAAAATATAAAGGAGTAGTTTATGAAGAAGATTATCATCGGTGAACATATTGTAAAATCTTTCGGCGAGGGCGATGAAAAGTGTAATGTTCTCGACGGAGCGTCCGTTGACATAAACGAGGGTGAGTTTGTTGCGATAATGGGACCCTCAGGCTCTGGCAAATCAACGCTAATGTTTGCGCTGAGTGGCATGGACAGCGTTGATGGCGGAAGGATTATTTTTGATGGCAATGATTTATCGTCAATCGGGGAGGTTGAACTTTCAGATATACGTAGAACTAAAATGGGCTTTGTATTTCAGCAGCCAACGATGCTTAAAAATCTAAATATTCTCGATAATATTATTCTTCCATCGATGCGCGAGAACAGAAAAAACGTTGCAAAAATATCAGAGAAGGCAAGAGCACTTATGAAGAGGGTAGGCATTGCGGAGCTTGAAATGCGAGACATTACACAAGTTTCGGGAGGGCAGCTACAGCGAGCAGGAATCTGTCGAGCGCTTTTGAACAACCCGAAAATTATCTTCGGCGATGAGCCTACGGGTGCTCTAAACTCAAAATCAGCACAGGAGATCATGGACATCTTTTCCGAAATTAACGCGGGCGGTACTGCGATTATGCTTGTCACTCACGACGCGAAGGTTGCGGCGCGTACGGAGCGTGTGATGTTTATGCGCGATGGAAAAATCGTAAGTGAGTTGAAACTTCCGAAGTTCGACGGTACAGATATTGATGGTAGAGTAGAGAAAGTAACGGAGAAAATGTGGGAAGTAGGAATATGATTTGTTGTATCAACCTAACACTGTTTCTTAATGAGAAATGTAAGATTTTAACTTACTACGTTGGCAATAAACATTTGGCAGCAGAGTATATTAGCTAGTGCCACTATGAAACGATAACGTCGACCTCGATCGAGAATGAGCTGAAAATAGCTCATTCTTTTTTTGCTTCTTTTTTAACTTATGCCCCTTACTTCTTGTCTCTTCAAACTTTTCTCGGAATACCCTATTTACCAGTTATTACAATTTCAACAACCTGTCAACAATATAGCGGGATCCTTTTGAGGTGCAGACAGGGAGAACTCCTTAATGCCTATGGTGAAATTTCGAATTCTCTTCAAACTATATATGTTCCATCTGATTCTCAATGAAAGATAAACCTTGTTGTGACAGCCTTTCAGCTTTAACTGAGAAAACTATTTACATAATGTAGCCAAAGTGCGAATGGATATTTAAAATAAACTGAAAATTAAAATATCGATATCCAAGCCTTTGTAGGACAATCATTTGTAAACGAAAGAACATCCCCGGTATTTATAAATGGCAGAGATCCCGTAACTAGAAATTAAGATAAGAAGGTGTGAGATGAATTTCGGTTAAGTTTAGCCTCTAATTTTCTGTTTTATCTGATAACATGATATAATCAGTCGTAAATCAGGGGTTTTGTCTGTTAAACAAACAATATAGTAAGATGATTGATTGAAACAACTTTTTCTTCTACAAGTAATTTATAATTAACGATTTATTAGAGGCTATTTAAAATAAAATCATAGGGGGTATATCTTTTTATGAAAATTGGAAATAGCATTATTATGTTAAGTTTAATCTTGATTTTAATTGGTCTAGTTTATCAATTAGGATATCACAGCTCTACTTATTTTAAATATTCATTTTCTATAGGGTTCATGCTTTTGGGAATTGGTATTTTAATAGATGGAATTGAAAAAATAAAAAAGAAAAAGAATACATAGAGTTTTGATAGATTAGCCAATACAAGATGTTATTCGATAGAAACCTTTTGAGAATGTGTTTTTGTTGGACTACTTAAAATAAAATTTTACCATGTAGAAGTTTGTGTATCAGAATATTTCGGTTGATGATTACGATTAAATGCTGCTTTTGTATTCCAAATTGTAGTTTTTATATGAAGACCACTTGAAGAATACCAAGTGTCAACTTTATAGTATTGTCCTACCACTCTCGGAGGGAATCCAGATATTACACCAATTGATTTAAGTCCATAATGAGTAGTAAATCCTGCGTAGAGTGTTCTTGTTATAAATGCAATAGAATTATTTTTCATAAACTTCACACCAACACCAAGATCTACAACTACTATATATTCAGCGATTGCATCTGCCTTTGAAACTGTTTTGTATTCTGTTACCCTGTTTGAGGGATAGTTAAATACTGACTTAAGGTGTTTCGTTTCTGTATATCTACCAGTAAGTTTTGCCACTACATTTTGAGTCCCAATAGCATTAACTTTTGGTTTAGGAATCGTAATGGTATGAGAATCGACACTATTAGCTACTCCTGTAGAATAACTATCACTTAATTGATAATTACTTGGCCATTCGTATCCAATTACAATGCCTTTTTTCCTTGCATCCTTTGCTTTTACCTTATAAGTTACTTTAATTGTTCCATTACTAGTGTTTTTCTCAACATGTGTAACTTGACCCTCCTTTTAGGAATGTATATTCTCGTTTTATTAATCTTATTATACAATATACTTATACCTTAATAGGATAATTAACAAAGGGGTGATATTGTGGAAGGACTCTTAGCGCTTTCATTAATCTACTCTTTTTTTCTGACAATTCCACTATTAGCAAGATTAGTTTTGTTTAATTTTTTCTACAAAGATAAAAAACGCCCTTTATCTATGTTGATGGATGCCATAGTTCTTTTATCAACTGCACTTTGGCTAATAGGTATTAGAGATGTAGCTTTTCCATTGCCGTCATTAACTTCTAAGTTCGCATTTTTTATATTTATCCTTTCTGCCGCTGACTTTTACTACAACTTTATTAGATTAAAAAAGGGCGCTTAATAAATAAGCGCCCATTTTTAATCATTATCGTGGGTATACAAGGTATTTCTTAAAAACAGGATTCATTTTATAAGTCGCCGCCGACTGTTTATTACCCGAAGAATCTGTGTATGCTTTTTGATTATATACAAGAGTTGTTTCAAATCCGCCTGTTTTTGGCGTAAGCGTAGTTGTCATTGTATCTCCTACACGAGGCGCTGGGAAACTAACACGAGTAGTTGTAGCGTCCGATGCACCAAAGGCGATTGTTAAAATTGCACTAGTTATAGTCATAGTAACTCCAATAACAGTCATTGCAGCAACCGCTAAAAGACTTTTATCTCGGTACGCTTTAACATCAGCAGCCGTGTAAGTGTGCGTTTTAGTCTCTACTGTTGTAAGGTGTACTGGAATATAAGCAAAGTCATAACTATAACCATTATTAGATTTGATATGCACTTTATACTCACTAAGATACTCGCAATCGTACACAAATGAACCACTTGCAGTAGTTTGAGAATAATCTTTCGTGTATACTAGTTTGCCGTCCGCACGGAAGATCTCCACTTTACCGTTGTAACCAATACCACCCTTTTTGCTCCAAGCAACATTAATTCCTTTTTTGCCAGAACGTGTTAGTTTCAAATTGAAACCGTATTACCATTGATAATTGCCATAATTAATTCCTCCTTATTTGCATTGTTTTTTGATACAACTTAATCATAAGGCTGTTTAAAGACTCAAAACTCTCCAAAAACTATGGCATTATTACATTGATTTTCTATTAAAACTCTATAAAAATCAGAAAGTGTGTTTTTTTTCAACACTTGTAACTTCAATATTTGCATCAATAATACTAGCCATAATATACCACTTCTCTAATAATTTTTGATGTACATTTATTATATAAAGTGTAGTTTTAATATTAAAATCAACCATTTAATGAAATTAATTATAAGTTCAAAGCAAATTCAATAGCATTTAGACTTTTTTTATCTCTATAATTGCTATTTTCACTGCTGATCTTCTTTATATTTAAAAGAAGATTAGCAGAAAAATAATTCAAATGATTTCAACAGTATATTTCCTACAATTGGTTGAGATATCATTGAAAGATGCACAAAAAAAGCAGTGAAACAAGCTGTATTAGCTGGAGCACTTTCTGAGACGATTGAATTAGTGGAAGTAGAAGAAACACCCCTTGCGTATCACCCAGAAAATGCAACTAGATTAAAAGTTAAAGTTATAGGTAAGATGGTCTAGGTTTTCTTCACTGTGTTAGATAATTTTCTGTCAAAATCGATGATAATAATATAAAGAATTAGGCAGTAACGACAAGGAACGAATTCTTGTCGTTACTGCCTTTTTTAAAATAACTAATTATTTTTGTGACTACTTTACGGATTACCTCTTGTACAAAATCCTGTATAAACCAAAAAACAAAGATGGAAACAAATATGCTAAAAATATATATTGCTTTTTGAGTAGTAACTTCATAAGAAATTTCACTTTTTAGTAGTAAAAATTAATTTTTTGATTTTTTCAAATTTTGTTTGATTTTCAACAAAAATTGATTTTGAAACACTTATAGCTAACGATAAGCTACTAGCATAGCCATAACGATTCTGATCTGTATCAATTTTCTCTCTATTGGTTACAAAACTTGATTTTGAAACTTTTATAGCTAATGATAAGCTACTAGCATTCCCGGGAAAAGTAAATAAGGAGGTAATACCATGCTAAAATTTTAAAATTAGGAATTATATCCATGTAGAAAAGAATACAAAATATAGATTAAGTAATGAAACCGACGCGTCCTAATATTACTGCAAATAAGAACATTACATTGCAATTGGGACTCCAAGTACAAATATTACATCTGTAATGTAATTTGGAAATTTAAATTCTGATTAACAAAAGTATATTTAAAGAAAGGGAGGAATTTACAATGTCTATTATCGCATCTTCTATTTTGAGTTTTAGTTTATTAACTTCCCCTGTGGCTTCTGAAGATTTTTCAGAACCAGTTGACGATTCTGTTGAAGGACCGGAAATTACATTATCTGATGATTCCTTTTTAACAGCTGAGGGTTTAAGCGTTAGAGCATCAAGTGGAAAAGGGCATCTTGAAGGGAGTAATCCTTTTGGTTTAAAGCCTAGAGCAATTGCTTCCACTACTGTGAATAGTGGAACAGCTGTAACAGTTAAAGCCAAAGTTGATAGTAACAATAATGGTACAAATACTAGTACATCAGGATGGCACACTTTATCAAATACTAATAAGGTTTCTACATCCACGCTAGTAGCTTTAACTGAGAAAACTACTTTCTTTGGATATCATCAAATTAAAAAATATAAAAGTAGTGATTGGGAAACAGCCTGAACACAAGTTTCATTTTAATTAAATTAGAAAGTACAGACTAAAAATAGTCTGTACTTTTTTAGGAGATGCTTTTATGAAAAAATATCCATTCAATAGTAGAAAAAGCATATTCTTCTTCTCGTTTATAATTATAGTACTTATAGGGTATATAGGGTTTATTCTTTTTGGAAATGAAAATACTAAAGTAGAAACACAAGAAAATCTCGAAGTTTCCAGTTTACCGCAAGAAGAATTAGCAATAGGTGCTGGTTATGGCATGGGAGTGAATAGTTTAATAATTGATCAAGAAAGTCAAAAGAATGGTCAAATATTAATGAAAAATCCACAGGATCTATTAAAAGTAAATTTTAAAAACAGAGGGAATAGTGGTAAATATATATTGAAAGTATTTTATGACTTTAAAGAAACTAAGTTTTCTATTGAAAAAGATCATTACGCTAGTTCCTATGTGTTTGATTTAGAAACTGGTAAATCAATAGATATTATTTTTTCTTTAGACCAAAAATTAAACAAAGATAATAAAATCCATAAATTAATTGTCGCAATTTATGCATCACCTGAAAAAAATGCTAAAACAATTAAAGCGACAACAAATTTTTACGGAATGACGCTTCCATATACAATTTATTTTGAAGGAAACAAAAAACAGAATGTACAAGAGACAGTGACTAAAGATTATCATCAGCCTATAGATAAACTTGATCTACAGTATCGAGGGTTGATGATTAATAATGATTTCAAAAAATCTAATGAAGTATTATTCCCTCGTTATTCTATTAAAGCAAAAAAAGGAGAACATTTAAAACTAGCATATTATTCAGGGAAATATGATAAAGATATACAAGATTATTTGATTATTTCTATGATAGATTGGAAGCAAGTAAAGATGAATAATGATGACTATTTATTGTTAGAAAATGATTCAGAAAAAGTAGATTATGGAACTTTTTCTGTAAAAGTACCTAATAAAGCAGGTTTATATGAATATTCAGCAATCATTATTCCTAACCCTACTAATGTAATGGACGAAATGAGTTTCTCTCCATTAGATACGGCCTATAGATTTACGGTAGAGGTAGAATAAATCACGATAAAATATATAAGGACTTTCTTGATTGGATTGAAGACTGGGCGACTCCTTGGGGATCAGCACTAGTGGAACGAAGGCTAAAAGCTTCACGTTCTGTGATAACGCCTTCTTGTTCAACATCGTGTCGTCTCAAGCTGTTCATCGGACTGTTTCTTTCTTGGTTAGCGGCGCAACACACACTTTTAGCGGCGAATTCCAACATAAGCTGGACAATTTGACAAGACTAAAGTCAGAGTTGAAAAACTTTGTATAGAGACGCCCCCAGGAAAGCGCCCGGTCGTGGATGTCAGATAAAATTCAAAAGTTGGGTGATAAAACGCAAAAGTTAGTCGATAAATCTAAAAAGTTGGTCGATAAAACGCAAAAGTTAGTCGATAAAACTAAAAAGTTGGGTGATAAAACGTAAAAGTGTTCCGATAAAATTAAAACGTCTGTCATGTGGATAAGTTGATTGGAGTGAAGACTTGACGCCCTCAGGAAATCACTCCCCAAAATTGCTGAAGATGCATACTTAATTTCATTACAACCTGAAGGAAGAAGCCTATATTTTAAAGGTTCTTCCTTTTTTTTGCTTTTAATGCTTGCAAATCAAAAAGTCATAGTGTACTATTTGACTAGTACACTATGACATGAGGTGTTTACTTTGAAAAATTTTGCAGGGCTATTGAAAAAGGAATGGATGCTCTATAGGGGATGGCTATTCGGTGGGATTTTTATTGGGATCATGCTGTCCATGGTAGTTCCATATTTAATAAGGCGTTTTAGTGGTGAATTTACGATGGAAAACCAACTGCCATTTTTCTTTTCAATATTAGTACTTATGTTAGGTGGATTTTTTTCGGTATTACAATATCTAGTTAGTATTCGTAATGACTTAAGGACCAAAGAGATCTGGCTGCATTCAACTAGTTCCATTGCACAGCTTGTAGGTGTGAAAATTGTATTTTCCTTAATAGGATACGCTATCTTCAATTTTATCTTTGTGAGTATAGCTATATACAATATCAAAGAAGAAATTATAGGCAACTTCGTCCAAATACTGTTATTGCTTATACTTGTTGTGACAATTATTGTTATTTTCCAATTGATGATGTTTGTGATAGTGCTACTGTTTTTTGCATTTAATCTCCAAATGAAACATTTTATTGGTAACTTTTCCGTAGTTATCACTATGTTTACCTTTTTCTTCAGTTTGAATTCATGGTTCAAATTTACAGAAAGTAAATTATATGATAATATTTTCCATCGTATTGGTGTTCCATTAACGGGTCTGGAACAATTTTTCCCGAAGTCACCAACAATGAATTTAAGCTGGGGCACAATGTATATCTTAGATGAAGTAGCAACTTTTATTTTGGTATCCATCCTATTTATCATATCGACAAAGTGGCTTGAAAAGGTGGTTTTACGATGACAATCGACTTTTCACGTGATAAGCCTATTTATAGTCAGCTCGTAGATCGGATATGTGGGGACATTTTGAAGGGGAATCTAGTGCTTGGGGAACGACTTCCTTCGGTACGAGAATATGCAGTGGAAACAGGTGTTAATGTAAATACTGTGCAACGGGTGTATAAGGAGTTAGAAGCGATGAATATAACGGAAACCAAACGAGGTCAAGGTACATTTATTACAACTGAAGAAGAGCGAATTGCGCTTTTACGCGAAGAAATGAAAACTCAATTAGCAGATCATTTTTTAACTTCCATTGAAGCACTTGGATTTTCAAAGGAAGAGATGCTCGTTGTTTTACAAAATAAATCGTGAGGTGAAATAAATGCTACAGTTATCGAATGTTTCTTTTCGTTATATGAAAAAGCCTATTTTACAAGATGTGTCTTTTTCCTTTCCTGTTGGACAAATCATTGGGCTTGTTGGAGAAAATGGTAGTGGCAAGTCGACGCTATTAAAAGTGTTGGCAGGTTTATTACGTCCTTCAAGTGGTGAGGTATTGTTAAATGGAACACCTGTTACACGCAGAAGTGCTGATAAAATTGCTTATTTACCAGATATTGATTTGTTTTTTGATTTTTACACAGGTGAGCAGCTTTTTCAGCACTATGCTTCTCAATTCGAAGATTTTTCGTATGATAAGGCATGTATTGTTGCAGAGTTTTTACAGGTTGATAAAAATATGAAGCTACGGCAATTATCTAAGGGGAACCGTGGTCGAATGAAAATGGCCGCAACACTTGGGCGAGAAGTACCCTTTTATTTAATGGATGAGCCATTTTCAGGTCTTGATCCAATTGTTCGTGAGCAGCTCATTAAAGGGTTAATTCAATTTACCGATATTGAACACCAGACAATATTATTATCAACACATGAGTTATATGAGGTAGAGCCTATTTTAGATCAAATCATTTTATTGCAAAATGGTTCGATTATTGCACATGAGGAAGTAGAGACGATTCGAGATGTCTCGAATAAGGATGCTGTGCAATGGATGAAGGCGTATTATAAGAAAGGGTGAAATTAATGACAACACAACCAATTGTTCAATTGCAAAATATATCAAAAACCATTGGTGGTAAACAATTGATTCAGCAATTGAATATCGATTTATATCCAGGTCAAATTACTGGATTTTTAGGACCGAATGGCGCAGGGAAAACGACGACAATTCGTATGATGACAGGGCTTATGCGTCCAACTGAGGGGAAAGTTATTATTGATGGCCTTTCCTTACAGGACAATTATGAGGAAGCGATTAGTAAGGTCGGCGTAATTGTAGAAAATCCGGAAATGTATAAATATATGACGGGCTATAAAAACTTATTGCACTTTGCGCGTATGCATAAAAACGTTACAAAAGAGCGTATTCTAGAAGTCGTTAAACAAGTTGGTCTTGAAAAGCGCATTCATGAAAAGGTATCAACTTACTCGTTAGGGATGCGTCAGCGTTTAGGACTCGCACAGGCACTACTTCATCGACCAAAATTTTTAATTTTAGATGAACCAACAAATGGTCTGGATCCAGCAGGTATTCGCGAGTTTCGTATGTATTTGCGTAAAATTGCGGAGGAAGATGGAGTATCTGTTTTTGTCTCCAGTCATTTATTATCCGAAATTGAGTTAATGTGTGATCGAGTAGCTGTTATACAAAATGGTAAACTTATCGATATTCGTGATATTAACGTTGAAACTTCTTCGTTTTATTATATTGAAGCTACACCAAATGATCAGACTGCAGCACTTTTACAAAAGCTTGATTACAACTTTGTTACAGAAAATAGCGGTCATGTAGTGGAAATAAAGAAAGCGGATATACCGAAACTCATTACGCAATTTGTTAATGAAGGCATTCAATTATTTGCCGTACAACCGCATCAAAAAACGTTAGAGGATCAATTCTTAGAAATGACAGGAGGTGGCCAAATTGCTGAATCTAATTCAAAATGAATGGATGAAATTATGGCATAAAAAAGGAACTTGGGCAATGGTCGCGTTAGTAATCCTCTTTATTATTGGTCCTGGTATTATGATGAAATACTATGATACAAAAACGACAGAGGATATAACGTGGCAGGAAATTGAACAGAATGCCATTAATACTAATAAAGAAATGATGAAAGATGACAATGTATCGGCAGAGGATAAAAAATACTTCGAGGAGCAAATTGCTATTTCGGAGTATCGATTAGCCAATAATGTGCCGTCTCAAGAAAATGGAAGCATTGAAAGCTTTATGTCATTTACAGGTGGCATGCTAACTTTAGTGACATTATTTACGGTTATTACTGCAGCAAGTATTGTATCTAGTGAATTCTCTACAGGTACGATTAAAATGCTATTAACACGTCCGGTTTCGCGAGCAAAAATATTAACTTCAAAATTACTTACAACTTTCATATTTGGACTCTTATTGTTTGTGGTCAATGTAGTAGTAAGTGCTCTTGTTGGACTGATACTATTTGGCGGTTCAACTGGTGTTGAGCTAGAAATGGTCAACGGTCAAGTTGTTGAAAAAGCAGTATGGAATGATTTAGCTTATCACTATTTACTTTCTGGCGGAGACTTTGTCATGTCAATATTGTTTGCTTTCTTAGTGGGCTCAGTTTTCCGTTCAAGCTCTTTAGCGATTGGCTTAACGATGTTCTTATCTTTTACAGGTGGAATGATTGTGATGTTCCTAAGCAGATTTGAAATCGTTAAATATATTTGGCTAACACATTCAGACTTAACACAGTATGAAAAAGGCCATTTTATAGTAGATGATATGACAATGCCATTCTCACTCACAATTCTTGCGATTTACGCTGTGATTTTCCTTGTGATCAGCTATATGTCCTTTATGAAACGTGATGTAACAGCATAAAAAAAGGCGTTACTGCACCCCGATTGTTAGATTTATAACTAACAATTGGAGGTGCTTTTTTTGTCTGAATGAGACAATTTTAGTTGTTATATGTATTGGATGACCATAGATAACTTTATGCAAAATAAAACAGATACATAAAGATAAGAGGTTGAATATAAGCATTAAATATTGAAAATTCTGAAAATAGGTTGTTTTTTTCAAGATAAAGAATATAATAGATAGTACAATAATTGGTATAGACAACTATACCTAGGGAGGCGGAAAATTGTTAGCTTTCTTACAAAAAATAGGTAGGTCGTTAATGTTTCCAATCGCAACATTACCAGCAGCTGCATTATTATTACGATTAGGCTCTGATGATATGCTTGGTGCGGTACCAAATGACGTTGTTCATTATATTGCGAGCATTATGGCTGCTTCAGGTGATGCTATTTTAGGTAATTTACCTATTATTTTTGCAATCGGTATTGCTATGGGCTTTGCGCACGATAATAGTGGTGGATCAGCGTTAGCAGGTGCCATTGCTCATCTTATCTTAGTCGCAGTCTTAAAGGCCGTTAATAAAGACTTAAATATGGGCGTATTTGGCGGTATTATTGCTGGTGTTACAGCAGGTTTACTGTATAACAAATTTTATAATGTTAAATTCCCAGAATGGTTATCCTTCTTTGGAGGACGGCGATTTGTACCCATTATAACGTCTATTACAATGGCGGTTTTAGCTAGTATTTTAGCTTTAGTGTGGGGACCAATTCAAGGTGGGATCGATGCAGTAGGGAACTGGTTTATTGGTGCAGGATCACTTGGTGTTGGAATGTATGGTTTTTTCAATCGTCTATTAATTCCAGTCGGTCTACATCATGTTATTAATACAATCATCTGGTTTGACTTCGGTGAATTTACCAATGCTGCAGGCGAACTTGTTAAAGGGGATATTAATCGATTTTTAGCAGGTGACCCATCAGCAGGACAATTCCAAGCAGGTTTCTTCCCAATCATGATGTTTGGATTACCAGCAGCGTGTCTTGCGATGTACTTTGCAGCGAAAAAGGAAAAACGTACAGTAGTCGGTGGTATGTTTGTATCCATCGCGTTAACAGCATTCTTAACAGGTGTAACAGAGCCTATTGAATTTACATTTATGTTCTTATCACCTGTACTTTATGGTATCCATGCTGTATTAACAGGTATTTCGCTTGCCGTTGCCTATATTATCGGATTCCGTGATGGGTTCGGTTTTTCAGCAGGTTTAATAGACTATTTATTAAACTTTGGTTTAGCAGATAATCCGTTGCTATTAATTCCATTGGGATTAGGTTTTGGGGCTATTTACTTTGTCATTTTCTATTTTTTAATCAAGAAATTAAATTTAAAGACGCCAGGTCGAGAAGACGAAGATGAGGACGGAATAGAAGCTGATTCAGCTATATCTAATGATTTGGATGTTCGAGCTTACAAAACAATTGAAGCGTTAGGTGGTCCAACTAATATTAAGCAAGTTGATTACTGTACAACTCGTCTTCGTATAACTGTTGGCGATGTGGATCAGGTGGATGAAAAAGAGTTAAAACAAACGGGTGCGCGTGGTGTTATGCGAATTAATAAGACAAACGTACAAGTGATTATCGGTACGTCTGTAGAATTTTTAGCAGAAGCTATGAAAAATCGCTTGAAAAAAGGTAACCCAACTCCTGCAAATATTTCTTTACAGCAAGATCCGTCTGTTATTGAAGAGACTGCAGCAGAAGCAACAATTTCTTCAGATGATTTCGAAATGCCCATTACTGGTGATTTAATACCGTTATCTGAAGTGCCTGACGAAGCCTTTTCATCAGGTATAATGGGGCCGGGTTTTGGCATTCATCCGACAGATGGTACGGTTTATGCACCGTTTGATGGAAGAGTAGTCATGATTTTCCCGTCGAAACATGCTATTGGTTTAATATCCAATACAGGTGTAGAAATATTAATTCATGTCGGTTTAGATACGGTCAAACTAAACGGTGAAGGGTTTGAAACGATAGTTACAGAGGGCAAATTAATCCAACGTGGTGATCTGTTATTAAAAGTAGACTTTGAGAACATTAAAGACAAAGTACCTTCTATCGTCACACCAATTGTATTCACAAGTTTAATTGGACGAGAAGTTACACTTGAAAAATCCGGTTTCCAACGATCTGGTTCTACTAATATTATTTCTATTAAGAAGTAATAAACAAGATGAACATCATCACTTTCTATGGGAAGATTACAACTCTTGAAATGTGATTTACATGTTATGGAGCTTTAACGATTAAAAATTTGAGTAAAGGGGCATCTAGAATTGAAATTAGAACGTTATTCTTCTAGAAAAGATTTATACGCTCGTGCAGTAGACATTATAACGAATGCAAAAAATAACGGTGCTACAACGTTCGGTTTAGCTACAGGTGGTACAATGGAACCGCTATATTCTAAAATCTGTGAGACTGAGGTTGATTTTTCCAATTGTATTAGCTTTAATCTAGACGAATATGTTGGATTAAGTGCTAAACATGAACAAAGCTATGCGTATTACATGGATACACATTTATTTCGTCATAAACCGTTTAAAGAATCTTATTTACCGAATGGTTTAGCTAATAATCCTACAGAGGAAGCTGCACGCTATGAATCACAATTACAACAGCATCTGTTAGATTTCCAATTGCTTGGTATCGGACAAAATGGCCATATCGGTTTCAATGAACCAGGAACGCCATTTGATTCATTGACACATCTTATAACGCTTGAACAATCAACTCGCCAAGCAAATGCACGCTTCTTTGATTCAATCGATGAAGTTCCAACGCAAGCCATAACGATGGGGATCCAATCTATAATGCGCGCAAAATGCATTTTGTTAATCGCTGTTGGAGATGCAAAACGTGATGTATTAAAACGTGTGCTCGCTTCTGACTATACTGAAGATGTGCCAGCAAGTGTTTTAACAAAGCATCCAAATGTTATGATATTAACAGATATACAAGAGTAAGGAATAAGTTCCTGCACGCCCAGCTAGTCGCTTATTAAGCAGTTGAAGATACAAGAAATTGTATTACTTCAACTGCTTTTAAGTTTACGTTAGTATTTTGTTAGAAAAGGTTTCAAGACTTAAATAGTATTCGATATAATGAATGAAAAACTAGAGAGGCAAGTTTATGGAAACAGAATGGTTACGAACTTTTATTGTTGCTGCGAAAACAGAGAATTTTCGTGAGACGGCTGAACAGCGTTTTATTACACAATCAACGGTATCGAAGCATATTCAACATCTAGAAAAAGAACTACAAACAACACTTTTTGAACGACAGGGGAAAAAGGTGAAATTAAATCATATCGGTGCGCACTTCCTTCAACACGCTGAAAAAATGGTGGCAGCGATTGATGAAGGATTACAAAATACTAGATCCTTTTTGAATGGTTATACGTCCCAGTTAACGATTGGTGTTTCACCACAAATCGCCAATTCTACATTGCCCGTAATCATTCATACATTTCAGCAGCAAAACCCCGCCATTCAATTCTTTTACCAAAGAGTGTAATCGATGCTGAATCTCACCAGCAATTGCTTCAAAGCTATTCGTTAAAGGAATGTTCCCATATTGTTTCAAATACCTATTGTTTAACGAAATATGGAACTGCGGATATTGAGGCGTTTTTAGCAGTTTGTAATCTGATATACAAGGACGTTATTAGTGATTAATAGGAGAGCTAGAGAGTAGATGTTCTTTCATTAAAGGGCTATTAGATTGAGTAAAAGTATGAATGAAGCGCTTTTACTATTTTTATTGTTTATAATATTTTTGAATCTCTTATATAAAGTTGGTGTAATTGGAAAATGAAAGTGTTACTCGTAGATGATGAAGAAAAGATTACTGAGGTATTGTCATCTTATTTTGAAAAAAACGGAGATCATACATATATTGCACATACAGGAGAATCCGCAATCCAAATAATCGATCAAGTTCCTCTTGATATGATTATTTTAGATTTAATGTTGCCGGATATGGACGGAGAAGATATTTGCCAATATGTAAAATCAAATTACGATATTCCTGTAATTATGCTTACAGCAAAAATCTCTATTGATGATAAGGTAATTGGATTTGAAATGGGGGCAGATGACTATGTCGTTAAACCATTTCATCCTAAAGAAATATTAATAAGAGCAGAAAGGTTGTTACCTAGTTCACATAAAAAACAACTTATTATTTTAGGACAGTTGGAATTCCATAAAGATGAGAGAAAAGTATTTGTAAATCATCAAAGTATTCAGCTTACGCCACATGAATTTAGCATTTTACTATTACTGGCTGAAAATCCTAAAAAGGTTTTTAGCAGGGATGATATCATTCAAAAAATATATAGTTTTGATTTGAACATAAATCCTCGTATTGTGGATCAGCATATTAAAAATATTCGTAAAAAAATGAAGGAAGAGTACATCCAAACTGTCTTTGGTTTGGGATACAAAATAAATGAAAAGGTTATTAATCAATGAAATTTCATATAAAAATTGCCTTAATTATAGCTATCTTTTCTACAAGCATACTTTTATTCATCACTGGGATATTACTTTATAAAGGTCATGAACATTTGATGATGCTTCATATTACAGATTCTAAAGAATTAATTCACCACTTTGACATGGCATTAAGGGAAACAGCAATTTGGTCATTAGGACTTTTGCTTATTTTTATACTAATTTCTAGTTTGTTAATCGCAAAAACATTAACGAAACCTATCCAAGAACTGAATCACTTTGCGTTAAGACTAGTGCGTGGAGATCGTCACTTAAAGATAAGCTATACGATTAATGATCAAATTGGTCAATTAGGTAAATCACTGATGAAACTAGATGAAACGTTAAACGCTTATGAACTCCGTCGTAAAGAAATGACACAGGATCTTGCACATGAAATTCGGAATCCATTAGCCTCAATAAAAAGCTATTTAAGTGCATTTGAAGATGGGGTATGGACAGCTACTCCAGATCGTTTAAAAGCATGTGTTGAGGAAATTGATAGGCTAACTCTCCTTGTTGGAGAATTAGATACATTAAATGATATTAATAATCCTACATTTAAGGTCATGATGAAAGAGCAACCGATTGCTAATGTGATTGAAAATTCTGTTATAACGTTGGCAAGTGAATTACTTGAAAAAGAAATACACGTAGAATTGGATTTAGACAAAACAATCAATGCAAAGGTAGATGCCTTGAGATTGAATCAAATTCTACACAATATTATAAAAAATGCAATGTACCATGTTCAAAAAGATGGCATGATATTAATTAAATTATTTAAAGAAAGTGGCGCTTATATAATTCTTATACAGGATAATGGCGTTGGTATGGATGAAGAAATAAGTAAAAAAATCTTTGAACGAAATTACCGAGTGGAAAATCGATATACTGGCAATGGTATTGGTATGACAATTACAAAAAAACTAGTGGAAGCACATAACGGTACAATTTCCGTCAAAAGTGAGAAAAATATAGGAGCTACATTTTGTATACAAATGCCTCTTTCTACATAATTCCTACACAACTGTTCTATATACTTTAGGTGAAAGGAATGGTTGATATGAGGAAAATAGCATTAGCAGCAAGTATTATCGCAAGTTTGGGCATACTTGGGGCTTGTAGCCAAGGAAATAGTAACGATATGAAGGACATGGAACATTCCTCTATGAAGATGGAGGGTATGGATCACGACAAGATGAAGGGCCATGAGAGTCATAGCAATGTGGTAAGTTTAAACAATTCGACAGGAGTAAATGAAGTAAAAGTCCCTGCTGAACTTAAAAGTAATAAAAAGGATGAAGTTGTATACACAGTTAGGGCACAAAAAGGAAAAACAGAAATATTTGATGGTGTTCAAACAAATACGTATGGGTATAACGGATCGTTTCTCGGACCGATGATTCGTCTTGAAAAAGGTGAAACTGTAAAGATTAGAACTATCAATGAACTTGATGAGAATACAACTTTTCATTGGCATGGACTAGAAGTGTCAGGGGAAAAAGATGGTGGGCCACAAAGCATTCTGAAACCTGGAGAAGAAAAAATTCTCGAATTTAAAGTGAATCAGGAAGCAGCAACGCTATGGTTCCATCCCCATCCACATGGAAAAACAGCTGAACAGGTATATAACGGGCTTGCAGGCTTAGTTTATATTGAAGATGATCATTCAAAGAGTCTTGGATTGCCAAATGATTATGGAAAGAACGATTTCCCTTTGATTTTCCAAGATAGAACATTTGATGATAAGAAGCAATTGAATTATAGCGCTGCAATGAACACAGACGGAACGATTGGAAATACATTATTAATTAATGGAACGCTCAATCCTAAATTGACTGTCAACAAAGAGAAAGTGCGCCTTCGTTTATTAAATGGATCTAATGCGAGAAATTATACCTTTAAATTGAATACAGGGGATTCATTTCTTCAAATCGCCACGGACGGTGGTTTCTTGAATGAACCGGTTTCTTTAAAAGAGATTACACTAACGCCATCTGAAAGGGCAGAAATCGTAGTTGACTTTTCAAAAATGAAGGACAATAATGACCTAGCTTTAATAAATGAGGATGGATCTGTCCTTTTACCATTTGTAGTTACTGATCAAAGTGGAAAGACGAGTATGCTTCCTAAAAAATTAAATGATCTATTATTAGAAGGTAAAGAAGTTGATCTACCTGTTACAAAAAAAGTGGAACTCTTTGGAATGATGGACATGGTCACGATAAACGGAAAGAAATTTGATCCGGAAAGAATTGATTTTACCCAAAAACAAGGTGTTACTGAGGTATGGGAAATTTATAATAAGCCGGATACAATGGGTGGAATGATTCATCCATTCCATATTCATGGAGCACAATTTAAAGTACTCTCTCGTGATGAGAAAAAGCCACCTGAAAATGAACAAGGATGGAAGGACACTATCTCCGTAAAACCAGATGAGACAGTAAAAATAGCTGTACAATTTAAAAAGAAGGGCATCTATATGTTCCATTGTCATATTCTAGAGCATGAGGATAATGGAATGATGGGTCAAATTCAGGTGGATTAATGCTTATTTGTGTTTTGATTAAAATCCTGTGTTAATTTTTAATACGGGATTTTTCTTTTATGTTCTTGTCGTGAAAAGCTATTTTTTTACGAGCGGATATTGAGGCATTTTAAGCAGTTTGTCATCTGATATACAATGAAGCAGTAAATAACTTGAGGTACTAAATCTGTAATCGTACTTTAATAAAAAATAGAGGGTGTTTATAGATGTATAGTTTAATGTCCAAAATAAGCCAATTCATTAGTGACCCTATTACAGTATTTTTGAACTCCTATGAACATTCTCCTTTCATTGTTGCGATTCTTCTTGGATTAATAGGCGCTTTAGCACCTTGTCAATTAACGGGGAATATAAGTGCAATCACTTTTTATGGAAATCGGACATTTCAAACGAAAAACAATTGGCAAGAAATTGTGTTATTTATTCTAGGGAAAGTCGTTGTATTTAGTTTAATAGGTTTATTCGCCTGGCTTTTCGGTCAGTCCTTTGAAACTGAGATGACTAAGTATTTTCCTATTTTTCGCAAAGCAATTGGTCCGATCATGCTCATAACAGGGCTCGTGCTAATTGGAATTTTAAAATTGAAATTTCTAAACCGAATTCCTAAGTATATTCCGCCTGTTTTAAAAGAGGGGAAATTGGGCTCCTTTCTGATGGGTGCTAGTTTTTCCGTAGCCTTTTGCCCTACGATGTTTGTGCTATTTTTCGTGTGGTTAATGCCAACAGTCGTAACCTCTTCATATGGTGTAGTATTGCCGGCCATTTTTGGTATAGCAACTTCTGTACCACTACTAGTGATGCTGGGACTTATTCATTTGTTTGACGCAAAAAGATTCATTATGCGTACAAGCATGAAAATGGGACGAGTGATTCAAATTGTAGCGGGTGTTATTCTGATTATTATAGGGGTAGCAGATACGATTACATATTGGGGATTGTATTAAAGAGGAAGAAGCGCCTTTGCTTCTAAAACGTTTAAAGAGCCTTTAAAGTGATGAATTTTGGACTTTGTATAGCCTATATCAGTATTTTAGTAATGTAAAACCAAGTTGGTATACATAAAACACAGACAGCTATTATGAACATTTCGTCATCTAAAAATAAGACTGTTTCCTTAAAGATTGTTGTTATTTAACAAACTTACAGGATAGTTGTATAAGATAGGTCCTTTTCATTGCTAAATTAATGGTATTATAAGGGTGCTAAAATGCAGTGGGGTGAGATTATGGATGAACGAAAAAGACGAATGCAGCAAAAAATAAAAGTTGTCAAACAAAAAAATCAGAGAACTAATCTAATGAATTTATTTCCAAAATATATTTCAATTGTTATAGAAAAAAGTGAGTTGATTACGTCTCCAGAATTAGAAAGAATTCTAAATAAAGTTCACGAGAAATGGAATTATGAATTACATAAAGTGGATTTTGCGATTAAATATAGTGATTACAGAAAAGAATTTAGTTGGGAACAAGAGGTTATTCATTATGTACAAGGAATTGATATTGAAAATAAATTAGTGTACTTGTTAGTTGGGATCGGTGATTGTCCAATATTTCTTGTTGACGGAAAATGGGCATTAATGAACTTTAGCACTCTATGGGAACATATCAACAATGATGATATATGGATTATTAGTCAAGATTTTAACTATGGTGTTCTAGTTTCTCGTTATCCAGGTTATTTGGAACACGATCCAAATCCCAAAGAAATAATATACGCAATTACAAAATGGGGTAATTAATCAAAGGCCTTATTCAACTAATGGGGTCTTAATCAATTAATAACAACAATCTATACGAAAACAGCCAAAAATAAAGACTGAACATATCTAAAAAGTGTTATAAGCAAGGGGAGTGTAGTAAAAACATTATAGCGATATCATCTTAAATATTTTCGCATCCCTCCGTTTAATTAAACCGTCTCTTACCCTTCGTTACACAGGAGTTAAGCGAAATTTTTTGATTTTATTATTGGTAACGTGCTTTATGTATAATAGAGCAGATACTGAAACATATACAGAAAGAGTGAAAAAAATGATTAGTGCAACATTATTATTTATCCTAGCAGGAATTGGCGAAATAGGGGGCGGCTATTTAATTTGGCTTTGGTTAAGAGAAGGTAAACCATTTTATTGGGGAGTTATAGGCGGGATTGTGTTGGCTTTATATGGAGTTGTCGCTACTTTTCAGTCCTTCCCAACCTTTGGAAGAGTCTACGCTGCCTATGGAGGTGTCTTTATTGTCCTTTCCATTTTGTGGGGCTGGGGAATCGACGGGAAAAAACCAGACATCTTGGATTTCGTTGGAGCAGGCATTTGTTTGATTGGTGTTTTGGTGATTTTAATACCTCGTTCATGATAGATAGAATGTTTTTAAGGACCTTCACAATTTGAGTAAAATCATAATTGTGAAGGTTTTTTATTTTAAATAAAGGCTGCTGTTTTCGAAAAGATTGTTGCTATTCAATTAAAAGAAATTGATTTAAATTAAAAATTTAATTAAAAAAATATAATTTTTTTGTAACGAAACTTCTTTAAAATCTATATATAAGTATCCACCGTTAAAAGTAGAGAGAGGAGGGCGGAAAGTGAAGGATTTAAGTGAAATATACAAATCTTATGCAGATGAAGTAAAACGGTTTCTTATTTGTTTAACAACTAATGTCGATTTAGCTGAGGAACTAACGCAAGAAACTTTTTATCAAGCTGTAAAGTCAATTGAGCGATACAACGGTGAATGTAAGATGTCCGTTTGGTTATGTCAAATTGCAAAGCATACATACTATAACCATTTAAAAAGGGAAAAACGTTATAGCCATAGTAGTGTAGAACAAATGATGGAAATGGGGTTGGATGTTCCGTCTAATTCGGAATTACCAGACGTGGAGCTTGCCAATCGTAATACATTTATTTCATTACATAGAGAAATTCATCAATTAAAAGAACCGTATCGTGAAATATTTTTACTTAGAACTTCCGTCAATCTTAGTTTCAAGGAAATTGGAGAGATATTCGATAAAAGTGAGAACTGGGCAAGGGTAACGTATTATCGAGCTAAATTAAAATTGGTAGAAAGGGTTCGAGGTGATGATGATGAACTGTAATATTATAAAAGATTTATTACCCTCATATATTGATGGCATTTGTAGTGAAGATACTACTAAAGTTGTCAAAGAACATTTACATCATTGTGAAGAGTGTCGATTGTATTTAGAAGTGATGGAGCAGCCAACAAATGATATTCTGCCAGAAGAAGTAATGATTGCAAAAGCGCCATTTAAAAGAATAAATAAAAAGCGTCGTATTCAAATCGTAATTTCCATTTTGATTACTTTTATAATTACAATTATAGGCTCTTTTGTTGTTCAAGAAGTGGGAGCTGTAAATCAAATCTTTTTTCCGATGAGTACGGCTATTGTCAATTTAACGGATGATAAGGAAGAATGGAATACATTATATTTTAATGACGAAAATTATTTAATGTTCGATAGTATTTTTTGGGACAAGGAAGTCGTTAATCATGCAAATAGTAATGGTAATGTAATTCTAAGAATAAAAGATGTAGATGGTCATGTTGTGGTTGATGAAATTGAGATTTCACCAGGAAAAAGCATAAAATTGGATGGACTAAAGAATCATATAAAATATTCTTTTGAAATTAAGGCTAAAAAAGGTCAATTTTTCATTAATGTAGTTTGAAAACTAGAAGTTTGCTAAAAGTACATGTAAAACTATTAAATTCTCAAAACGATATGGAAGAACGTATATTACCAAATGAAAATATACGTTCTTTTTGTTTACTTAAATTACTGGATATAACTAAAGTTTATTCCTTGAATTTAATCAAAAAGTACAATGAAGAAGGATTTTGAGAGTTTGAATCGAATATCTTATAGTAATCCCAGAAATGTTTGGAGGTCGCAATTTTGCTACTTTATTTTTAATATCTATCATCTACCTAAAAATGTTCAAAATAATTTAGGAGTTGATATAAGTTGATATACCAAAAATCTCTTGATGGAATTTCTTCTGATATGTTGAATGGCTTTTTTGTTGATTGGCCGAATCCACCAAATCCACAAACTCACTTAAAGCTGTTAAAAAACAGTAGTACGGTGGTTATTGCTTTAGATGATCATACGAATCAAGTAGTTGGATTTATAACAGCGATTAGCGATGGCGTTCTATCTGCCTACATTCCGTTCCTTGAAGTTTTGCCAGAGTATAAAAATAAAGGCATCGGTAAGGAATTAGTCAAACAAATGTTAAAGGAACTTGATGATATCTATATGATTGATTTGTGTTGTGACGATGACTTAGTTCCTTATTATGAGAAGTTTAGAATGATAAAATCAAACGGGATGCTCGTTAGAAATTACGAAATGCAGTCTGGAATTTTAAATAAATAAATATAAAGAAAAACGCTTGGATATTTTCCAAGCGTTTTTACGTGCTACGTTACTCATCAAAGCTTTCTGCGATTTTATTTGTGAAATGGCTGTTATTTTTTTATTGCAACAAAGCGTAATCTGCAATAATCAGCAACCCATTGATGATCCTGATAAAGTTTTGGCTTTAATAATTCTTCACATTTTGCATAAATCTGTTCTTTTTCAGTTTCTGATAAATGCTTTAACATATTATTACTGAACATCTTTAGCCAATTACGTAACCCATCCTTGCCTTGAAGCGGTGTTGGGCGCTCATATAGCGTAATCATTTTAACTGTAAATCCAGCGCCTTCCAACTTCGCCAGATATTCTTTTAAAGTTGGAAAATACCATGGGAAACAATCCTCAATATAAGAAAATTTTAATTCCTCCATACTTTTTTGCAGTGCCCATACAATTGAAGCAATATTACCGTGACCACCCATTTCAGCAACGAAACGCCCACCTTGTTTCAGTGCAATGTACATATTTTGAATGACTTCATCTGGCTGTTTCATCCAATGTAATGCTGCATTTGAAAAGACTGCATCGAATTGATTTGTGATGTGAAGTGCGGTAGCATCCATTGTGTGAAACGTAATGTTTGGGTATTTTTGCTGTGCAGCGATAATCATGTCGTGGGAGGCATCTATCCCTTGAACATTGGCACCGAGAGCGGCAATTTCATAGGCTAAATCACCTGTGCCACAACCCACGTCTAAAATTCCTTCATTTTTTTTTGGTGCAAGCAAATCCTAAGCGCACTCCAAATTTTGAAACAAAGTCATGCTTTTGATCATACAAATTGGCATTCCATTTTGTTGTCATTGTCCCTCATCTCCTTTCTTTGAGCTTACCAAAAAGTTTAGTTGAACAGAAATACGTAAAATGATCAGTTTTGATTCCCTAGTGGAATATAGAAGGGATAAACGCTGTAATAATGCGATATCGCCTTCGAACTAATACCCATTGACACAATCGCTTCATTGAAAGCCCCAGCCGGAATGTAATCAACCTCACATTATGCTGATAGCCAATACACTTTATTAATTCGCGCACTGTATTGTGTTACCAAAATAATGTTGTTTTTTTGTCAACAATTTTCGGAAAATAGGCACCATTTGTCAATACGAGTAATATGATATAAAAAAATAAAGGATGTGGTACGGTGACTTGGTTAATCATTTTGGCTTTTACTTTTTCATCAAGTATTGATAATTTGGGCGTCGGACTTTCTTACGGGATTCGAAAGATAAATGTTAGATTTGATAAAAATATTTTAATCGCGGTCATTTGTTTTCTTATGAGTATGGCAGGCATTACATTTGGTGTATGGCTGTCAAAAATTCTTCCAGGTATGCTTCCTGTGGTTATCGGGGCGATATTATTATGTATAATCGGAATTCGGATTATTCTTTTGGCTAAACCGCGGAAACAAGAAACTTCAATAGTGAATAGAAACAATGATAATAATAATGTTCAAGATATTTTAAGAAATCCCGAGGAAGCTCAATTCAACAAGTCTGGGGAAATTGGATGGGGAGAGGCTGTACTTCTCGGCATTGCCTTAGCGGCGAATGCACTTACGAACGGGGTAGGCGCAGGTTTACTCGGTCTTTCGCCGCTTGTCATCTCGATACTTGCTGCAATTGGGAGTTTTATTACTGTTTGGTTAGGTGTCAAGTTAGGGAGTAAAGTAGCGGATGTTCGGATCGGTTCATTTACTGTAGGGCAATTTGGAACAATTATTAGTGGAGTAATGTTGATAATAATCGCATTTGCTGCTTTCTTCTAATTAATGTGTTGACAAAATGTCAACGTAATTATACACTTCTTGAGAATGGTCATTTCATGTTTGACAACTACTTTAAAGTCTGTAAGAAGGGAGAATCGAAAATGGCTGAACTGAGAAACAGTAATACACTTGGTTTATTGCTGAGAGAGTTATTGAAAGAACGTTCATTATCTATGCGGAAGTTTAGTGAACTCACTGGAATCGACACAGCTACGATCTCACGGATAATAAATGGTAAGAGAAATGCGACACCACAACATTTAGAAAAATTTGCAGACTGCCTTGATGTGCCTTTAATCAATCTTTTTGAAGCAGCAGGATACCCAATTGAACAGAGACAAGAAGGGTCAGAATCAGATTCTGATATTCATACCTCTGTTGACGCAATACAATCTCTTCTTAAATCTTCTAATGTTTATGATGATGAATTTTCGGTGTCTCATGTTGAACAGAAACTAGAAAGCTATGGACTCTATGCGCAAACAGAAGAAGGTAAAAATTCGATTCTTAAGGATTTTGACGAAAAAATTAAGAGTGTAGGAAGCATTGGCCCGTTTATAAGCAAATTAAAAGAATTATATGAGAAATTTGCATCGGGGAAAGGAACACTTTTTGAACTAACCTTAATCGGAAGTACATTATTATATTTTATTATTCCAGTAGATGTTATACCGGATTATCTATTTCCTATTGGTTATTTAGACGATGCAATAGCTGTGCAACTTACTACAAAGACATTACTAAAAAAATAACTTAGACTTAAGTGATAGGTGGATTGATTTATGAGAAGAAGCAAAAAGAGCCGTAAATGGCTAAGAAATTTGTTCTTAGCATTCGCATTAGTAATCGTAGCAGGGATTATTTATGGGGTTTATCAATACAATAGCGGATTAGCTATGGCAGACGATAGTCATATAAAAGATAACGAAAAGGCGTTTGACCCATTTGAAGGTGCAGATGTCCAATTTGGTCAGATTAATGTGCTATTAATGGGAAGTGACGCGAGAGACGAAGATGGTAGATCGGATAGTTTAATGATTGCACACTATGATCAAACGACAAATGATGTCAAACTTGTTTCGATTATGAGGGATACGTATGTCGACATCCCAGATCACGGAATGAATAAAATAAATGCTGCTTTTGCTTTAGGGGGTCCTGAACTTGTAAGGAAAACAATTAAGCAAAATTTTGATATTGATGTTAATTACTACGCACTTGTGGATTTTAAAGGTTTCCCTAAAATAGTAGATCTTTTAGCACCGGATGGGATTGAGGTCGATATTCCTTATGAAATGTCTCATGGAATTGGTATGACATTACATCCTGGGGAACAAGTTTTACATGGTAACGAGTTATTAGGCTATGTACGATTCCGCCATGATCGTTTAAGTGATTTTGGGCGAGTGGAACGCCAGCAAGAGGTTCTGGGTAAGGTGAAAGAACAAATCGGTGTTTCAAGCTTAATGAGTTTGCCAAAAATACTTGGCGTTGCAGATTCCTACATTGATACAAATGTTGATAATAAAACAATCCTTACAATTGCAAAAGGGATAGTAAATGGAAAATCTAAAGGTATTGATACTTTACGAATTCCTGTTGCAGATGCTTATAAAGACAAACGTGTCGATGTAGGTGACGTCTTGGATATTGACTTAGATAAGAACAAACAGGCATTAGAAGACTTTTTATCATCAAAGGACAATGGAAAAAAAGACTAAGATACTCGACGAGACAAAAGGTAACAATATAATTAAGTAGTCAGCATGGCCAAAAAAAGAGTATGTTTTGAACAATTATTTCAAAACATACTCTTTTGTTATTTTATAGGTTCCTTTTCGAGAAAAGAGTACATCGTTCCAATCTTCTATTGGAGATTTTTTATCTGCAACTTACATTACTATCAGATTCGTGAAAATTCTCATATTAATTGATGCAAGCAAATTAAAAAATGGTTTTGGTCATAGAGAAAGGAAAAACGTCAATTTAGCATTAGTTTCGATGAACCTTATCATAAATAAGCTGGGTTTAAAATAAAGAGTTTAAGACAAGTATTTTGAATGCGCCTTTTATATCTTGTAGTTAAAGTAACGAAAGATTAATTAGCAATAGGAATAACAGTTAATTTCATTTTTTGATTATCTGGATTTAATACATATTGTTCCCCAGACTTTGTAGTAATTGTTGCTGCTTCGCCTGTATACTTTTCATCCATATAAGCAAAGACAAAATCCTCAGTTTCAATAGAAATCATTTCCCCAGCTTTACCTTCGACAAAATGTCGTAAACTGTATCCAGCTGTACTATATGTAAAAACAGCAATGGCTGGTGAATCATTGACCTTTAAAGCAAAAACAGTTAATCCATCTCCATTAAACCAATAATCTTTTTTTGTAATGAAAGGTATATTTTTATCGAGTGTATATTCTTCAAAAAGGTGAAATTCGATCACCTTCCATAGATTCTCTTGTGTAGGGTATTCCTCTTTTGTCCATGTAGAGACTTGCGTAACTTTTCCTTGTTTATCAACTCTAAGATCGACTCCAATTTGAGGTGTTTCCATTGCATGCACACTAAACTGACCAACTGTATAGCCAGGCTCAAAGTGCTCAGGCGTTACCGAAAATTGTTGATTAGGATATGTTTGGTTCAAATAAGTTTCTAATTGAATATACCTTTCTGCATGAGTTTTGATTTTTAAAGTAGGATAGTAAGCAATATAGCTTATATAACTGATAATCAGCAGAATAATAATAGCTAATACGCATTTTTTTCGTTTTCTAAAAATGAAAGCGATTAGTAAAATAATGATTAATAGAGCAAGAGCAATCACGCTAAAATAAATTAATTCAGCTGGTGTCATTTCTATACCCCCTCAAATAAACTAGTTATTACTTTTAGCATAGCATAGCAGAGGAAAGTAAGATAAAACAAATAAATTCATTAAATAACTTATTAACATAACACATAGCCTTTTATAGCTGCTGATTTGGTTGTTTGGTTAATTGAAGCATGGGTGTAATCGACTCTTCTATTGTCATTCTTTTATTTGATCTTCATGAATTTATAGCCAAAATTTTAGAGGGAGATAGAAAAAGGTAGCTGACGAATTCATCAGCTACCAATCTTATTTTTCAAGCTTCGTTAATGTTTTACCGGTCCAACCAAAAATAATCGTCAAAATTGGTCCGAGTAGACAGAAGAAGGTAAACGGCAAGTAAGTTGTTGTTGGTATATCTAGTACACTAGCAATGAAAATACCACAAACACTCCACGGAACAAGAGGATTGACTACAGTACCTGCGTCCTCCATAACACGGGATAAATTTTTAGGGGCAAGCCCTACCTTCGCAAATTGTGCTTTAAATGCTTCTCCAGTAAGTAGGATGGATAAATATTGCTCACCAATTAAAGTGTTCACACCAATCCCTGTAATAGCAGCTCCTGTAATGACAGAGCCAGCACTTTTAAAGAGGCTCTCTACCTTCGCTAAAATACTTTGAATAATGCCGAGCGTAAATAAAAGACCACCCATTGTTAATGCTAATAAGACTAAGGCAATTGTAAATAGCATACTGTTCATACCACCACGACTCAGTAATGCATCCACGTCTTTATTCCCCGTAGAAGATTTATAGCCTTCAAAAAGCATTTTAAAGACATTCGATAGTGCAATCGGTTCTTGTATGTAGGCAAGTCCAACACCAAGAATTGAGACGACTGCGAGTGTGATAAGTGCAGGCGCTTTATAAAAAGTCATAATAACAAGAACAACAATTGGCAATAATGTATACCAATGAATAAGACCAGTTGACAGTAATCCATCTTTAAATTGCTCAACTGTTTCAAATGAAGTATTTGCTTCTGTTGGCGATAATATTGCATAAAGAACGAATGAGATTGCGAATGCTGGAATCGTTGTCCAACCCATATTTTTAATATGCTCGAAAAGATCGACGCCAACCGTACCAGAGGCAAGATTGGTTGTATCTGATAACGGAGACATTTTATCACCAAAGAAAGCTCCTGAAACAATCGCACCAGCTGTTATTGCTAAAGAGATGTCCATTGCACCAGCAATTCCCATAAAGGCAACGCCTACAGTTGCTACAGTAGTTAAAGAACTACCAACAGAAACACCAACGATACTACAAATCAAAAATACGATTGCAAAGAAAAAACTTGGTGTAACTGTTAAAAAGCCGTAGTAGATAAGTGTTGGAATTGTGCCACCCATAATCCAACTTGAAATTAAAATGCCAATAAAGAAGAAAATAAAAACTGCCCCAAGTCCAGCACTTGCACCAGCAATCATACCAGTTTCAAGCTCACGAAAAGGAACTTTTTTTAGTAATCCATAGGCAATTAAAAGTGAAATAACAAGAAAAATAGGTATATGGGGTGTTGCTTGTAAATACCCAATACTGACTGCCATCATGGCAATTATTAATATTATTATAAAGATTGCCTCAATAAATCGAGGGTTACTCTTAGCTTCTATTCGAAACATGCTAATCCTCCTACTAGTTACTTCTTCGCTTCAACGCGGTGAAGCCTAAAAGAATTATAGCACGCTAATAATTTTTGTCAATTGGCTGATAAATTTTGCCGATGAAATCGATAGTATTTCTCCTTGGTGATCTTTTAAAACTGGGCCTTAATGGCTCATCACCAAAAGTTGTGGATGACATTCATTAAAACGTATGCCTTGTATATTAGTTGATTGGAGTGGAGACTGGGCGACTCCTTGGGGATTAGCGTCACAGATGAGACCCTGCAGCCAAGCGAAGCGGCTCATCGGACGCCCCCAGGAAAGCGCCCAGTTGGAACGGAAATCAACCACACGTTATGGTAATGATCCACCTTAATGAATACTGAAATAATCCCAGGCATTTTTGATAATTAATGTACAAGTCATGATGATAAAAATAATACGCATCATTTTTTGTCCCGCGTTTCAGCGCAAATTTTGACCCCATTATCGCACCGAAAATCATGACGAAGCCCATAGGTAAACCGTATAAAAAATTAACTTTTCCTAATAGTAAAAACATAGCAAGCGCGGCTAAGTTCGATGTGAAATTAAAGGCTTTTGCATTTCCCGCTGCCTGCAAGAAATCATTTCCCATCATTAATAAAAGGAAAATAAAAAAAGAACCAGTGCCAGGTCCGAAGAAACCATCGTAAAAGCCAACAGCAGCAAAAGCGCCAACAAAGGCAATTTTTTTAACAGTACTTAATGTCTGCTCTTCAGGTTTCTGACCCCAATCTTTTTTGAAAACCGTATAAGCTGTAACTAGTACGAGCATAACAAGCATTAGAGGCTTTAAAATAGCTGGCGATACGAGATGTACGGTGTATGCACCAATGAATGAACCAATAAAAATAAAAGGCATTATTTTCTTATTCTTTTTCACATCAACCTTGCCAGCTCGTAAAAAAGTTAACATGCTAGTCCCGTTGCTAATTGTATTAGCGAGTTTGTTTGTGGCAATTGCTGTACTTGGGGGTAAACCAACAGCTAAAAGCGCAGATAACGAAATTAATCCTCTGCCACCGACAATCGCATTTAACTTCTTTCAGCAAATGTCTTTTGTAGCGAAAGCAAAGTGTCAGTTACAGGTTTTAAGTCACTTTCCAGTGGGTGTCCAAACAGCTGCTGAAAGAAGTTAATGCCTCCGGCGGATGTCACGGAATCGGAAAGGAGTTCTTAAAGGATGTTAGCCTAAAAATCATCGCATCCATGCGATAACGGCTAACTGACCTGCTTCGTGCAGGTCCAAGCACAAAGCCGATTCCAGACGCAATTATGCTGAGGCATTATTGATAAAGGATGCGATAAAGCCAAGTACTAAAAGGATTACAAGTGATAGTAAATCGATGTCCATATGTATGATACCCACATCCTTATTTGTAAGATAAACTTTTCTTATAACAGTACTGCGAATTGTAATAAATGACAATGGAGGAATGTAAATGTCGTTTACAATTCCTTAACATTTAAAACGATGAAAAAATTGAAGAAAAAAATGTTTTTTCAAGTATTTTTATAAAAATGAAAGAAAAAACGGTAATATTTAAAGAGAAATCGATAATTTTTGTTATCGAGTTTCCAACGTTTTCAACTTGGAAAAGTACCTAAAAATAATTGTGGCAAATTTTATATTACATTTTTGTAAATTCAACTATTTTATCTTTAAAAATCTGTAGAATTATGTGAAAGTTTTGTTATGATGATTGCAGAAATCGACAATATTCATTCAACAGGAGGAACATGATGTTCAACTCAAACAAGCAAGATCCATTTTTTAAAGCATTATTAAACATTTCTAAAAACGTTAAAGAAGGTATTTATTACGCTCATAACGCACGTATTGAAAATATAGATTCACTAAAAGAAATCGCAGACACAATGAAGCGATATGAAACAAGTGGAGATAAATTGATTCACGAGCTTATCGTCATGCTCAATAAATCATTTATGACACCTATTGAGCGTGAAGATATTTTATCACTTGCCAATAAATTAGATGATGTTATTGATGGAATGGAAGGCTGTATTGCTCATTTTGACATGTACAATTTAACAGAAGTTACAGACCCGATGCGCCAATTCTTAACATATATTGCGAAAAGTACAGACGAAATGGTCCAAGCAATGGAGCTATTAAATAGTAAAAAGCTTGTTGAAATGCGTAAACATGCTATTCAAATTAAGGACTATGAGCGTGAATGTGATGAAATTTTCCGCTCTTCGATGAAGCAATTATTTATTCAAGAAAAAGATCCGATGCGCATCATCGTGTTCAAAAGTATTTATGAACAATTTGAAGATATTGCAGACTACTGTCAAACTGTAGCAAATACAATTGAAACAATAATTATGCGTAACGCGTAAGATGGAGAGTACGAAATGGATACGATATTACTGATAACAATATTAGTCGTTATATTCGCGCTTGTGTTCGATTTTATTAACGGCTTCCATGATACGGCCAACGCGATAGCAACTTCGGTATCAACAAGGGCATTAAAGCCACGTACCGCAATATATATGGCTGCAATTATGAACTTCATTGGAGCTATTACATTCGTTGGGGTAGCAAAAGCATTAACAAAGGATATTGTTGACCCATTCAGCTTAAATGCTTTTGATGGAGATACTACAGGTTCTGTCGTTATTTTAGCGGCATTATTATCAGCGATTACATGGAATTTAGTAACGTGGTACTTTGGAATTCCATCTAGTTCGTCACATACATTAATTGGCTCTGTGGCGGGTGCTGCAATTGCGGCTGCTGGCTTTAATGCATTGAACTATACCGGCTTTATAAAAATCATTCAGGCACTTATTTTCTCGCCATTACTTGCGTTTGCAGCCGGTTTCTTAATGATGTCTTTATTTAAAGTGTTATTTAAGGATATGAATTTATATCGAACGAATAAAGGCTTCCGGACAATGCAAATTGGTACAGCAGCTTTACAATCTTTTACACACGGTACAAACGATGCGCAAAAAGCAATGGGGATTATTACGCTCGCTTTAATTGCAGGAGGATTGCATCATACAGACGATATTCCATTCTGGGTACGTTTTGCGGCAGCATGTGCGATGGGTCTTGGTACTTCTGTAGGTGGTTATAAAATCATCAAAACAGTCGGTGGCAAGATTATGAAAATCCGTCCAGTAAACGGGGTAGCAGCAGACCTTGCTTCTGCATCCATCATCTTCGGTGCGACATTAATTCACTTACCAGTATCTACAACACATGTTATTTCTTCATCTATCATGGGAGTAGGAACAGCACACCGTGTAAGAGGTGTTAAATGGGGCATGGCACGAAAAATCGTGACAACATGGGTAATTACCATGCCAATTTCCGCAGTCATGGCTGCAGCTATTTATTTCATATTAAGTTTATTTTTCTAACAAAATGGGAGGAATGCACAAATTGTGTGCATTCCTTTTTTGATTTGATTAAAAAGTAGGCTCGACGGATAGAAATGGCAAGGTGAGGATAGGTCGAACAGGGTGAAGCGACGGAAAATCTGAGTAGACCGACGGCTGGGAAAGAAGGCGACGGAAAGCATGAGCGTATTGTGAGCATCTATTTAAAAATTAAAATAAGATTGACAATTATTGATTACAAACGTAATATTTGTATATGGATTACATTTGTAATACAGGGAGGTGAGTTTTATATTATGAAAGAATTACCTAAGATTTCCGAAGCTGAATTGGAAGTTATGAAAGTTCTTTGGTCAAAATCCCCGCAAACAGCAAATGAAGTAATTAAAGTATTAGAGTCAACAACGGATTGGAAACCGAAGACAATTCGAACACTTATTAATCGATTAGTCCAAAAAGAAGCCATTTCTTACCATCAAGATACAGGACGTATATATGCATATTTTCCTTTAGTGTCACAAGATAAGTATCTTCAAGTAGAAACAGAATCATTACTTAAACGTTTCTATGGCGCAGCATTTAAACCACTTTTTGTGAACTTCTTAAAAGAAGAAAAGTTATCTTCAGAAGATATTAACGAACTTAAGCGTATTCTGGATGAGAAGACTGAGGAAAATCAGAGGAAGGAAAGCTAATAATGATGGACAAGCTTATAAACGTCTATCTACCTCATTTTTTTAATTGGTTGATAGAAACCTCAATTATGGCAAGTATTCTAGTTGTTCTAATCTTATGTGTAAAAATTTTGTTTAGAAATCAGTTAAATCCACGATGGCAATATCTACTTTGGATGATATTAATTGTAAGACTTTTATTGCCATGGTCTTTGAATAGTACCTACAGTATCTATTCTATCTTTTCATACAGTAATGGGACTGCTGTTACCACTGTTTCTTCTTCAAAAGAACATATGAAAGAATCGACAGATATAGACTATTCAAAAGTTACTAAAGAAGATTCCTTTGCAACTGGTTCAACCCAAGTAGCTAAGGAAAATAAGAAACTAAGTCGCGATAATGCAAACCAAAATGATGAGACTTTTTCCTTTTATACAATCCTTATATACATTTGGCTTACTGGGGTTATCATTTTGGGCTTTACTACTATCATTATAAATAGGCGTTTACTTCATTTCATAAAAAAACAGCCTATGATTACAAATCAGAGAATTGTCACCATCTTTGAGAATTGTAAAAAATCTATGTCTGTTCAACAGAAAATCCCACTTTTTTTTGCTGGAAATATTTCAAGTCCAACTGTAGTCGGATTTATTAGGCCAAAGGTGTTATTGTCAGGCGTACACTCGAAAGTATTAAATGAGCAACAGCTACGATACATTTTTCTTCACGAATTAGCCCACATCAAACGAAGAGATGTTGGGGTGAATTGGCTTATGTATGGCTTACTCATTCTAAATTGGTTTAATCCTATTCTTTGGTATGCCTACTCATGTATGAGAGAAGATCAGGAATTAGCCTGTGATTCATTAGCTCTTACATATATAAATTCAGAGGAGCAACTTGCATACGGTCATACTATTATTAGCCTTTTAGAACACTACTCAAATTTTTATCAAATACCAAGTTTGGCAAACTTAAGTAGAAATAAAAAAACTTTGAAAAGGAGGATCCTTATGATAAAAAAATTCAAAAACTCTTATCGTTGGTCTGTATTTGGCGTTGCTACTTTAATCGCTGTCTCATCTATATCTTTAGTAAATGCACGTGTAGATAAACCGACTAACCAGATGAATGAAAATACGGAATTAAATGAAGAAAAAGGGAAAACAGAGGTGGTCCAATTAAGTGTCAAAAATAGCGAACCAACAAATGGTCCACTTACAGAAGTAGGGCAGTGGAAATTTTTGGGTGATGGTTTTAATAAAGCTACATTAGTTAAAATAAAAAATGTAGACAAAACCTATGATATGGGTGCTATTAAATTTACTATTAAATCTATCAATTTTGTACAATTGACAAATTTACCTGAGTTTACTGTAAAACGAATCAAAGAGAAACATGGTAAAGATCTCAATGATGAATTAAATTTAATTGATATATCTTATAAAGTTGAAAATACAACCGATAAAGATATAGTTTTCTACCCTGCTGATACACTTACAATTAATAATAAAACTCAAATTAAATCGAAGGATTTCTATTTTCCATCATTTGATTCGATAACCCTCAAAAATAAAGTAGTCGATGAGAGTTATATTGCTATTCCCAATTTAGAGGTTCCATTTAGTGAAATTAATACAATAAATATTATTACGAGTATTACGAGTGATGTATTGAACAAGGAAAACTCTACAATTTTAAACCCGAGTGAAAACATAAGAATTGATTTATAATATAAAAAATATTAATTGAAACAGCTAGCTAAATTAAACTAACGGAGTACTTTTCTTGAAGATCATTGAGTTGCATATGCAGCTCTTTTTTTCTTATTGAACTAATGGTGCAGTTTAGTTCACAAAGGAATTAAAGAATATATTGAAGGAGAATTTATGCTTAAAAGTAAACTTTTTAAATATTTAATATTTTGCGCATTATTATTAATCCTATTATTCTCTGATTATTTGTATATTGGAGCTTTTGTTTTTCTATCTATTTTCTTTGTAATTATTGAAAAAATCATTGAAAAGAAAAATAAACATAATGATAATAAATTAGGTTCTTTGGGATATATAATTCTGATAATTACTCTTATAATTATTGTATTAAATAGCGAGTACATAAAATATTAAGGCTGTTTTCGAAAAAATTGTTGCTATTCAACTAACGGAGCAGGGTAGTTCAATAAGGGGCTCGTAATAAAAGTGCATATTTACGACGTTAAGAAATAGCCTGAATATGTACGATTTTATACAGACAGTGTACCAGCAGCATTTTTCTGCAAATTAAAAAAAGACTTACAGTAACTGCGTTCAAGGCCTTTGCATAAAAAAACGTATGGACGTATCGCACACAAAACAACCTCAGAACGTTGTACTATCAACATTTTGAGGTTTATGTGTGCCCAAATTAGCATTTAGGAACGTTTATTAGATTTGTTTTGTATATAGTAAAAATTAATTCAACTAAAACGCTTATGTATTTAAATAGGCTTTGGTAGATTATAAATAATCTACTCAATTATTATTAGCATTCGCTTCCTTTACAATTTGCTTTAAGTATCCTTTTGGAATAGATCTAGTCATTAAGATATTATTCGTAACTGATTGTCCATCAATCATTGTAATTTCAAGTAAAAGTTTATCCTTCGAACTAAGTTTGTATGGTTCGTGGATAAGAATATCTACTGAACTTCCTTGTGTAAGTGTGAGTGGAAAATCAACTTTCTCATTATTCTGCTCGAATGAAATCGTAGCTACACTATCATAATGACCGATTGAATCAATCGTTTCATCTTTAGAGGATGTATACGTATAGCGAAGTAAATCATCATTCTTTATTACGTCTATTGCCTCACCTTTCATTAGTAGAACAATTGTTGTTTCAATTGGAGAATAGTTTTCAAATGAAATGTCAACAGGTAATGTGCGCCCTTCTAATGAAAGAAAGTAGGAGAGCTGTTCGTCTGTTAGTTCAACTACATCTTCTCGTAGCTCATAGCCATTTTGTACTGCTAATACTTCTGTAAAATTAGTTTCCCCATCCCCATTACCACTGTTTCGTGGAGGGTAAAATCCTTTTGTATTATGTGCAATTTCCATTAAATACGTATCGTTATTTTGTTCAACTATGTATGAAACGGCTAATGTTTTACTTACTTCGTCAAGTTGAACGGATATCACAATAGGTTCTTCAACGTGTGCTTTAGGACAAAACCAATATACACCAATTGCGCCTATCACTACTAAAATAATTATGGATTTCTTCATCAATTATAGTACCCCAATAACATAACACACCATAATTAACCTATTTTACCACAATTGTGATGCAGGAAGTTCCCGAAGAGTTGTTTTGGCAAGCTACCAGACTTATGGTTAATTCAAACCTTTTAAATACCATGCATTCATAGTAGAATGGTCAGAACCTGATAGCGGCTCATGTAAAAGTGTAAATCCAAACTTTTCATATAATATACATGCAGTTTTTAATTCATGCATTGTTTCTAAGTAGCACTTTGCATAATGTTTAGATGCAAATGATAAAGCTGTTTCCATTAGCATCTTTCCAAATCCTAAACCTTGTGTTTTTGTACTTAAGTATAGCTTTTGCAATTCACAAACTTTATCATGTTCGTTAAACGGTGCTATACCAATTCCACCAACAACCTCTCCTTCCATTTCGACCACCCAATAGTTCGCATGTTTTAAATTATTATAATACTGGTGAAGGTCGTTAAGTTGAGGGTCAAAATAAGCTGTCCCTGGAATTGCTAATCCTAGTGATTTTAGTGAATCTTGTATGATTTCCTTTACTATTGCATTGTCTTCTTTTCTAATTTCTCGAATTATCATATATAATCTCCTTCAATTCGGTAATAATAAAGATTGCGAAAGATTTTTGAAAATGGCATCCTTATAATGTGGACAAAGTCCACGTTGTAAGGATATAGTTATATTAATGTTAAATGTGGACAAAGTCAACTAAAGGAGAATTTATGGATAAAGAGATTATTTATGATATCAGACAATTCAATCGATTTTATACAAAGGTACTTGGTTTATTTAATAACCAAATTCTTGATACAGATTATTCATTGACTGAAGCACGAATACTATTTGAAATAAGCGAGAGAACTGAGTGTATTGCCAATATTCTCGTGCAAGAACTTAATATTGATAGAAGCTATATGAGCAGAATTTTACGTAAATTAGAGAAGGAAGAATTAATAGAGAAAAAAAGCTCAACAATCGACAGTAGAAAAAGCCTTCTCTTTTTGACAAAAAAAGGAGAGGAACTGCTGGGTCAAATTAATATTCAGTCAGATGACCAAATAATTCAATTGTTTAATGGACTAACTGATAGTGAAATTAATGATATTCGTAATTCGATGATGGTAATAAGAGAGAAATTACATAAAAATAGATTTTAAAAGTTTTTAAATTTTTAATTGATTTTGGGAGAGAGGTTTAACTATTCGTTTTCCGAAATTTAATTTAGGGATTCCTGAAAATATTATTTTCTATTGTAATTCTAAGCTTAACTTTTATAAGGATATAGAAATGACTGATTTTAATAGATATTAGAAAACCTAATGATTTTGAAATTGAAAAGGTTATTTTACTTTCACCACAAGCATTATTTGATGGCACATTGGGTTTGTTCATGTTCAATAAAACTTGAGTAGTTTTTAATCTAATCTAATATTTCTTAAAAGCATACTCTATAAGAAATAGTGGGGTGAAATTATGTCTAAAAAAAAGAAAATTACTGGAATAAAACCTAACGGATGTTGTCCTCCGGTTAAATACACAGCTCTTAATAGTCATTGTCCTTCAGTCCCCTCATCTTCATGTCTTTGTGACTGTTGTGTTTCTCCACTTCAGTCCGTCTTACAACAACTTGTTGGGCAAACTGTAATTCTTGGTACTATTGCAGACGCACCTAATGTACCTCCTCTCCTTTTTTTATTCACTATTGTTGAGGTGAATGATTTTTTAGTTACTGTTACAAATGGAACTACAACTTATGTTGTAAATATTTCTGATGTAACAGGGGTAGGTTTTTTCCCACCAGGACCTACTATCAATTTGTTGCCACCTGTTGATTCTGGATGTGAATGCAATTGTCGCGAAAGACCAATTAGACAATTGCTGAATACACTTATTGGTTCAACAGTAAATCTTTTGGTAAGTAATGGGTCTACTGCAGTAGATTTTAACGTGGAACAAACAGGTCTTGGTATTGTGTTAGGTACTCTACCAATAAGTCCTAACCAACCAATCTTTAGATTTGCAATTTCAACTTGCAAAATTGTAGCTGTAGGGGCAGACTAATTGAACAAAGAATGATGTTAAAAACAAATATTTAGTGAGTCAGTAGTTATTAATAAATAATAATTTTATTATTGAACTAACAGCTGCTTTACTTGAAGATCATTGAGCTGTTTAGGCAGCTCTTATTTTTTTACTAACGAGGCAGTTTAATTGAAGATGGAAAATAATTGTTTTACATAGAAGTAAATAAAATGTCTTAAAAAATAATGGGGTGTATGAACGGTGGTTATTATTAGAAATCTAAAAAAAGTGAATTTGATTTTTTGATATAAAAGTAGCAAAGGGGATATTAAATGGTGAGTAAAATAGAATTATACGAAAAAGAGTCTCAGGAATTCAAACCTTTTAAACACTTTATTTCACGCATTCAAGTAATGCGGAAAGAATCCAGCTATGGGGCTGAAGTTGCCTCAAAATGGACTGATATTTTAAACCAAACTCTTGTAGATGAAACTTACCCAGTGATACATCCAATTGGTCAGGAGACATTCTCGTTATATGCAGAGTTCACGACTGGGGTATTTGAGTATACCTTAGATATAGACGGGGCTACTACATTTATAAAAGAAAAAAACAATAAACCCATAAAGACTTCTCCATCGAATATAATTGAAGCTGTTGACCAAGGTAACATAAATAAAGACCCAAACCGAATAAAACCCAATCATAAAAATCCTGTAATGGTACTTCAGAGTCGATATTTAACCAACAACAAACCTTATTGTATCAATGGAAACCATCGTATATTTGAAGCATATAGAAATAATGATGAACAAATAGAAGTCTATGTTTTTAAAGATTTGGAGTTTGTTCCTTTCTTTTATGACGTTCTAAGTAAAGCAACATATTTTTTAGAAATTGATTACCATAATGTAGTTAATGATAAAAGATATTTATTGCATAACGAAAATGGTGCATTTGCAAATGAATTTAAGTAGATACATTTCTTCAACGCCCATGAAAGAACTTAATCATCTTTCATTTTCTGTGGTGAAGTGCTGATTTTTGTGCTTCATGGATGGCTAACGGGGTCCGATTGTTCAATTAGAGCAATCGCTTTTTCACTAACGGACAGATTAGTTTAAAAAACAATGATATATTATCAAAGAAGTCAGAGGTTAAAAAAGGAGATTAAAATGGATATTAGGAAACTTAATAAAGATGAAAAACTTCCAATGGAATTGTTGCTATTGGCTGACCCTTCAAGAGAGATTATTGAGGAATATGTCAATAGAGGCGAATGTTTTGTAGCTGAAATCGAACAGCAAATTATTGGAGTTTATGTATTACTTCCAACAAGACCAGAAACAGTGGAGCTGGTGAATGTTGCAGTCGTAGAGGAGCAACACGGTAGAGGTATAGGGAAACAGTTGGTAATGGATGCAATTAAGGTAGTTAAGACAAAAGGATACAAAACAATAGAAATTGGAACTGGAAATTCAAGCATAGGGCAATTGGCTCTTTATCAAAAATGCGGTTTTAGAATAATTGGTGTTGATATGGACTTTTTTGTTAAGCATTACCCAGAAGAAATTTTTGAGAACGGTATTCAGTGCAGGGATATGGTTCGTTTATCTCAAGATTTATAGGTTAAAAAAGGGGGAATATTGTTCAACTTGACTTTACACATGCTAATTATGGTGAGATTTTCGTAAGTATCCATGTTAATTATGCAGATAATACTTCTGCGCAAGGTACCGAAACATTTTTCGCTAAAACACTAGGTGATATGCATCAGGGAGACATTGATTTTGCGACGTTTGTAAACAATCAAATTGTTAAAAACGTAAATATGAATGATCAAAAGGTCAAAAAAGAAAATTTCATTGTAATTGCAAGTACGAATATTCCAGCCATTCTAGTGGAGCTAGGCTTCCTATCAAATAGTGAAGATCGAGCTAAATATTACTCAAAACAATAGTAAAAAGGGCTACACGGTTCATTAAAGTGTACCCTTTGTAAAGGACATTTTGAAAAAAGCTTGGCAACCTTTTGGAGCTGCTGTCTGTATTTTGCAGGCGGCAGCTTTTTCAAGTTCCATTGCCCTCGATAATGGTTGTAATACATCATATAACTTTTCACTTCTTTTACTTCTTCTAATGTTTCGCAGCTTTCATATTGGTTTCATCTTTAAAATGACCGAAGAGGGATTCTTGAGGGGCGTTTTTCATAATTCTTAAATAATCTAATTAAGCTAACGGGGGCTAGAGTTAAACAAGGTGTTGCAGCGGCAGCATCTTTTTTCTAGTTGAGCTAACGGTGCAGGTTAGTTGAAGAAGAAGGAGTAGAAGGTTACTTTAAACAGAGATACCAAAGTGAAACTATAAATTTCATAACTATATTGAATGAATACCTGAAAGAAAATGTTCAGTAAGGTGGGGCATTCTGATGTAAGAAATTAATAAAGGGTCACCAGGCTGGGAGGGCGACCCTTACATCGGAAATGTTAATACCTTGTATTTAAGAAAGTAGCGCCGACAATAATTAGAAGTATAAATAGAACAACAATTAAGGCAAATGCAGAACCATTACCATAACCGCCGCCGGAATAGCCGCAGTTACCAATGCCACCAACATTTCCGCCATAGTATCCCATAAAAAACACCTCCTTTCTACAATATATAATATGTTGGTTGCGGAGAAGGAGTATGGAAGGGAGGTATTCTATTGTTTAAAGACGTTTCAAAACTTCAATTGGTACTATCCTTTTGGATGATTTTTATCGGTTTTTCGCAAGCGTTTAACAACTGGGGAGAAAAGAGAGCTTTATCTTTATTCTATTTGACTTCTAGTATTTTAGTTTTAATTCTTGCGATTATTGCTTTGATTGTTTATAGGAAACGGCAAATAACTAAAGACTGAAGAGTTTCAAAGGGGTTCTTTAAAATGTGTGGGTATTAAAGAAAAGAGATCGAAGCAATTCGCTCCAATCTCACTTAATTATCTAAGAGGTATTCATGTTACACAAGAAGCGTTGTTGAAGGAAGGGACAAAGCATAATATTCCGGATCTTGTAAAGCAAGTGGATTCCCAGTTTATTTTGTAATGGGGAAATTCGATTATATGACGTCTGTTAATGCTGCAAAAAAAAATATTATGATAGACTGGAAGCATCTATAAAAGAGTTCATTATATTTGAAGAGTCGGCTCATTATCCACAGTTCGAAGAGAAGGAGAAGTTTACTGCATGGTTAAATAAAACCTTCAATGATCTTCAGAATGGAGCATTTGAATTTTATTCTACAAGACCCTAATTTCATTGTCCAAGTAAGTGTAGCCTATCCAACGCTAAGTAAGTTTTGAAGAGATTTAGTTGCAAGTTATTTTTGATAGTGAGAAAATACATGATAGTTAAATTTCGATGCGAGTTCCAAGTAATCGAGGACTTTCAATTTTACATAAAAAAGGGGGGAAGGGGGAATTAACCATTTCAAACAAGAAAAGAGGAGCGATAGAATGGAAAAAACACAAATTGTACATACAAGAGAACAACTTAAGGCAATAAGCGATCCGTTAAGGGTCCAGCTATTAGTATTACTCATTGAGAAGGAATATACTGGGCAACAACTATCTGAAGTTTTAGAAATCCCACGTTCAAAGGTTCATTATCACTTAAAGGCCTTAGAAAAGGTGAATTTTATCCAACTTATACGTGAAGAGGTAAAAGGTGGCACTGTACAAAAGTTTTATAGAGCTGTTGCATTATCTTTCCTTCCAGGTATAGAATTGTTCCCTTATGCAGATGAAATAAGTCAGGCTAATAGAATGGCGCTAATAAAAACAATAGATAGGGTCAAAGAACGAGTATTTAATGCACCAAGTAAAGCGTTTTTTGAGGATGATAAATTTGCCACATCTATGATTCAAGCGGAGGTTAATCTAACTAAAGATCAATTTGAAAAGATATCTAATAAAATAAATGAATTGTTTGATGAGCTTATTTTAATGGAAAAAGAAAATAAGTCTAATCCAAACACGAGAATGTATTATTTAGGCAGCTTTGGGTTTGAAATAACAAATGCTTTTTTTAGGGAAAAATAATTTTTTAGGTATACGGTTATTTTTTTAACTCGGTTTATTTTTTAAAACAGCACCACTGATAATTATAGTCTAAAATTGAGAAAAGGTTGAGTGAATGATTAAGTTATTTAAAAATCGTAAGTTCGCGGCGCCTTTTTAGGCACACGGTTCATTTTTTTAACTCGGTTTATTTTTTTAAACAGGACCACAGATAATTATAGTCTAAAATTGAGAAGAGGTTGAGTGAATGATTAAGTTATTTAAAAACCGTAATTTCGCAGCGCTTTTTTTTGGAAGAACCATTTCTAATTTCGGTGATAGTTTATATGCTATTGCCGCAATATGGTTGGTATATGAAATAGGGGGGTCAACTTTTTATACCGGATTGGCGGGATTCTTAACTATGGCTCCTCGTATGTTGCAATTTTTAATTGGACCTATAGTAGACAGGGTTTCTTTAAAAAAATTATTGATAGTTACACAATTAATTCAATTCATTTTTGTTCTAACTATCCCACTTTTACATTACATTGGAGTTTTAAATGTAACGTTATTACTAATTATAATGCCAATAGTAACTTGTATAAATCAATTTATTTTTCCTGCCCAATCCGCTGCACTACCCAGAATAGTGGAAACTGATGATTTAGTTGGTGCAAATTCACTTTTCAGTTTTGCTAATTCGGGAGTCAATATCTTAGCAAATAGTATTGGGGGGGTGTTAATTACAATTATTGGCGCAATTAATATATACTTTTTTGATGCATTTTTGTTTTTAATAACTATATTTATCTTTCTGCTTTTTAGTTATTCAGAACCTACGGAACTCAAAGTGAAATCCGGAAGTGGAACTTTAACGGGTCACACTAAAAGATATATCAATGACTTATTTGATGGATACAAATTTGTTCGCGGATCGATAATATCTAAATTTTTTTATGGCTCAATAGCGGCAAATTTTTCATTCGGAATAGCCCTAGCTGTTCTTCCCGCATATTCAAGTTCTAGGGGAGGGGTTGAGCTTTACGGAATTTTTATGGGTACATATTCCGCAGGTTTCTTGTGTGGAGTAATATTATCTCCGTATTTAAAAAGATTTAACTTCGGCAAAATGGTAATAACAACATTCTTTATTAGTTCATTATTTTGGCTTTCTTCAGTTTTTGTCTCATCAAATATATTATCAATCATTATATTTGGGATAGCGTTAATCCCTCTAGGTGCAGCTGAAGTAACAATGGCTGCTGTTGGACAACGAATTATCCCTCAACAATATTTGGCTAGAACATTCTCTCTTATTGCTAGTATTTCGTCTTCTGCAATGCCATTGGGCTCATTATTTGGAGGTTATATTGGTACCGTAACCAATAGTCATTTAGCGTTTGCGATAGGGAGTCTTGGTATGTTGTTTGTATCATTAGCTTGGGTTATCATACCACAGTTACGTAAGCTACCAAAAATTGATGAAATTGACCCTAATAAGTATTTTGCTAACCAAAATGAGACTGTTTAATATTCATTAAGGGTCAATTAAAATTAGATAACAAATAAGGAGGATATCATGATTAAAGAAGTTTCGAATAACTACACAATCGAATGATGAGAAGATTTGTATGAAGTAAAAAGTGTAGTTGAGCTTGGCATGCCTATAAATAATAGGTTTTCTGAGCTTTTTTAGATGCGATGAGACCAATTTTGATCTATTAATTTATAATTTGTTTTCAATCGAAATTTTCTTTGGTATATATATGTTAAAAATGTTTTATGGGTCTTTACACGTTTAGTAATAAAAAATATGAAAATATATACAATCAATAGGATAAATGGTAGAATAACAGAGTTGTAAAAGGAGGTAAATTGATTGAATATACTAAAGAAATGGTTTGTTGCAGTTTTTGTACTCATGATGCTATTTAGCATTCAGCATCAAGTAGCAGATGCGGCTGATTATCGAACAGTGAAGGTTGTAAGTGGCACCAACTTGGTTGTGAGAGAGTCGCCGAATGATACATCTGCTTCCATTGGTAATCTAGCTAAGGATGAATTTGTGATAGAGTTTTCTTCCTCAGATGGTTGGTCTCATATACAAACAGGTGATCTAAAGGGATATGTTTCTTCCTCTTTTTTAAGTGTTCCACCTTCGACGATTAAAATTGCAAATTCTAAAAGTGGTCTCGTTGTGAAATCTAAGCCATCTCCTTCAGCATCAACATTAGCTACATTAAAGTATAATATGATTGTTGAAGACTATGGATCAGTAGGAAATGGTTGGTCATTTGTGCAATATGGCAATGTGGTAGGTTATGTTAAATCCGATTTTATTGGGCAGACTAAAACAACGACAAAGTACGTTAATACAGGTAGTGGGGTTATCGTTCGAAATATTGCCAGTCAATCGGGAGCATCAGTAGGTTCATTAAGTAATGGTACACAGGTAACTGTACATTCTACATTAGTAGGTTGGTCCTATGTGACTGCTGGTAATATCAAAGGATACGTAGTAGATGCATTTTTATCTACAAAGAAGCCTGTTGTGCCTTTCAATAATATTAACTTTAAATTGACTATTCGTGATGTAGAGAAAAATGAAAAATCAAAGCTTATACAAAAACTTCAGGATGGTAGAGATACTTATTTAGTCTATGGAACGACAAAATATGGCTTTTCAGCACAGTTGACATACTTTTTTACTGGTGGGCAATTAGATATGATTAGCTATGATTTCCTTCCTGAACAAGATAGTTATCACACATGGGCTCAAATGTCTTCTTTACATGACCGACTACATAGGCAAGGGGTAGCAGAATTCGGTAATGATTACCGATTTACCTATACAGAATATAGCCATTTATATTCAAGATGGGAAAAGAATGATTACACTGCTTTGATCTCTGTGAATGATGACAAACTTTATACAACAGCAAGATTAATATATTATCGTAAATAAAATTTCGCTCTACCAGCGATGATTGAGTGGGAATTATATAGCAAATAGAAAAGCTTGAAGAGCCTTTTTTGGTAGTTGTGGGCTTCCACATGTGAAAGTAGGACATCGCTAGGCAATGTAAACAGTCAGCTGTATGCTGACTGTTTTTTTATGAGTGATTTTAATTTATTTTCCGCTCCATAAAGCAACAAACCTCTTTCTTCTAAGTAAACAATTTCATCAAAGATTGCACTTGATGGCTTGTAATTCTCCCATTCTGCTTTAGCTTCTGAACTAAATACTAAAGAAGCAAATACTACAAAAAAAAAATTAATGCTACTAATCTTATTTTCACAAATGAATCCTCCTATCGACCTATAAAAACACCACTTATTTTTACTTCTTTTTTCTCATATTCCTTCGTGTAAGATTATCATATAAAAGAAAAATATTCCATAAAAAGTAGAGTGTTGTCTGTATTTTGAAGGGCATAGTACGTGGAATATATCTCACTCTATCATTGTAATTGATTAAAAGGGGTATTTTATCTTGAGTGAAATCGAAAATGCACAAATCTCTAAAGTTATCACAAGAAGAATTCGCACATAGAAGCAGTTTAGTTAGGACATAGTGGGATAAATAAATTTGAATTTTACGCTCAAAGTAGCATAAATGAACTCAAAGATAACGCTCCTGATACTTCTCTACAACCTGAAAATTCGATGTTTAAAGCTATGAAAGCAGTTGAAAAAGATGTTTAGGGATACAGATACTGATTATAAAATCATAAATGATATTGCTTTTAGACTTGGAGAGAATACACAAACTACTGATAAAATCAAATTATTCAGAGCTTGATAAATGTTATAGTTGTAGTAAAGTCATAGCGGTGTTTGCCGCTAAATATGACTGGCTAAGTTTTAAAGAAAGAAGAACTTGCTTGGGTGAATGAGCGAAAAAAGTAACGCTAACATTTGAATAAATTAATCAACGAATTAATTTACTGGTGAGACAAGGAATGAATTGGAGAGACTTAAATAAATATATAATGGTGAACCTAATTTTGGAAAAGATAAAATGGGACCAGCATTTGCAGGAGTATATGAAAAAAATTGGGGAATATTATCATGCGATAAATACTATCGATAGTGCAGTTCCAGAAATAGAAGGTTTGACTGTAAATGTAATTAGACCAGGAATTAATAAGAATAAACCTGCTGGGGTAATGTTAAAATGTTGTCCACACTCTTCGTATTTATTAGATGGATTTGAAGTAATATCGGAGGTATCCAAAGTTGAAAGATAAAATATTAAACAAAGAATGCGCTATGAAAAATGGGAAGAAATTTGGAAAAAATTTTGGGTATGGAGGAGATGATTATGATTCCTTTATAGTGGAATATGATCAAAATAATAATGAACATCTTTTTACAGGTATAATTTATGACTGTTATGAAAATGGTACCTTAGCGAACTACTATATGGTTAAGAATGGAATTAAGAACGGGGAGATGGTTTATTTTTATCCAAATGGCCAAGTCAAAGAAATTAAACATATCGAAAAAAATACTTAAGAAGGTATACAAAAAGAGTTTTATGAAAATGGTGTTTTAAAATTAGTTGAAATAAGAGTATTAGGTGGCTTAGTGAGCTTTAAAAAATATGATGTACAAGGAAATGTATTAGAAGAGAAGAACTAATCAATAGAACTTTACTCAACGTATATTGAAAAAAGGATAATAAATAAAGAAAGTGCAGTAATACACGCAGGTAGAATCGTAGTAAATGTTAAATCTTCTGGAAGAGTTTGTACGAAGAATGATTGGCTGGATATAACAAATAATAAATCACTTACTTAAAATGATGTTTTTATAATACCAGATACTAACTAAACAACTCTAGGTTCACTCCCCGAGAAACAAAAAAAGCGCACAACTCGTTAATGAGCCAATGCGCTTTTGTATTTATGTATTTCAATAAATACTAAATGCCCCACCTAGTAGCACATTTTGAACTATCTTTCACGTGCTACATAACACTTACCATCCATCATTTTATCGCATTTTACCTTTGTTTCGTATATTCTATCATCCCATCCTCTTTCTTGTACTATTACATACTTGTCATTTGCCCCGCTATTTACAAATACAAAATGTTCAGCGTTCGGATATAAGTCCTTAACATAAACATACTCAGTCCATGCATTCGCTGATACTGCAGGAATTAGTATAGCCCCTGATAAAGCCAGTGATCCTACCATTTTTGAAATTTTTGATTTAAACATAATTAACTCTCCCTTTACAATTGTTTTTTCTATTAATAAGTTGCATTTAATAGAACAATACAACCATAACACAACAAAAATGAAAATGTTGTCGAAAATTGCAGTTATTTTAAAAAATTACAAATATTACCCATTTTGTCACACTTTTTAACTTGGTACCACCAACCACTATCACCAAGCCACTCCTAGAATGTCCTAAAAAGAAATGAACAAAATCCGTTATTTTTGATTAATAATTTTTTAAGAGTTAAAAATACATATAGATCTATGATCGTTTATGAAGGTTAATAGATGGTAGTTATCGGTAGAGATTTATACGCAAAATAACTATCCAACACGTGATATAGACACTGTATATTCTTCAAGTATTAGACTCCGCGAAGACTTAAAAGGTATGGGGTTTGATAAATCTTCACATGTTTTTATATTGGAAGAGTTGGGGCTAGTCATAATACTATGCGTAGTTCATCCATGGATTCTACGCTCAAGCTTTTTTACTAAAAATTTCATACTTATCTAAAAGAGTAACTCCATATTGAACAATCTTTTTCGAAATGGAGTTTTTGAAGTTGCTGTAGATAAGAATTGAGGGGCATTTTGGGTAGAACGAGGATAGAAAAGGAGAAGCGACGGAAGGCCCGAGCAGAACGACCGATGGGAAAGAAGGCGACGGAAAGTCCGGGTAGAACGACGGATAGAGAAGGAGAAGTGACGGGAAGCTCGATCTAAACGACGGATGAAAAGGCGACGGAAAAATCTCGCGCCGACCGATAGCTCATCCCGAACGACGGATAAAAAACGAGAAGTGACGGATAACAAAATCTATGGTAATTATAAAGAAAGTATAAAGTTCAGAAAAAATGTCTTTTTACATAGTAAGGTTAGTACAGGAGGAAAACAGATGAGAGAAAAGCTATTACTGATTGAGGATGATACGGCGATAGGACGTATTGTGAAGGATACGCTTGAGCAAGAAGGATACCAAATTACTTGGGCAACAACAGGACTTGAAGGGCTAGCTGATTTTCAAGCCGATACGTTTGATTTGGTGTTAGTCGATTGGATGTTACCTGAGATGGATGGTTTGACGGTTTGCCAAAATATTCGTTGGGAAAGTGATGTTCCTATTATAATGATGAGTGCGCGTAAGGAAGAGGCAGATAAGGTTGAGGGTTTGCAGGGCGCTGACGATTATATAGCGAAACCGTTTAGCTTAGAGGAGTTAAAGGCACGTGTAGCCTCACACTTACGTCGCTGGAAACGTTATACGAAAAAAGAAATAGCAGAAGATGTAGCATCCTTTGCACACGGCTTAAAAATTGATTGGCAAAAGGAAACAGCGCGCCTTGATGATCAAGAACTTGCCTTAACACAGAAGGAATTTGCTCTGTTAAAACTACTTGCGAAAAATCCAAGCCAAACCTTTTCAAAAGAAGAGCTCTATCAGCATATTTGGCAACAGGCGAGCGTAGATGAAACACATACAGTAACAGTACATATAAAGGCACTACGGGAAAAGCTAAATGATCCAGTAAAATCACCGTATTATATACAAACAGTATGGGGCAAGGGTTACCGCTTTATCGGTGAACTATTATGAAGATTAAAACATGGTTACTCATCACTTTCTTCATCGTGATGGTTTTACCGATAACAGGTGCTTATAGCCTTTATGTGTGGATTAATGCCTATTATCAAGATAAAAACGTTGGTGAGTATTTCGAAAAATTAACAGAGCTTAATCAGGTAAAGTCTGTTCTGCAAAATCCCAAGTATTATACAAAAAATGCGGATGTAAAGGATATTGAAGCACTAACGAATGAGCATCTTGCAATTACTCTTTACTCGAAATCAGATTTGATTTTGTATTCCTCAAATCCATTGAAACAGGTGTTTGATTCTAGAGAAAGAATTTTTAAAGGTTTATATGAGCTAAAGCAAAATTACAATGCCTTTACTTATAAAGAACCTGTTTATCAAGATGGAGAATTACTTGGGGTTTATGAGATTCAATTAGTTAGGACGGATTGGGTAAAAGGTGTTGAAAGTCGTTCTTGGCTTGTAATAGCTAGCTCTATAGTATTATTTCTCCTTATTTATTTTGCAGTTATAATGCTGCTTAACCGTAAATTAAATCGACCGTTACATGAACTGATGCGGCAAATGCGTGCTTTTGCAAAGGGGGAGCATGTGGAATCAAATTTAGTGGCAAGAAAAGATGAAATTGGAGAACTTGCTCAAACCTTTCTTGCCATGCAGGACGAAATTGAAACTGCTCGTACTCACTTAAAAGCTGAACAACAGCAAAAGGAGTTAATGATTGCAAGTATTTCCCATGATTTGAAAACACCTCTTACAGCTATTCAAGCATATGCTGAATCTTTACAAAGCAAGGCGTTATCAGAAGAACAACAAGACGAGTATCGACAGATTATTTTAACAAAGTCTGAAACGATGAAGCATATGTTAGAGGATTTACTAATGTACACTTTACTGCAATCGACAAGCTATCATTTAGAACTTGTTGCAGTTGATGGGGCCGAGTTTTTTGAAATGGCACTGTCTGATTATGATCAGCTATGCAAAGACCAAGGATTTATGCTTGAAGTTACTTGTGACATAGCGGGTATGTATGCAGTGCATCCGAAGCAGCTTCAACGGGTGATCGACAATTTAATGAGTAATGCTTGGCGCTATGGAGCGGTAGGTACAACGATAGGTTTAGCAGCCGTGAATGCTGGACAGTGTCCTATAGGGTGCTTTGATTTTGTATCGCCAGCACTGAATAAGCAGAACGGTATGTATATCATTGTGCAAAATAGCGGGCAAGGTGTCAAAAAAGAGGATATTGAGAAGTTATTCGAGCCCATGTACCAAGCAGATACAGCACGAACAAAGGCTGGGGAGCGCGGCACTGGACTAGGATTAAATATAGCAAAACAAATAATAGAAAAACACGGTGGGACAGTAGAGCTTGTATCGAAAGAAGGCTATGGAACAGCTGTACTTTGCTGGCTGCCACTATTTAAAGGAGAGAATTCATAATGAATTGGAAAAAATCATTACGTGCAGCAGGTTTAGTTGCCGCATTAACATTTAGCTTAGTAGGTTGTAATACAGAGGGGTCATATTCACCGCAGGAAATTATTGATCATGCATTACAGGAAACGAAAGAACCACCTGCTTATTACGGTGAATACGCAATGGATTTGGGTGAGGCTGGTGGAAAAGTTCAAGTCAAATATTGGACTAAAGATGGTAAACGACGTATTGAGTCAACAGCTGAAAATGGTGAGCATAGCATCGCAGTCAACGATGGCTCACAAGTAATTATGTATGATGTTGTTAAAAATACTGTTCATAAAATAGATATTAGCAAAGGTGGGTTAGACGAAATCCCATCACAAAGAGACCAATTAGAATTACTATTTAACTCAGTAAAGGATACACATGATGTGAAAATGGCAGGAGAGGAGAAGATTGCTGGAAGAGATACGTATAAAGTTGTAGCGAAAGCTAAAAAAGATGATACTTTAATAGGTGATATTGAAGTATGGGTCGATAAAAAAACATGGGTAACATTAAAAACAATAACAAATAGTGCTGGAAATAAAATGATAACAGAGTATACAAAAATGGATGAAAATGCAAAAATTGATGAAGCACAATTTACACTTGATATTCCAAAGGATGCAAAAGTAGAAGAAATAGATGTACCCGAATCTGAATCAGTGACACTGGATACAGTGAAAGAACAACTTGGCGAATTTTTAATGGTGCCAGAAGGAAATGGACTAACTTTGGAAGAAATTTCATTAGATAAAGGGATAGAAGATCGTTCAGAGTATACTTTTAGTTATGCGAAGAATGGTCAGCAAGATATTTCAGTAACAGTTTTTAAAGCAAATAGTAATGCTAAGAATGTAGAGCCTATTAAAGGTGAAAAAGAAATGGACATCCGAGGTCAAAAAGGCACTGTAATGGACGAGAATAAATTCCATTGTATTAGCTGGCAGGAAAACGGCTATCAATATAGCATGTTTATTGTAGACTCTAAGCAAACAATCGAAGATCTTGTAGCCTATGCAAAACAAATGACCATCGTTAAATGAGGTGAATGGTAATGAAAAGAAATGAATTTATAAAATGTCTCGCATTGTTTTTATTTAGCACAGTTTTTTTATACGGTGTAGGTGAAACATATGGCGTTCCATGGCTACAATTTCATTTCTTAGGACAATACAATGATGAAGGTTTTTATTTTAGCTTTAGTTCTTTAATCCCTATACTTGGTGGCTTACTAATTGTTGCGTTATATGAAACGAAGATTAAGCGACTTATTTAATATGAGGAAATCCACTTTGAAAAAAGAGTGGATTTTCTTTTTGTCTTGATTGTGTAATAACAATAAAGTTATATAATATTGAAGTCTAAATAAGCATTAGTCCACAAACGTGGACGGATGCAATTCAAAAGCTCATAGGAAAATCTAAGGGTACTCCGTTTTCTACTTGTTCAACAAACGGGCCATTGAACGGAATAAATCTAACCATTTCCTTAAGAAACGGTTAGATAGTTTATTCACTCGTATTTCTTTAACAATAGCGGCATTATGACCTCCGAAACCGAATGAGTTTGACAGACCCGTATTTATATTCACTTGGCGAGCAATAGATGGTACATAATCGAGATCACATAATGGATCAGGATTTTCTAAGTTAATTGTTGGAGGAATTATACCTTCCTTTAAACTCATTGCTAAAGCAATTGCTTCAACCCCGCCTGCTGCCCCTAACATATGACCGAGCATAGATTTATTAGCTGTTACTGGAATCTGATAAGCTTGTTTACCAAACAGCTGCTTAATAGCCATCGTTTCGGAGATGTCTCCAACTTTTGTACTTGTTGCATGGGCACTAATAACATCAATTTCTTCAGGCGATAAATTTGCATTTTTTAAAGCTGATTTCATTGCAAGGTAGGCCCCTTTACCTTCCGGATGAGTAGCTACGATATGGTGTGCGTCTGAACTTGCTCCGTATCCAATGACTTCTGCATAAATCTTTGCCTCTCTACCTAAAGCATGAGATAAAGATTCTAAGATTAGAATTCCAGCTCCTTCTGACATGACAAATCCATCTCGTTTTTCATCAAAAGGACGACTAGCTTTAGTGGGGTCATCGTTTCTTCTTGATATTGCTGTAGCATTACTAAAGCTTGCAATTGATAAGTCTGTTATAGCTGCCTCAGTTCCACCTGCGAACACAACGTCAACTTCTCCAGAACGAATTAGTCTAAAGGCTTCACCAATAGCTGTATTTCCAATTGCACAAGCAGAAACGGGCGACATAGAAGGTCCCATTGCGTTCCACTTGATACTAATTTGTGCTGCAGCAGCATTAGAAATCATGGCAGGTACTAGGGTCGGGCTAACTCTTCTAGGCCCTTTCTGTCTAAGCACATCAATATTTTCAATCAAGGTTTCAATTCCCCCAATACCTGAGCCTACATATACGCCTAACCTTTCTACATCTATACAATCAAGGTCTAACTTAGAATCTACCCAAGCTTGTTCAGCTGCCGCCAAAGCAAATTGAGCAAAACGATCTAAACGTTTAGCTGCGTTCATTCCTAAAACTTCAATTGCATCAAATCCTTGGACGTTACCTGCAATTTTTGTCTTATGATTAGTAACATCGAATGTATCAATAGTGGATATACCAGATTCCCCATTAATCAAATTGTTCCAAAATGTTTGGATGTTGTTTCCTAAAGGAGACACGATCCCCATACCAGTAATCACAACTCTTTCCACTTTTTATACCTCCAAATAAATGATTTACTTGTATTTTACATCTCTTTTATCCTATTACAAGTGATAGTTTATCCTGGTATAATTACTAATAGAATAACTTGATAAGATGGGGAGTTTTAAAAATGAATGATAATACTAGGCTTGAAGCTTTGTCGACATTCTTAAAAGCTAAACGTGCTCAAATCAAGCCAGAGACTGTTGGTTTACCTGCTGGAAACCGGAGAAGGACCCCTGGATTACGAAGAGAAGAAGTTGCACAATTAGCAGGTGTAAGTACCACTTGGTATACATGGCTAGAGCAAGGAAGAGATATAAAAGTTTCTTCAATCGTACTTGATTGCATTTCCACAGCTCTACAATTAAATAATGATGAAAGAGACTACTTATATGACCTAGCATTAGGGACAAAATCAGAAATTACAAATCAAAAAAATAATCAATCAGAGCTTAGCCCTTCTTTAAAGCGAATACTAACTGAATTAACATATTGTCCAACTATCATTACAGATCGTCATTGCCATATAGTGGGCTGGAATCCGGCAGCTGCTCATGTTTTTTTAGATTTTGAACAAATACCGAATGATCAAAGAAATTTGATTCGATTAGTGTTCACTAGAAAAGAATTCAAAGCATTGGCCGTCAATTGGGAGCATTTTGCGAAAGGTTTTCTTGCTATTTTCCGTACCTATTATGGACACTATTTAGGCGATGAATGGTACAACCAATTTATTAATGAAATGAGTCATTCACATTCAGAATTTCAGAATTTGTGGCAAGAAAGTCAAGTGAGTAAAGCTCCAGAAATGATAATTGAATTCAGACATGCTAAAGCAGGCAAAATGTTGTTTAATTTAACTTCTCTTCAAGTTCAAGGTGAGATGGATTTACGGTGCAGTGTCTATACACCAGTAGAGGAAACGGATACAGAAAATAAATTAAAGCGATTAATGGAAAGGGTTCAAAATTAATAAAGTATGTTCGTTATTCCATTATAAGGAGCGATTGTTGACAAGAAGTAAAAGGGTGATACATATTATTGATAACTAATATATATCACCCTTTATTTTTTATGGCTTTTTACAATTTAGGTATTGATAATAAATTAAACAACTTTATTTCACGAAACATTGATTTATCTTCTAGTATGAATGCTATAATATGTAAAAACTTCTAGGGGGAGCTAGAATGGAGCGGGAGATTGTAGAAACGAAATATTTTACATTGCATACTTTATGTGACGGTGTATTTGCTGCGATAGCTAAACCAGGTCAAGGTGCTTGGAGTAATGCAGGAATAATTGATTTAGGTGACGAACTTCTAGTTTTTGATTCGCTAAGTACTCCTTCAGCGGGGGAAGAGTTAAGACGCCAAGCTGAAAGTTTAACGAGTAAGAAAGTAAAGTATTTGATGAACAGTCACTATCACGGGGATCACGTTTTTGGGAATCAAGCATTTTCAGATACAACGATTATTTCTACATATGTAACGGAGAAATTATGCAAAGAAAAAAATAAGATTGAAGATTATGAGAAGGAAAAGCAGGACATGAATCATTACCTCCTTCAGCTAAAAAATCAAATCGATTCAACAGAAGACATCATTATAAAAGCGAGTTTGATCAACCAATATCAAGAAATGTCGAAAGTGTTAGATGACCTATCTCAATTACAAATTGTGTTACCAACCTTGTTATTTGAAGAAAAATTGACTATCATCGGTTCCGATAGAACTGTGGAATTATACTGTTTAGGCGGAGGACATTCACCGAGTGATACATTTATGTACCTACCTAAAGAAAAAATAGCGTTTATGGGTGATTTAGCGACAGAAGATTTACATGTACCGATTTATAACCATGAAGAATTTTTGACGATATTAAAGCAAGTTAAACAAATTGAGATAAATATAATTGTACCTGGTCATGGTAATGTGGCAGATTTGACATTATGCGATACATTAATTGATTATTTATTTTTCATGACTCACCGAGCAAAAGAAGCTCTTCACCTAAAATTGTCACTGGAAGATTTTATTGCTGAGTTTGATCTACCTAAAGATTATAAGGAATGGAAGGGAGTAAACGGTATGAAAGCTAACCTTACAACGATATACAAGTACCTTCAAAAAAGCTAAAAAATCCACTTCTAAAAACGTGGATTTTTTAGCGTTGATGAAATACAGACAATAATATCTGATTAATGATGATGAGTATGGCAAATACAATAGCTAATTGTGTTCGTCCAGTTGCATTCAGAGCTATAACGGCTAAAGAGAATATCACAAATTCAAACATAAAATGCGAAATCCCATTCAATGGAAATGTTGCTTTGGGTGAACCGAACAAACTCCAACTAACTACGAAAAAAGCCGGTGCTCCAATACCAAGTAAAATCTTGGAAAACATGCCTTTCCCAGTTTGTATACCCCAATATCCATATGCCATTAACACGCAAATTTCTAAGAGCGCAAGAATCGCTGATAGAACTACGAACATCGCTGATAAAAGAGCAAGAATCGCTGATAAAACCACAAACATCGCTGATAAAAGAGCAAGAATCGCTGATAAACCACGAACATCGCTGATCCAACCTATCGATACAATCGCAACTTCTAACTTAAGCTATTTGTTGTAAATGAGTTTTAGTAAAGTCTTCATCATATTTTAAACCATAGCCTAACGTACGATCTAAAAATATATGAGCAAGCCAGATTATAGAGGCCATTAGTAGCGGGGTCGATACTGTGACAAAGCCTATAATCAAGAGAATAGCTGGTACGACTAAACTATGGCCAATATTGTAAAATAACGCGCCTATTTTAGTGTTTACTATGTAGCCTAACATCGTTATATCCGGTAGTAATAAAAGCAGAATAAAATATAGGAACGAAAATTCAAAATACCAGTAGAAATATATACTTACTAAAAATGCTATTAAATATTCTAATGAGATAATTTTACGTAGTTTCATGATGACCACTTCCTTCTTGTAATTTATTATACATATCCTCGATAAGTGAGCCGATGACCAACTTATTTTCTGCGTATTTTCCTTCAGCCATTAATGTTTGTGTGAGCTGTAATGATTGTAGTGCCTGCTGATAAAAAAATAACTGCTGTTCAATGTGGGTAATCTTTGTTGAGAATAGCTGAGATGTTTGTTGATTGCAGACATTTGAAATTGGCTTTTGCTCCAGTGTCAGAAGCTGTTTGATTTCTTGTAAAGTAAAGCCGAGCTGTCTTAATACTAAAATAAATTTTATTGTATGTTCACAAGTGACATCATACACCCGATAACCATTGTCCCGTTTATTTGGGTGTAGTAATCCTTCTTTTTCATAGTAACGTACGGTATCAGTAGATAAATTATACTTAGTTGCAAATTGTTTGATAAGCATGTGAGCACCTCACCTCCTAAACTTATCCTAACATTGGAGTATGCTCCAAGGTCAATACGATAATTGAAATTTTAAAAAAATGGTGAAACGGTCGGTGAATGGCAGTCGTTTATAGTGTAAGAGGGGGAGGTGGACGGCATACTTGAAAAAATTATGGATGAACATGCAGAACATTTATTGCGTCTCGCCTATTTTTATGTGAAAAATAGACACGCGGCAGAGGACATCGTGCAGGAGGTTTTTATCAAATTTTCACAGCATGATTATGAAGAGCGTGGACAGCTACATGCTTATTTATCAAGGTTGACGATTAATAAAAGCAAGGATTATTTAAAAAGCTGGCATTATAAAAAATTAATTTTACAAGAAAAAATATTTCCGGTGAAGGCAAACATGCAGAGCGATACACTGATTGAAGCGGAGGAAAGATCGCATATTGGGGCAGCTATTTTAAAGCTTCCATTAATATATAGAGAGCCAATCATCCTTTACTATTATGAGGAAATGAAGATTGCCGACATAGCACAAGTACTAGGGATTGTAGAAAACACAGTGAAAACAAGGTTAAAAAGGGCGAGAGAAGCCTTAAAGTCTCATTTACAGCAGGAAGAATGGGAGGTGCTTGGACATGAATGAATGGCAAAAGGAATTGGTGAAAGTAGCAGGGGACATGGAAGAGAGTAAAGAACGTGTCAAAAAACGTGTCTTACAACAGCAGAATATCAAAGCTAAAAAACCCGTTCGTTTCGCGCTTTTAACGGCAATTGTGACGTTTTGCTTAGTTGGATTTGTCATGGTACAAATTCTAAGTAAGGAAACGAAACAATCGGCAAACTTGTTTAACGATACAGAGTTTACTCATTTTGAAAAAATCACACGCATTAATTGGAGCAAACAAGACGAGGAATTTTATACAAAAGAGGCATTTGAACGCTACAAGGGGGTAGTTGCCACGTATAATTATGCGAAGTCACTTGGTCTTCAATATTCTGAGGCAGAGCTAAAGGTTGAGAGCAAGGAGCGTTATGACGAGCTTGTAATGCTACAACAATTACCCGAATATGCTGAGCTTTTTAAAGAAAAGGGAGTCGAACAATATTTTAAGACGTATATAGAGCCGTTGTTACCGATGTATACAGCTAAAAAAAAGCTTGATACCTTTTATCAAGAAAAATATCCTACTTTCCCGAAAGGTATAGTACAACAAATGGCTGCTCAAGATGCTCTCCGCTATTTTAATAAACATTTCGAAGAGCAGGCAAAAACGTTTCAGGAACAAAAAGACATCAAGAATTATTATAGTAGTTCGCATGGAATTACGTTTGTGGGAACAATTATAAAAGTAGAGGTAGAATCCAATGCTTTTCTATTTGTTGAAGGAGTTGTTCCGAAGGACTTAGAAAACCTTTCGCAAGAGCAAACCTTGAAAAAGTATCCCAAAGCTACTTGGTATCCGATTATGGATAATATTTCGGTACATCAAGGAGATTATGTCAGTTTAGAATCGAATAGTAGCCAGTCAATTGATGAAAATGGAATTGTCACACACTACGGGGTATTAAACAATGTGGAAATTTGTGAACCAACAGTCACTACTAAGCTCAACAACCAAAATGAACAGAAAGTCATACAATTCTTTCGACAAACAGAGTGGCAGCCTACTGAGAATATGGGGACCCCTCCAGATTATTCATTTATACTAGAGGGAGCTCGTGTAGATGTCTGGGTTAGTTACAGTCAATCACTTTATTTGTATAAAGTAGGTTCAGGTACTGTAAAACTTAGTCCAAAAAGATCAGAAGAGCTAAAGAAAATATTAGGTATTAATGAATCTTAAGAAACAAACGCTTTTTCTTGTCCACTTGAAATGAAAATCATTCTTAGATGATTGATTCCAGATGAGACCCTACATCTGACGCCTAGGAAAGCGCCCAGCCACCCCAAGTTATGGAGATGATGGTTCACGTTAATTTTTATTCATTCCAACATTCTGCAAGTCTCTTTAATTAAGAGGCTTGTTTTTTCAGTGTTGGGAAATTATAGTTTTTGTACTGTTGTAAATATTTAAAGTATAAAAAGAGTCGTTTTTACAGGGTTGTATATTATCTTTTTGGGAGAAATGAATCACTGTATGGTATTTTAAGGTTAATTTTACTCATTAATTTGCAAATAAATGAGTCTGAGGAATTGTAATATTATGCACATAAAGATAGTATTAAAGAAGTAGGGGTTAATATAAGGAGGGGCGGTATGAACACACCGGAGTTTGAAGAACTATGGATTACACTAAATGAATTGTATGATGCGAATCGCTTTATAGAATATATAGAATTAAGTAGTGCCGCAATTGAAAGTGCTATTGAGCTAGGTATGTATAAAAAAGCTATCCTGTTATTACGTTATAGCTGTGCAAGCTATTTTCAAACAGGTGATTTGCAAGTTTCCATTAGTGTACTTGAGAAGTATCGCGAATTAACCTTTCAATATGGCGATGATATTGATTTAATCCATCATTATATTATTGTAGCTATTTATTGGGGAACGTTTGGCCATATAAAGAAGTCTAAAGAGTTTATGATTAAGGGACTAAAGATTGCTGAGCGTATTCAGCATACAGATAGTATAGGGAAAATTTATAATAATTTGAGCGACTTAGAAAACTCTTTAGGGAACTATCAAAAAGCGAAGGATTTTGCATTAAAGAGCTTATACTATGCCAATTATTTTGAGACCAAGCATGAAAATCCATATACAGGGATTGTGTATTCAAAAATAAATTTAGCTGTTGCGCAAATTTCCCTGGAGGAATTTGATGATGCAGGGGAATTATTGCAAGAGCTGTTAGTGACGATTCAGAAACCACCTTATTCCAAGCTACAATTGGAGGTTATGAATGCCTATGCTTTACTTTGTGAAAAACAGGGACGCATTGGCGAGGCCATTGATTTGTACCAAAAGTCGAAGCACTATGCCTTACAAAATAATGATTTAGCTATGCTTCAAACGATCTACAATTCTTTGGTGAAGCTAATAGAAAAGCAAGGTAATAAACTTATATTGTGCTCGATACAAAAGGAATATATTGACATTTTATTAGAAATTCAAAGGGAAAATTATACTCATTTATTATTTGAGATGGAGTACGATGACCAGAAAAAACATTTTGAAAAAACTTCTTACTTTGATCCATTAACGAATATTTATAATCGACGCTATTTTGATCAGAACGCAGAGAAAATGGTGGAGAAAGCTTCAGTAGAAAATCAGCAATTAGCATTAATGATGATTGATTTAGATCATTTTAAAGAAATCAACGATACAAATGGTCATTTATTTGGTGATGATGCTTTAACGATAACTGCAACTACATTAAAGGACTATTTTCAAGCATTTGAGTCGATCGTTGCTCGTTTTGGCGGGGATGAGTTTATTGTACTTTGCAAATTACAGGAAGGTGAATCTGTTCTAACAATGGCGGAAAATCTTTATCAAACATTAAATTCTCTGTCCTTAATCATTAATGATGAGACTGTTCAGTTGGAATTCAGTATTGGTGTAAGTACAAATAAACAGGGCCAAATTACCGCGGTCGAAGAGCTGATCCATAATGCGGACACAGCACTGTATACGTCCAAGCGCAATGGCCGTAACCAAATCACGTTTTTTAATCAATATAGTGATGTGGGAAATAGTAAATAAACAGGTCAGATGATGGTACTGGCGAATTTTAAAATGTAAGCGTTCTATTCAGCGAAATATTTTTAACTTTTTTCAGTGGGTATCTAAACATCCGCTGAGGAGGCAATTATGCTGAGGTATAATTGATTCAATCATAAAGGATCTGCTGCATTTCAACGAACAGTCGTTGGAGTTTGGCAGATTCTTTTCTTTTAAAAAATTTTTTTAAAAAAATGAATCGGAAATGAAGTGGCATCCGTCAGTAGTTTAGAAAGAAGGTGGGACAACAAATGGATATCGAAAAAATTATTGCAGAGCACGGTGACTATTTACTAAAGGTTGCTTATTTATATGTGAAAAATGAAGCAACGGCTGAGGACATTGTGCAAGATGTGTTTATCGCCTTTTATCAAAAGCAGGAGCAATTTCGTCAAGAATCATCATTACGTACATATTTAGTGAAAATGACGGTCAATCGAAGCCATGATTATTTGCGTAGCTGGAAAAGTAAACGACTGACACTCTTTGAAAAAATAACAGGGCGTACAACGGCAGTCACGCCTGAAAAAGAATTTCTTGCAAAGTCCACGAAACGAGAGTTAGTGGAAGCTTTGTTTACATTATCTGTGGCATATAGGGAAGTACTGATTCTCTATTATTTTGAAGATATGACAACAGTGGAAATTGCACAGCTCGTATGTTGTCCAGAAGCAACAATACGTACAAGATTACAGCGTGCGAGAAAGCAACTTGCAACAGCGATCGGTGATTATGATTGGGAGGTGTTACGCCATGAATCAATTTAAAGAAGATGTGCTAAATGAACTTCAGGATGTAAAGCTTACAGATGACAAAAAACAAGCAATTGCCCAAAAAGCTCGTAGTAAAACTAAACAAAGAAGAAGTAGCCCGTGGCAATATCGTGTGGTACTAGCAACATTTACGATTTTTGTCATTGGTTTTAGTTATTTATTATCACACAATAAAAATTCAGGGAGTCATCAGGCAGCTAGCTTACAGCAAGAAACGGATACATGGAGCTTATGGACGTTTTTACAATACGATTTAGTAAGAGGTATATTGCTTTTTAGTTTTTTCGTAGGTATTGCCTTTATTATTAAACGTGTGCTAATCAAGAAAGGATATGGCCTACCGATGTGCATTGAGTGCGGGGAAACTTGGTCAGAGAAGCATGCTCGAAAAATGTACCGAAAAAATGGACAACTTGAATGTCCTTATTGTGGGAAAAAACAATATCGTACAAAAAAATCTATGCAAATGGGTGGCATTTTAGCATTTCCGTTTCCTTTTATTTCTTTAATGCATTTTATTTTTAATAATATTACGATTGGGATTATTTCCCTTGTGGTGGCAGTTCTTATTTATTATCGTCAATTAGCACCATATGTCTTTGATTTACAAGAAGATGATCCTACCAATGATCCGCTTTGGTAATGTATGAAGAGAAATTGCTAGTTCACTATAGCAATTTCTTTTTTTTATAGCAATTTTTCAAAATAGATTGACAACAGTTTTTATTTGCTTTATCTTTGTGTTAACTTATTTACATCATGAGTTAACGTACAAAGGGAGGCCATTTAGTTTGAAAAAGAGTAGTACATATAATTATGTGTTAGCGGCATTTGGTGCAGCGATTATTGCTGTTCTTGCACAAGTAACGATTCCGCTACCACTTATTCCAATTACAGGACAAACATTAGCAGTAGGCTTAGTCGTAACGATTTTAGGGACAAGAGTTGGTACGTTATCAGTACTGCTTTATATTTTACTTGGTGCAGCAGGTCTTCCGGTATTTAGCGGTATGTCAGGGGGATGGGTTATTTTAATTGGTCCTACAGGTGGCTATATTGTTGGATTCCTTGTTACGGCAATTATAATGGGCTTATACTTAGATAAATTTGGGCTTACAATTTTTCACGCAATTGTTGCGAACATCATTGGGATGGTTGTGACATTGGCGTTTGGAACGACTTGGTTAAAAATTGTTGGAGATTTAACTTGGACAGCTGCTTTTATGGGTGGTGCGGCACCATTTATCGTTGTAGGTATTGTGAAAGCGGTTCTAGCAGCATGGTTTGGCGTAATTGTTCGTCGTCGCTTAGAGCGAGCACATTTAATTTCTTTCAGCGGGGTCCTAACATCAGCTGAACAGAGGAACTCAGTCTAAGAACGCCACGTCCTGTGGCAATTTATCTGTGCGAAAGCGAAGCGACAGCAACACACGACTGAGTGACCAACATCACGTTGGCCCAAAGCTTCCGAACGCAATTATGCCGAGGCATAATTGATTAGAAGCGATTGCATAGGAGGAATTGTTTTGACTACGTTATGGACAGGTGGAAAAATTTACACAATGGCGCAAGTTGGCGATACAGTTGAAGCAGTCCTTGTAAAAGAAGGAAAAATTGTGGCGACAGGCTCAGTAGATAGCTTGTCGCCACAAGCTACTTCTATTAGACATTTACAAGGAAATGTGATGTATCCGGGCTTTGTCGATAGTCATTTACATATGATTGGCTACGGGGAGAAATTAAAGCATATTGATGTTTCGAACGTCAGAAGCAAGGACGAGCTACTGGCAATTATTCGTGAGCGGATGCTAGAAGTTCCTGCTAATGAATGGGTCATCGCGATAGGGCTTAATGAGACACAATTTGAAAATCCTATTTTCCCAACATTAGCGGAGCTTGATGCCCTAGGTGAAGCACATTTAATCATTAAGCGCAGCTGTCATCATTTAATTTTGGCTAATTCTAAGGCGCTGGCATTTGCGGGAATAACAAAGGACACACCATCTCCAGAAGGTGGGGTCATTGATAAGGTGGATGGACAGCTTACAGGAGTCTTAAAGGATGCGGCATTGTATATGATTGTCAACCATATGCCTCATATTACGCCCAAGTATATTGAGGACGCTCTTGAAAAGGCGGTAACATCCTTGCAATCATTTGGCTTAGTAGGTGGTCATTCTGAGGATTTAAGCTATTACGGGCCACCGCTTCAACCGATACATGCTTTTCGGAAAATCGTCGAGGCAAAGCAAGCGTTTAAAGTTCATTTATTACAACACCACACGGTATTTGAGGAAGTTGCCAAGATGGAAGAAGTATCTACTTCGTATGTAGAGTTTGGTGCCATGAAGATCTTTATCGATGGTGCCTTTGGAGGACGTACTGCTGCTCTTCGTGAACCGTACTGTGATGAACCAGACAATTGCGGTATGCTTGTACATTCAACAGAACAATTAGTGGAATATGTTCAACTTGCACGTCAACATGGACAAACAGTGGCAGTGCATGCCATTGGCGATTTAGCTATTGAAACAATTTTAAAAGTATTTGCCGCCCATCCTCCTTGCGAAGGTCAATTAGATCGTGTTATTCATTGTAGCTTGGTCGATGAAGGTATTTTAGAAAAACTGGCTGCGTTGCCTATCGCAGTGGATATGCAGCCCCAATTCGTGCAGGGAGAGTATAAGGCAGAACTAGCTAGGCTAGGGGAGGAACGAGCAAAAGGTTTGCACCCGTTAAAATCACTGTTAGATCGTGGATTAGTTGTTGCAGGTGGCAGCGATGCCCCAATTGAAGTTCCAAATCCTTTATTTGGTATATATGCTGCAGTAACAAGACGAAATTTCGGGGAATCCCATAACGGCTACGGTCTAGAAGAGAAGATTTCACGCTTTGAGGCGGTAAGGCTCTATACTGTAGGAGCTGCACAAATAATAGCGCAAGATCATGTTAGAGGTAAAATTGAAAAGGGCTATACAGCAGACTTCACAGTTTTGGAAGAAGATCTTTTTACAATAGCTATCGAAAACATTCCACAAGTAAAAGTAGCCTATACGGTTGTTGATGGCCGTATCGTTTATGAAAAAAGCGAGCAGTCGTAACAGAAATCAACCCCACGTTTTGTAATAGAGCTATAACATCTTAATTCATTGACATAATATTTTTATAAGAATATGAAAAACGCTGTAAAGAATAAACTTTACAGCGTTTTTTCGTTTTTTAAAAGCTAGCGTCTTTCTGATAAATTTTTCACTTGATGTTCTAGTGTTGTCACTCGTGTTGTTAAAGCATCTACTTTTTGCTGAAGTGTTTCTTGGGGAGGCAAAGGAACAGTCGATTTCATTTTTTTAATCGTATTAATCATCACGAAAAATATCGCTAGGAAAATGACAAAAAGTACGGTTGTACTAATAATATCACCAAGATTAAACATTGTTTGTCTCATAATTATTAGCCCCCTTTTTTGTATGGATTGTATTATTTACTGAGTTACATACAAAAAAGTTTCAAGAAAATATTTATAGACTCTAAAAATACAGAAATCTTATCATTTTTCCTCGCATATTATATGAAACAAATTGTATTTCTAGAGCGGAAGACAATTAGAAATAAATGGCTTTACATATCGTTTAGGAAGAGCTTATAAAAATCGTAAAGATGCTTAAGATAGGGGATACGATAGGTATGACTGGGGTGAGGAAATGCACAAAGAGGGACAAGTAATGCGACAAGCTGTCTACAATATTTATAAGTATCGCATCGATTATATACAGGTTTTCGCGCTGATTAAATTATTTCAGTTTTTATTAATTGTTCCTATGACGGCTATCGTATGTAAGCTAATGCTGCGAGTAACGGGCTACTCACATATTACGGAGCAAAATATTCAAAGTTTTATGGTGCATCCCTTTGTCATCTCGATGTTTATTCTTTTGATTTTGCTTATTTTTATAGTTATTTATTATGAAATGGGCTTTCTTTTTTTAATGGCTTTTTATCAACAAAGGGAAATTCGATATCGATATCTACACATATGGCAACAACTCAATCGTAAAGTACTTTCATTTTTTAGTATTCAAGTCATTTTTTTATTTATTTATATTGCATTTTTATTGCCATTAGCTTCATCTATATTTCCACTAACGTTAACACAAGCAATATCCATTCCGCATTTTTTGACTGATGAAATAATGAGCAGTCGTTCGGGTCGTTTACTTTATGCCGCTGTGGTAATTATTTTAGTAATAGTGGGCATACGCAGTATTTTGGCTTTGCCGATCTTTACAATCCAGCCAAAAATATCATTATTTCGTTCATTAATACACAGCTGGCGCTTTACAAAGCAGGGCTTGTTTAAACTCCTTGGATTATTAGCTATGCTAGTTACGGTTCTTTTACTTGTAATGCTTGGAATTACACTTATAAGCACCTTGCCATTATATATTTTGGAGCGTTTGATACCGAGTACAGCACTTGTCACAGCGGGGATTACTATGGCTTTTTTAGAAATGGTTTTCGTCGTGTTATTTAGTATACTGCAAGCAATGATTTCACAAGTAATGGTGGCTATTACCTATAATACGCCATTAGGCAAGTCAAGGTTTACACCGAAATTTCGAAGAAGGCGCTATAAGCCATTGTTATTCATTGTTTTGGTTGTATTCATCGCATTAAGTGTGATGAATATCATTTCGTTAGAGAAAAGTGTCTATGCACCAGATACAAAAATTATTGCTCATCGTGGCTACACGGAGGGGAATGTGGAAAATACAATCAGTGGCCTTGTCAGCGCAGCAAGTGCAGGTGCAGACTTAATCGAAGTCGATATTCAGCAAACGGTAGATGGACAATTCGTTGTATTTCATGATCGAACATTAAGAAGACTTACAGGTAAAAATGGTGTTATATCCAATATGACGCTCGGTGAATTAAAGACATTAACGATTCATGCAAATGGTTTTAACGACAAAATTTCATCTTTAGATGATTTTATTGAAATAGCAAAAGCTTTAAATGTTTCCTTACTGATTGAATTGAAAGTTCATGGTAAAGAAACGGAAGATGTATTACCCAAGTTAGTAGAAAAACTAAAATCGTATAAGGTGCTCGATACGTATTATGTGCAATCATCAGACCCACAAATGATGTCACAGTTAAAAAAATTAGCGCCAAACTTACGTGTTGGGATTGTCTATGCATTAAACATCGGGCCGATGGATGAAACAGTTGATTTTATATCACTTGAGGAAGCATGGGTAACAGATCAGCTGATCGCAGAGATGAAGCAACAAAAAATTAATCTGTTTGTCTGGACATTAAATAAAGATCAGTCATTACACGATTTTATTCGGAAAAATGTCAATGGAGTCATCACCGATCTCCCAGATATGGCTATGAAAATAAGGAAAAAACAAAATGAGCGTGAATATTTTTTACAGCGTATATTAAATTTCCTTCAATTTATGTTTTAAATTAATATGATTAAATGCAAATACCCGCGCGGATCGGGGGAATACTCGCGGGAGATGAGTGAATACCCGCGGGAGATGAGTGAATACCCGCGGAAGGCAAGCGAATACCCGCGGAAAGAGAGCGAATACCCGCGGAAGGAGAGCAAATACCCGCGCGAAGCAAGAAGGAAATACCCGCGCGAAGCAAGAAAGGAAATACCCGCGGAAGAAGAGCAAATACCCGCGGAAGAAGAGCAAATACCCGCGGAAGGAGAGCAAATACCCGCGGAAGGAAAGCGAATACTCGCGCGAAGCAAGAAAGGAAATACCCGCGGAAGGAAAGCGAATACCCGCGGAAGGAGAGTGAATACCCGCGGAAGGAGAGTGAATACCCGCGGAAGGCAAGCGAATACTCGCGCGAAGCAAGAAAGGAAATACTCGTGCGAAGCAAGAAAGGAAATACCCGCGGAAGGAGAGCGAATACCCGCGCGAAGCAAGGAAGGGAATACCCGCGGAAGGAAAGCGAATACTCGCGCGAAGCAAGAAAGGAAATACCCGCGGAAGGAAAGCGAATACCCGCGGAAGGAGAGTGAATACCCGCGGAAGGCAAGCGAATACTCGCGCGAAGCAAGAAAGGAAATACTCGTGCGAAGCAAGAAAGGAAATACCCGCGGAAGGAGAGCGAATACCCGCGGGAGGCAAGCGAATACCCGCGGAGGGAGAGCAAATACCCGCGGAAGGAGAGCGAATACTTGCGCGAAGCAAGAAGGAAATACCCGCGGAAGAAGAGCGAATACTCGCACGAAGCAAGAAAGGAAATACCCGCGGAAGGAAAGCGAATACTCGCGCGAAGCAAGAAAGGAAATACCCGCGGAAGGAGAGCGAATACCCGCGGAAGGAAAGCAAATACCCGCGCGAAGCAAGAAGGAAATACCCGCGGAAGGAAAGCAAATACCCGCGGAAGGAGAGCGAATACCCGCGGAAGGAGAGCGAATACCCGCGGAAGGAAAGCGAATACTTGCGCGAAGCAAGAAGGAAATACCCGCGCGAAGCAAGAAAGGAAATACTCACGGAAGGCAAGCAAATACCCGCGCGAAACAAGGAAGGAAATAGCGGAAGGCAAGCGGATACTCCCGAATCGAACAAAATACTCATTCAAATAGCATAAGAGAAAGCCGTGATTCTTCATCGTAAAAGAATCACGGCTTTTTCAACGGAATGAAAAAAATGTTGGCAATGTTGTAACCTTTTTCTTTTATAACCGACTACTACTATGAATTCGTGAAATGAAGGAGATGCTTTTTTATGAAAATGATGAAAGTCGTACCATTTGCCATGTCAGCATTATTAATCGGGGGCGCTGTAGTAGCTCCAACTGCATCAGCAAACGAAGGGACAGCGGTTGTGACGAACGCTACTGATAATAATGAGCAAAATCCACAAGTTCAACCTATTTTTATTAAAATAGCTGGAACAATTGAGAATGTTGAAAAACGTGAGGATTCAACATATTACACTGTAAAAGAGGAAGAAAATACAAATGTATTTGTCGTAAATGACGATACACTAGTTTTCGATAATACTGGTAAAGAAGTTAAACTACAAAAAGGTGATAAAGTAACGGCATACACGTATGCAAATAAGCCAATGCTGATGATTTATCCACCACAATATAACCCAGAAGTAATTATTGTTGAAACAAAAGAAATGGGAACTGTTGAAGTAGACTTTTTCAATAAAGAATTAGTGAATACTGATAACACGCTAAAATTAAATGTTGGTAAAGAAACGGAATTACTTAGCCTATCTGGTAAAAAAGTAAAGGATGAGGATTTAGCAGAACAACATTTACTAGTGTTCTATACAATTGCAACAATGAGTATCCCGGCACAAACACCACCTTCAAAAGTTGTCGTTTTAGATACGATTGCACAAGAGCCGGGTGAGGTTGATCCTGGTGAAACTGATCCATCTAAAGCTGCTGTACAAGAAATTATAAACAAAGACTTTTATGAGGTTGAAGGTACTAAAATGGTACCACTACGTTTAATTGCCGAAGAGTTAGGCTTTAAAGTAGAATCAACAGGAAAAGGCGCTATTATCTCTAAAGGCGCATTATCTTATACAATTACACGTGATCAAAAAGAATACGGCTATAATAAAGCACTTCGTTATTTTAAAGTAGCACCAGCTTTATTAGAACCAACTAAAACATATGTACCAGTTGAATTTGTTGAAGAATTAATGAAATAAAATGTTGTTTACCCCCTTCGTGGCATTATGCGGAGGGGGTTTATATTTATTTCTCATAATTCTCTTTAAATGGAAAACATATTTTTGTACAATAAGAGAATTAAAGTCAGATTCCTAAAGGAGAACAATATGAAGCAGGCATTAATTATTGTGGATATGCAGGAAGCATTCTTTTTGGATAGTGAAAACTACTTATTTGATTATGAAAAAGTGTTAGAAAATATTAATATGTTAATAACTTGGGCGCGCCACAGCGAAGTTCCGATTATTTTTATCCAGCATACGGATTCAAATAAAGATGATGATTTTTCGTTTGGTAAGCCAGGCTGGGATCTATATCACGGGCTTCTACGACAATCAGAGGATAAAGTGATTCAAAAAACAACGTGGGATGCATTCTATCAAACGGAATTAGCGCAATACTTACAGGAACAACAAATTGAGCAGCTTATTTTCGCTGGTGCTCAAACAGAATTTTGTCTTGATACGACCATCCGAAATGCCTATAGTCGTGGATACCAACATAATATTTTAGTTGAAGATGCACATACCACACTAGATAGTCACGTATTAAATGCACAGCAAATTATAAGGCACCACGAGTCCGTTTGGCATAATCGATTCGTGACCATTCAGCCAAGTACTTTTTTCAAACTAAGTAAAAGGGGTTTCAATAATGCGCATAAACAGCCAAGAATTTAATGTAAATGAACTTCATTATATTATTAGATCTGCCAATATAGAAGATGCCCAAGCATTATCCAATCTGAGGCTACAGCTTGATGGAGAGACGGAAAACTTCGATAGAGAACAAGGGGAAGGCTTCATCGATACGACAGGTTTTGAAGAGATCATTAAGGAGGACACGGTAAGTCCAAGGAATTTGTGTTTAGTAGCAGAAGTTGATAATCGCATTGTCGGATTTTCTAGATGTGCGGGGTCTCCATTAAAAAGAATTGCACATAAAGTAGACTTTGGTGTAGGTGTTTTAAAGGAATTTTGGCGCTATGGTATAGGAAAAAACTTCTTAAAAGCATCAGTAGAGTGGGCTGACGCTAATGACATAAAAAAAATGGCCTTGACTGTTGTAGAGACAAATGAAAAAGCGATTTTGCTCTATAAAAAGCTTGGCTTTGAAGTTGAAGGCGTCTTAAAAAATGATAAGCTCCTTTCAGATGGCAACTATTATAATACGATTGTCATGGGTAGAATTAAGGCATAATTTTAAAATAAACCCAGCTAAGCGAATAGGTGCTTAGCTGTTTTTTTTTTCAACAAAAACAACTTGCTTCTCAAATTGGCTACGAAAAAATGACCTAGACAGCAGCTCAATTAGTATTTTTTATGAAAATAAAGAATACTTAAAGTAGAAAATATCGCATTTTTATAGTTGAAAAGTAACTTATCTATAAAAATGCCGTTATTTACAATCACTTCACTGAATTTTCTGATTATAATTAAAGGGAACAAATTATAAGGGGTTGATAGAATGTCAGTAAAGGTTAATGCAAACGTTGAGCTAAGCCACCCATTATCACCATTATCTGAAGTAGAAATTGAAAAAGCTGTTCAAATAGTCAAGGAACAGCAACAGTTGTCTGAACATGTACGATTTATGTCGGTAATGTTACATGAACCTAAGAAATCAGAAGTACTAAATTACAAACCAGTTAATACTGTAGATCGCCAAGTATTTTTAGTGATTTTAGATGATAAAGAATTGAAAACATTTGAAGCAGTTGTAAATTTAACTTTAGAAAAAGTTGATTCCTTCGAATATATTCCTGGCGTACAACCAAATGTAGCCTTAGAGGAATTTGAGCAATGTGAAGAATTAGTAAAGAGCCACCCTGATTTTATAGCAGCTTTACAGAAACGTGGCATTGACAATCCTGATTTAATTATGGTGGATCCTTGGTCAGCGGGGAATTTTGGTGTTCAGGAACATGAAGGTAAACGCTTACTTCGTGCGATTTGTTGGAAAAAACAATCACTAGAAGATAACGGATATGCTTACCCTTTAACAGGTATTGTAACGTATGTAGACCTAAACAAAATGGAAGTTTTCAAAGTAGAAGATCACGGGGTACGTCCAATTCCAACAACATCAGGTAATTACCATCCTGAAGTTGATGAAACAATTGTGTTTAGAAATGACTTAAAACCATTGGAAATCATTCAACCTGAAGGTCCAAGCTTTACAATTGAAGGCAATTTGATCAAATGGCAAAAGTGGAGTTTCCGCTATGGATTTACACCACGTGAGGGCCTTGTATTATACACAATTAATTACCATGACAAAGGCAAGGATCGTCCAGTTCTTTATCGTGCAGCATTATCAGAAATGGTTGTCCCTTATGGTGAACCAACATTTTCGCATAACACACAAAATGCCTTTGATGCGGGTGAATATGGAATGGGTCAATTAGCCACTTCGCTAGAACTAGGCTGCGACTGCTTTGGCGAAATTCAATACTTTGATGGTGTTGTAGCTGATGTTAAAGGGAATGCGCGTACGATCAAAAATGCGATTTGCTTACACGAAGAAGATTACGGGATTGGTTGGAAACATACAGATTGGCGTACTGGCCATGTAGAAGTACGGCGCTCACGTCGACTAGTGATTTCATTCTTCTGTACAGTTGGAAATTATGATTACGGCTTCTATTGGAGTTTCTACCAAGACGGTACGATTGAAGCTGAAGTTAAACTAACAGGTATTTTAAACACTGGTACATGTGTAGATGGCATCCAAACAAAATATGGATCTGAGATTTCTCCAGGATTAAACGCATCACATCATCAACACTTCTTTAATTTCCGACTTGATACGATGTTAGACGGTGAAAATAACTCTGTAGTTGAAACAGAAACAGTATCCGAAACATTGGGAGAACACAATCCTAACGGCAATGGTTTCTATCCTATTTCACGTATCTTTAAAACGGAGAAGGAAGCATTACGTAATTTAGATTTAAAAACGCAGCGTACTTGGAAAATTATCAATAAAAACTCACTTAACCGAGTGAATCAACCTGTTGGATATAAAATTTTGCCTGGCGAAAATTGCTTCCCATTTGCTCATGAAGAAGCAAGCGTTATGAAACGTGCTGGTTTCCTTAAACACCATTTACACGTTACGCAATTTGATGAAAATGAAAAATATGCAACAGGTATGTATCCAAATCAACATGCTGGAGGCGATGGACTTCCAAAATACGTTGAGAATAACCGTTCGATTGATGATGAAGATATTGTCGTTTGGTACACAATGGGCCATCATCATATCCCGCGCCCTGAAGATTGGCCTGTAATGCCAACTGCATACATTAACTTCCAATTAAAGCCGGTTGGATTCTTTGATCGAAACCCAGCAATAGACGTCCCTAGACCCGACAAGAAGTGTCACACAACTTCGTCTTGTCATAGACAATAAAACTCTTAAAGGGGTGATTATATGCTACCATTCCTAAGCATGTTGGTAATTGTTACTTTTACGGTAATCACTAACCGTTTATTAAAACAGCGTTTTGCTAATCATGGCATGGCCAAGTGCTGTATAATGCTCATTTCTATGACAATGAGTACTGCTGTTGGGATGAATATGGCTACCTGGCTTCCCGATATGGTACTAGGTGCAATAGCATCTATTTTTATTTCTATTGCATTAGGCTATTTACTGTCAATAGGCTTACCAATGTACCTATTCATGGAAAGCCTAGGATCTAGTTTTATGGGAGCAATGATGGGCGCGATGCTAACATTAATGACTACCCAATATTTAACGGTAAGCATTATCTTTTTTACAATGATGTTTATTGTAAGTGCTATCATTTCTATCGGCGTATGGAATCGTGAGATGTTTCCTATCTTTATAAAAGCCATTCCAAAGCATATTTACATTGTGGCTGGTTTAATGATTTGTGTACTAGTGTTAAGTAGTTTTGAGATTCAACATGAGGTACCTGTAAAAGAAGAACAACAGCATCATAATCATCATTAAAGGGGTCGATAATTATGCTAAATGTTAAACCGAATATTAAAGAGTCTGGCATTCAATTTAAAAAGAAATATGACAATTTTATTGGTGGTGAATGGGTAGCACCTGTAAATGGAGAGTATTTCGATAATAACGCCTATCACGAAAGAAATATTTACATGTGTAGCTCGTTCCACAAAAGAAGATGTAGAGCTAGCAGTAGATGCCGCTCATGAAGCCCAAAAAACTTGGGGGAAAACGCCCGTAGCAGAACGGGCACGTATTTTACTAGCGATTGCAGATCGTATGGAAGAAAACCTTGAAAAAATTGCAAGAGTAGAAACTTGGGATAATGGGAAAGCGATTCGTGAAACTATGTATGCTGATATTCCATTGGCAATTGATAACTTCCGCTATTTTGCAAGTGCCATTCGCGCACAACAAGGGCAAATGACACCTTTTGATGAGGATACAGTAGCTTATCATTACCAAGAATCAATTGGTGTAGTTGGCCAAATCATTCCATGGAACTTCCCTATTTTAATGGCAGTTTGGAAATTGGCGCCAGCACTTGCTGCAGGAAATAGTGTTGTATTAAAATTAGCAGAACAAACGCCAGTATCATTCTTATTCGTAGTTGAACTTATTCAAGACCTATTACCAAAAGGTGTATTAAACGTCATTAATGGTTTTGGTGAAGAGGCAGGGAAAGAGTTAGCATCAAGCCCACGTATTGCCAAAGTAGCCTTTACGGGTTTTACAGCTGTCGGCAAACTGATTATGAAATATGCATCTGAGAATCTAATTCCTGTTACACTAGAGTTAGTTGGTAAATCTCCTAATATCTTCTTTGAAGATGTCATGGATGCTGATGAAGGATATTTAGATAAGGCGATTGAAGGATTAGTTATGTTTGCTTTAAATCAAGGTGAAGTTTGCACTTGTCCATCTAGAGCCTTGATCCATGAGTCTATTTATGATCGTTTCATGGAAAAAGCCATTGAACGAGTAAAGCAAATAAAAGTTGGTGATCCATTCGAACTTGAAACAATGATGGGTGCACAAGCTTCAGAAGAACAACATAAAAAAATTCTTTCTTACTTTGAAATTGCCAAACAAGATGGCGCAGAATGTTTAATCGGTGGCGCCGAAAATCACCTTGATCATTTAGATGGTTATTTTATTAAACCAACTATTTTTAAAGGCAATAACAAAATGCGTATTTTCCAAGAAGAAATTTTCGGTCCTGTATTGGCAGTGACTACGTTTAAAACCTTCGAGGAAGCGGTTGAAATTGTAAATGATACTATGTATGGATTAGGGGCTGCTGTATGGTCACGTAATACAAACGTTACCTATAAAGCAAGTCGAGAGATCCAAGCAGGACGTGTTTGGATAAATACGTATCACCAATACCCTGCTGGTGCAGCATTTGGCGGCTACAAAAAGTCAGGTATCGGTCGAGAAAATCATTTAAAAGCTTTAGAATCGTATCAATCGACTAAATGTGTCTTAGCTAGTTACAATGAACAAGCGCAAGGATTCTTTTAATTTTACCTAAGAGTGAAGTGAGGGGGCGGTTTATTGAGTAGCTATTATCCAATCCAACCTGAATTGGTCCAAAAAACGTATTCTTATAGAGAACTGGCTCCAAACATCAATTTAATCCAGGATATACTATTTTATTATGAGTTTGAACCAATAGGCATTAATAGTGATATTCATGTTATTCCTGATGCTTGCCAAGATTTAATGTTTTACATGGGCAAAGATCAAAAGGTTGTTTTAGGGAATACCCCGACTACACGTGAAATTTATTCATTTACCCCAAAAGGTAAATATTTTGGGGTTCGTCTAAATCCAAAACAAACAGTTATTCAATATAATTGTGCATTAAAACAAATTGTTCAACAACCGTTTGTTAATGTTGAATTTGGCTGCACACTAGACTCTAAATTTATACAAGCTGTTTTTGAAGCAGGAGATTTCGAACAAAGAGTGCATATTTGTAATGAGTATTTTGGTTCTCAAAAAAAGGAAAAAAACTTGGGTGATGAAATATTCGCTACTTGTTTTGATTCTATTATTGAAAATAATGGGCTGTTCTTACCAGATGTAATTCAGCATAAAACAGGATATTCTGAGCGATATATCCGAGAACTTTTCTACAAAAAAACAGGTTTTGGGCCAAAAAAACTAAGTAAATTCATACGTATTCAGCTCTTACTTCAACATTTTTCTTTTGAAGAGACACCTGTAAACATTGACCAATATGGTTACTATGATTCTTCACATTATTACAAAGAATTTAAAAGCTTACTTGTCATAACACCTGCTGAATATATAAAAGAATTTTTAGGTTGGAAAAATATAAAACGAAAGTTTCTATCTTATTAGCCCCTCAAAGCTTTCACTCATTCTTATAAAAAACATATCAGTTAGTTTAACTACATTAACGATTCGCTACCCTAACAGAGAGTGCGTATTATCGGTATTAAATAGTATGCAACCATAGAAATGGTTCTATGTTCTGTGGCTGTTGGATGATTCGCTACAAAACACCCCCCATATTTGGTGATGAACAAAACAAATAACATTTCATAATATAGAAACATGAAATATTATTAAAAGGATGATGTATTATTTCTATAGTAAGAACTGATACCCTTCCTAACGGAGAAATACATGACGGCTGGGAAGATGTTGATGTTGTTTGGGACATTGATCGTTGGGAGAATGACGGCGGTAGAAGTCTTAGTACGCTGTATTAAGAGAGGGTAAATACCCCGAGGGATGTGCTTATCGTAAATAAATTTTTCTATTGCCTTCTACAATCTTCTGTGGAAGGCCTTTTTATCTTCCAAATTAATAAAATCGTAAGGAATGGGTAAGAAAAAAGAGAAAATCGATTCGTACAATGAAAGTACGAAACGAAAGGGACTGATCTAAATGATACTAATTAGAGGAACCGATCTCATGACTAAAAAAATGAATGAAGAAGATATTTCATTACTTAAACAGAAGCTACGTGAAATCTGTGTTCAGAGTTGGGAAACGAAAGGATACAAATTAACTACTATCGCTACTCTTACTAATGAAATTGGAATATCAACCGAAACTTTTTACAGGCTATATAAAACAAAAGAGGAGATGTTTCTAGAGGTACTGTCAATGATTCAAAATCAATTGAAAGAACAATGGTACGCTATGATACAAACTGACTCAGGTATTGAAGGGTTTAAAAAAGCTATGATCTGGCTTTTTGAAGAGTATGTAAAGCATCCTACATTATATAATTTCAATAATCCAGATTTTCATTTGTTTTTTAAAAAGTTACCTGTAGAAAAAATTGAAAATCTAAGAGAAAATGATAAGAATTTTTTTGATGAAGTTTTGGAGCGTTTAAATTTAACAATGAGAATACCAAAAGAAAAAGCATATGGAATCGTTAATACATTATTATATACTGCAGCGATGAAAAAAGATTTAGTTTATAACAAGTGTGAAATATTCAACTTTCTACTTGATAGTTCAATCAATCAAATTTTTGCAATTTCATCTTCTTTAGAAAACAAAAATGCTCATAAAGAGCCATGGTGTCATCTAGCATAAACAAAGATTAAAATGGGGGGAGATACTATGGGGAAAAATTAATAATAAAATGTATTATGCGGCTTGATCTCTGAATTTTAATGGGCTCAGGTCGTTTAATCGTTTCTGATAGCGACAGTGATTATAGGGATGGATATAGTCGTTAATCGCATAAAATGGCTTCTTGACTTTTGTTTGTGAATATCAAAAAAAAATATAAATTATTTGAACAGAAAATTGAAACTATTTTCCTTTTTTTACGTATTAATTAAGAGAAACACTAGGAGGTGAAATTTTGGAAGAAAAAATACAGGAAAAACAAACAAATGAGTTTGTTGAATGGTTAAAGGCAATTGTGTTCGCTTTATTGGTGGCATTTTTAATCAAGCAGTTTTTATTTACACCAGTACTCGTAAAAGGTGCTTCGATGGAGCCGACACTGGAAGACCACGATCGTGTTATTGTTAATAAAATCGGTCCGAAATTTAAGTCAATTGATCGATTTGACATTGTTGTTATTAATAATATTATGATTAACAATGAAGAAAAAAATATTATTAAACGTGTCATTGGTCTACCAGGAGATAAGATCGAGTATAAGGATGATCAATTATACATAAACGGAGAGAAGTACAGTGAACCTTATTTAGATCAGTACAAGAAGGAGTTAAAAGATCCTGGGTCACTTACTTATGATTTTACACTAGACCAAGACTTAGGTGAAACTACCGTACCTGAAGGGTATTACTTTGTATTAGGTGATAATCGTCGTAAGAGTAATGATAGTAGAAATCCTGAGTTAGGGTTCATCCCTAAAGAAAAAATAATGGGTACAACAAGTATCATCTGTTGGCCGATAGAGCACATTGACTTCAGATTTAACTGATCAATCGAAAGCTTAAAAACTAGATAAAGATAATAAACATGACCACTCTACAATGAGTGGTTTTTTTGTTTTGTCATTTGATCTAGGAGACGGACGTACAAAGGGTATCATTTCACTAAAGAAAAATATAATTAACTTTTTGCAATATATACATTGCAAAAAGACAAATATTCTGTATAATAAAAATCATAAAACAATGGGAGGTAAAATATTGATGTTTTGGAAAAGCAAATACGTCGATGAACGAATTAGAAATCAGCAAAATAAAATTTTCAAAGAGATTTTTTTCTTTGTCATAGTAATATGTTTAATATCGATCCTAATAAAATTCATAACAGAGGGAGTGTCCTCACAAAATGTATTAACAGAACGGTTGATTATATTATTCTCAGCTGTTTATTATTGTGGCAGAGCAGCATATCTCGGCATATTTACTGAAGAAGTAGAGATTCACGATAGTGCAAGTAAATTTAAATTAAGTACTAAACTTATTATTTTCGGTGTGGCTATTGGCATGGTTATTGCAATTATTATGGGTGTTAACAGTGCATTCAACTATGCAGATAGCACTCCACAAGCAATATATTATTTCTTTATGGTATTTTTTGTAACACTGTTTATGTATTCATTTTTTATTGCCGGACTTTTAATCTTATTTTATGGGCTTGCTAAAAAGAAAAGTGATCGAGTTATTCAAAGAATGTTAGAAGATGAAGATAGTGGTGATCAATGTGAAAAACATACGCTTAAAAATGGCTCGAATTGAACATGATTTATCACAGGGTGAATTGGCTGAAAAAGTGGGGGTCACTAGGCAAACTATTGGTTTGATTGAATTAGGTAAATACAACCCGACTTTGAATTTATGTATTGCTATATGTAAAACTTTAAATAAAACCCTAGATGAATTGTTCTGGGAGGAGTAAAACTGATTGGTTCATGATGTTAAGAAATGTCCGTTATTATTTAAAGAGGAGACTATCAACTAAACAGATAGTCTCTTTTGTTCTTTGGATTTCTAGTACAGCCGAAATAAAAAAATCGAAGCAATTTACGAGGGCACTGAAAAAGTCTATATCTTCTCACATTGAAGGTATTCAACGATTAAATCGTTGAATACTTCGCTTTTTTCATTTGGCACTGTGACTCTACTGTTGTTTTCCGAAGCATTGCGCTCGCTTTCCGCGGGCGAGTGCCGAGCCTCCTCCTACGCTTCACTTCGTGCGGGGGCTCGTCTGTCACGCTTTCCCGCAGGAGTCGAGCGATGCTTCTCCAAACAACGCAATGTATCACACTATTATTTTAGTCACGCTTTCCTCTATAATAAAAGAATTAATGTGCAGGTGGTGCCCCCGATGATTTCAAATCAAAAACCCCTTCATTTAAGTCCATATATGGCGATCTACGATATTGTTGTGCCAAATGATTTTTCATTCATTTTAGAAGAGTTAAAAACAAAATATTGTGTAGACAATGGACGTAATGCCATTCCTCTTAAGTACTTATTATTAAAAGTCGGATACACATGCCGAACAAGAGGCATTTCAAAATACGGAAGCATTTATGCAATTAGCCGCAAATCGCTACAAAGTAGAAGTGAAGAATAGTGAATTAAAAACGGACACGGGTACGATACGGCATCGACTGCGGGTCTATTTGGCATGGAAATTCAAAGTGCTACAACGATATTCGCTGTCAATTTGAAACGGATATTAACGCTACTAAACGAAAATGAATAAGGAATAGAGACAGAAATAAGGCACTTCCTGTTCAAAATTGAACAAGAAGTGCCTTATTTTTATCTGATAAAGGTTCGCTTTTATGAAAACGTAAGTTTTTCAGTGCCCTCGCAATTTGCTCCAATCTTTTTATAACAGAATTATTTATTTTCCCACGAATAAACCTAATCATTTAATCCTTTTCCATCAAGAATGTGTGGCGTGTATTTTTCAATTCTTGACACGCGGGTTTTGGATTGTTTAGGTTGAGAGAAATGTAGAATGTATGCTCTTTGTCGTCCTGGCGTCAATTCTTCAAAAGCAGTTTTTAAGGTAGGCATTTCATTGAATTTATTGTGAAGTTCTTCAGGAATTATGTATTCCTTATGCTCTTTCATTGGTACTTCTAAACCTGCTTTTTCAACTTCAATGGCTTCAAGAATATAATCTTTTATGATGGTTTCCATGCCAACTATTTCTTGAACGTTAGTGAAACGAATTTGGCGCGCAGCCTGTACATTTTCAGTTTGTTGAATTAATATCCCATTGGCATCCTTTAATAAAGCACCTTTGTGAAAAAGAAGGGCACAATAATCTTTAAATCCATGTATTAACACGATGTTTTTTTTCTCAAGCGTGTAACAAGGATGCATCCATTTAAATTCTTCAGTCAGTTCACAGTCAAGAACGATATTTCTCAACGCCGAATATTCTTCCTGCCACTTTTTAGCTTTACTTAAAAATTCATCAACCTTTGGATTCATTTTGCTATTTGTCATCAAGGAACACCCCTCTACAATTTTTTAAATCAGCTGATATTCTCTAATCGATTTATAATAAAACATTAACTAGTGTCATGTCTAGTTAAAAATAGGGGACTAATATCGCTAATTTACAAAGAATAATGATGAGTTGAAAAAGCGCCTTTGAAACATGTAGCCCTCAATCTTTTTTTGTATATTCTTATTGGTATAACATTATATTATTGGTATAACATTATATTATTGGTAAAATATTAGAAATTTGGTATATAATAATTAAGGAAATGTGTTATTTAAAATAAAGCTTAGTAGGAGGAGAATAATGAAAAAGTTTTTTATGGTGTTACTAGCAGCATTTGTATTCGCCGTAGTACATCCAACAAAATCAGAAGCGAAAGTGGTGTATGATGGAGCAGAGGTTGTAAAAGACCAAACCGGAAAAATGACCTTTAAAAAAGACATCAAGGTGTACAAGAAAAATCCAGATGGTACGTTTGACTCGTTAGTGGTAAAGCGAAATAACTTCTTTAGAACGTATGATATTGAAAAATATGATGGCAAAACGTTCTACCAAATGGGGCAATATCGAGTACAATCAACGGATTTGGTAATTTTCAAAGAAGTACCAATAAAAATTCGTTCATCTTTCTATAACAATTCAACTTATATCTTTATTAATCGTGATAGTAATACTGGAACTTACGGAATGTGGTTCAATGAAAGAACCAACCCAGGTTTTTCTTTTACAAATAATGGACAGATACTTTCTTATTGTGGTCCCAATGATGTTAGTTCTAAAGAGTGTATACAGTATCCTGGTACAGATCTTAAAATCGCTGAGACGAAAAGAAGCGAAATAGGCGTACGTTTTGAGCTAACAAAAGATGCAGATTTGAAACTGGATCCAATAAAAGGATCTGCCACGATAAGTACATTGAAAAAGGCAAGTATTTTATATTCAGAAGGTCTTGAAATTAATGGTTATCTAAATGTAACTTGGAAAAAAGATGACGGCAACAAGTCTACACATTGGATTCCAGTGAATTTATTAAAACAAGTTGGAGATAAGTAATTAATTTTACAAAGCTCTCTTAAGTTCTGCTCCATCTAGTTTTTTTATGTTAATTGTAAATAAAGGTACCCTCTAAGAGAGACTTTTTTAGTGTCTATCTTAGAGGGTATATTTTATATCAGGCTCAGACGTTTAATTTTATTTTCCTGTATAATTCCACACTAGATTCCATTAATATTGTAACTGCGCCAATAAAAATACAAAACGTCTCTAAAACTATTAACAGTATATTTTTGATTAATAAAGAATCGTTAATTGTTATGACTATCAACATTGGCCCAACAGTAATTAATAATATACCTATTATTCCCATTATAAACCTCATATACAATCCCCTATTTAAAAGCTATTCATTTGAGTAACTAAATTTTAACTAGATTTTGCTCATAGCAATTTTTATACAATTAGGCAGTTGAGCATTCATAACAACTTCTTAAGCGATACCTGATATTCTAGTTATTTTTGGAGGTGTCTCTAAAATTGGATTTATGTAAGTGAAAAATTCATCTATCTTCTCAAAATTTCTATACCTAACCGTCGCTATTTGGATGATTGAATTTTTTTCAGCACTAAGCCCTGTAGTTTCAAAATTCAGTACTACAAAATCACTAACGAGCTTTCGAATCTTTGAATAATTTAAAGCTTGTCACTAGTGGAAGGAAGCGACATCAAAAGAGTTGGCCAAGTATTTAAAACGATCAGCGGAGCAATGCTTTCAGGAAATGTATGAGTTTTCATACGGTGTTACATCATATAGATTTATATACAAAAAGAGTTTGAGAAAAACGCAGAAGAAACATAAAGTAATAGTGTAGAAATAAAGGCTAAAACATGTAAAAGTATCTATAAAAAACGATTAACTGGTAACATCATAGTTATAAGACTTATTTATGAATTAGGAGGATGTTCTTTGAAAATTACGCGTAACTCTGAACTTTTAAGTGATAGTGAAATAATGAATTTATTAAAAGATCATCAAAAGACGAGCAAACTATCTAAAAAAGAAGAACTTACAGAAATGACGAGGGTTGTTTTGAAAGAATCGTTAGAAAAGGCGGTGGAGATTTATAAGAAAAATCAAGATCTTGGAAGTGTTGAAAGCATTAGCAATCTATTGTGTAATTTTGAAAGCTTTAAGTTTTTTATAGAGTTTGAGAATAATAATTCTATTGTATATTCTTTTGAAAGTATTATGGAGTCTGAGCATTATGTTTTGAAGGTGCTGTGTGATGAACTTGCATTCCTGTTATTTTACATTTGGTAAAATAATTGAATGCTTAGAAATGTTGATATATCTAGTGTTAGAGAGGTTTTAGTTATAGGTTAGCCCCACTTTCTTTTAAGCTTTGACTAAATACTGATATAGTGTGTTCCTCCATTTCCTTAAGAACATGACCGTAAACTGTATGAATCATCTCAGGAGTATTTCCTAAACGCTCAGCAATTGCTTTAACAGGGATACCGTTATTCATCAAGATTGTAGCATGAGTGTGCCGTAATCCATGTATTGTAGTTGCTGGAAGTCCAGCTGCCTTTACAGCACGATTAAATTTCGCGTTTAATCCTGTTGGAATGAAAGGATCACCAGTATAAGGTGATATGAAAATAAAAGAATCATCCTTCGAAATATCGTCATTTAATCTACGGCCATATGACAGTAACAAAGCTTTGACTGCCGTTCTATAACTCTTTAACTGCTGCAAAACAATATCATCAACTTTTATGGTGCGCTCACTGTTTTGTGTCTTAGTGGTTCCAACACCGTTATTCCCTCTTTGACGCTCAATAGTAATTGTTCGACTATTAAAGTCAATATTTCTCCATTGAAGGCCTAACGCTCACCTTTGCGCATACCAGTATAGGCAATTGTTAAAAATAAAGTAAAGTAGGCTGTATTTTCGTTTCGCTTAATATGATCTAGCAATACATTTAGTTGCAGTGGTGTAAGGTAATTCTTTTCGTTTCTCTACTTCTTATAGAAGGTAGGGCAACACCATGTATTTTGTTACGTAATAAAATTTCATCTGCTACAGCTGCATTAATGGCAGTTCTAAAAGTCTTATGCAAGAAATGAATTGAATAAGGCTTTAATTTTGTTTCTAAGGCATTAATAAAAACTTTTTGATAAATATTTTTATCTAGTTTTTGAATCTTATATGACCCAAGGTAGGGCTTTAAATAAAGTTTTATAAAAATCTCACGTTGTTCAATTGTAGCAGGTTTCCATTTTCCTTTATTCATTTCAAACCACATATCTAGCCATTGTCCGACAGTTAGGTTATCATTTTCTATATGTTTAGTTTCACCACGCAGCGTTGAAACCTTTACTTCCAACATTTGTCCTTTTTCTTCTTTATTAACTCTAATGATAAAACGAATGAATTCCAAAAGTTTGATGTACTCAGTTACTACTCTTTCAAGGCTAGTCTTTTCATCTACATAACCAGCTTTAATCATTAAAGTATTATATAAATCTTCATATTCAACTTCATTATCATTAGAAAGTCCTCTTGCAATTTTTTCAATCATGCTGGGTTTAGGTGGATTTCTTTTTGCGTTTTCAACTTGAGATAAATACGCATCCGACGTACCAGCTCTCTCAGCAAGTTGAAGTAAAGTGAGTTTCTTGTATGTCAGAAACAAGCAGGAGAGGCTACTAAATAGGTAGTCTCTTTTTATAAAATGTTATGTTACAAAAGTTTCCTTTTAATCTATGATTAGGTTAAGAGGAGGTGTAGAAATGAACAAAGAAACTGTTGAAAAAAGAAAAGAATTACGATTGCAGTTATTAATCAATCTGTATGAACATTATTTTAATAATGAACACTAAAGTAAAGACCGTTACCTAAGAATAAAAGGTGAAAAACTAGTTGTAGATTCTGAAAAAGAATTGGCATACACTTACCTAGTTAACAAAGGATTCGTCAAAAATAAAGGATCTGTTGATACTTTATCGTTAATAATTACAGTAGATGGAATTGATTTTGTAGAAAGTCATTTTGCTAATTAGGATTAAAAGAAGTCACATCTAACAAGGTGTGGCTTTTTATTATCAAAATTGTATTACATACTTTTATTTCAAATCTATCTACAATTGTAGGTGATGGGAGGTGAGAATGATGAATAATTGGATAATTGAAAAACTAAATAATGCATCATACGAAATAAAAGAGTTTAACCCAAGTTTAATACATTGGATTCATCTAGGACTATTAGCATTTAGTATAGTGATGCTAACATTAGCAGGAGAAAGAGCTGTGTTGAAAGGAATGGAAGGAGATATATTAGTTTCTTATTTCATCCCATTTCTAAAGTATTCTATCATGGTAATTTTTGTAATAGCTCTTACTATAGTTTGTTACAGATATGAAAAGGAAATTTAATACCATAAAGTCACGTTCATATGCGAGCGTGGCTTTTTCTTTTGTAATTCTCATTTATCATAAGAGTATAAAGAACCGCGCATAAGTTCTTTAATAGTTTTCTTCCTTCGAAAAAAATGTCTAGGTGCTTTTCGAAACAAGAAATTAAAAATTCTAAAAATTTAAAAGGTATTTACAAATTTATGTAGAATATAACAATTGTAAGCTAAAATGTGGAATATATGGAGGATGGAAATTATGAAAAAGAATAAATCAATGTTGTCTATTTTAGGTGTTTTATTTTTAAGCTTAGCATTAGCTAGTAGTGCAAGTGCGACGAATGCAAGCAAACCACATCATGGAACTGAGGGAGGTGGAGGTTCATCTAAGCCACCAAGCTGTGTCAAAAAACCTTGCCCAATTCAATAATTATTAGAGAAATCAATGATGATACTTTAGAAGGAATTCAAATTATTAATCAGAAGATTTCAGAAGCTGAAAACTTACCAATAGGAAGTTTTAAATACAGTAGAAAAATTTAATTAATACTCAAGCATCTCAAACGAGGTGCTTTTTATTATGCCTTGAGAGATGGTATTGAAATCTGCAACGAAACTTTTTATCTCCAATTCCGTAGAAATAATTGGAAACAAAAAATGAGTTGTGGGTGAATAGATAATGAGAGATTTTTTAAAGGAAATTCTTAAAGAAGTTAAAAGGCAACTAACAAACGAACAACCATCAATTAAGAACATTTTAGATGGAACAATAATAGATTGGATCGTACCTATTTTCGATTTCATACTGTTCCCAGAAGTTTATCTTTTCTTAGCTTCTTCATTAATGTGGAAAATGATTTTTTCATTACTTTTGGCAGTTATGATTATTATCATTGCTTTGTTATTAGAAAAAGTTATAGAGAAAAAGACTAGTAAAGAAAAAGTTGAAGAATTGGATGAAAAATTAGCATGGTTTATACTCGCTCCAAGTCTGTTCTATGGAGTAAAAGGGTTAGCCTATGGTTTTCTTTTATTCAAACCAATGTTGTAACTATAAGCTATCTCATTTCGAGATGGCTTTTTATTATGTAATTAACTAAGTGTTGTGGAGGGATAAACAATGAAGATTGGCTATAGATGTATGGATAATCGAGATCATTCATTTAAGTCTAGAAGCAAACACATGGATGGAGTGTGTTGTCCTTTTTGTCAATGTCCAGTATTGCCTACAGGTATGGATGAAGATGAGACATTAAATTACCTTATTACCACGACTTGACGAAGCAATGTACTGACTCTAAAAGAGAAGCTGATTTAAAGCGATTAGAGTGTATTAAATCCTTTGGTAGATTTACAAGAACGAATACAGATGGTCCTGGAGAAATTGTTAGTTGTGTCCTCAAAGAAGATTTCGATTGGTTAGTGGAGCAACTTGAAAGACGAATGAACAAAGGTTTATTAGAAGTCTCATACTGTGGATGGATGAACAATGATTGAATTAGGTTGGTTCCTAACCAAGTGGGTAACAGTTCCGATTTTAATTATTTTCACGATTTCTTATTGGTTATATAAACATAACAAGAAAGAGGGCTGAACAATGGCAAAAGTAGGAGATATTACAATCAATCTAAGCTTTGATGACAAATCTAAATTAAGGTTACGAGCAATCTCAAAGCATACTGAAGCATTGGCTGATGAGTTGGATAGGATTGAGAATATGAAAGAGTGTCCGGCATGTGGTTCATACAAAACAACAACAGTAACTTTAACAGATGGAGAAGCATGTGAAGCTATTAGTGGAATTGTAAAATGTTCTGATTGTAATCATCAATTACCAACACGATTAGAAGGCAGCTACTAACAACCATGCAGCAATACAAAACAAAGCAAGAACAAATGAAGTTCTATAAATCTTCCAAGTGGCAGAAGCTACGTCTTGAAGCACTCGAGCGTGATAACCACGAATGTGTATGGTGTGCAAAAGAAGGTAAAGTAACAACACAACATGATGCAATTTTAGAAATCGATCACATAAAAGAAATTGAATATCATCCAGAGTTCGCACTTGAATTAGATAACCTTCGAACATTATGTAAAGCCTGTCACAACAAACGACACAACCGTTTCGGTGGAAAGAAAAACAAATGGATCTATGACGAGAAGTGGTAAAGAAATAAAAGTATGATACCCCCGGGTCAAAAGGTTTTGCGATTCATAAAACCCCTGGGACCGGCGTGGGGTCAACTCTCTGAAAATATATTGTTAAAAAACGCTCATAGGAGGGAGGGGGAGACATGGACAAAGAAATTAAAAAAATCGAAAAGGATTTATTAGCACGTCACGCCGACGATCCAATTAAATTATCAAAAGTACATCGTTATATACGATTTTTGAAAATCGATTTAAAATGTGATGATGATATTGATAAAGATGGAACGACTATAAAGATTGAAAATGGTACACAGAATTTTTTAAAGCAGCATCCAGCGATTGCAACGAAGCTGTCAATTTCGAAAGAGATTGAAAAGTTGGAGGATGCGCTTGGGATAAAAAATGAAGACATACCATCTTCCTCTTCAACCCCCTCAACTGTGGATGACAAAGGTAGGAAGAGTTTGATTTTGATTAGTCATAAGTACATTGATGAATATATCAAGCTGTGGCGTGACGGCAAAATAATTTTAAATAAAAGACGTATTAAATTAGTTGAATTAATTGAGCGTGACATCCTTACTGTTGATGATATGTATTTCGATGAGGAACAAATCGAAAATTACATTACATTCACCGAAAAATATTACTTCCCACTTACATTGACGCAAAAGTTTAAAACGTGTTTTATTTTTTTATACTACAATGACGGCTCTTTGGTGTTTGATGAACATTTGGACTATGAAGGGCGCGGTGGTGGTAAAACAGGGCGTTCAAAAATGATGCGCATCCAGCATATTGAACATGCCTACGAGTGCAAGCACTGCAAAATGGATGCCACACAAAAAGCACAAATGAAACGTGGGAAAGCCCCACAAGCTGTCATTCAGCGAAGCATTGCGGGACCTACCGTTCTAGCAAAACTCATCTATGATAAGTTCATCCAATACTTACCTCTTTACCGCCAGGTAAAGGAGTGGGAACGATATGGCCTGCTTACGAATGATAAGAACTTATCAAACTGGGTAATCCGTGCAGCTGAAGATTGGCTTCTACCGATTTATGAACAGATGAAGCAGACATTAACAGCAAAATCTGTTCTACATGTGGATGAAACCTATGCGCAAATAATCAAACGTTCAGACGGAAAATCCGGTCAATCGAACGCCTATAATTGGGTGTTCCGAAGCGTGCCAAGTCAAGGACCGATCATCGTTCTTTTTCAAAGTGCATTATCGAGAAGTCGTTCTGTACTAGAAGAATTTACAGAGGGCTTTAAAGGAACCGTGATTTGTGATGGTTATTCGGCATACGGGAATCTACCTAATGTCACGTTTGCCAATTGTTGGGCGCATGTGCGACGTTATTGGCTGAAAGCTGATAGCAAAAACGGGCAAATTGGCGTGGATTACTGTGATCAACTGTATCACCTAGAACGTCAATTCAAGCATCTTTCACCAGGTAAACGCCGAAAAGCAAGGCAAAAACATTCAAAGCCGATTGTAGAGAAGTTTCTAAAATGGGTTGACGAATCACCTTTCTTCGGGAAAAATGCGCTCGCAAAAGCTGCCGAATACACATTAAATCGTGTACACGGATTAAAGGCTTTTCTATTCGATGGTCGAATTGAAATCGATAATAATCCAGTTAAAAATGCGATTCGTCCAAATGTGATCGGTCGTAAGAACTGGCTTTTCTCTGTTAGTGAAGCAGGCGCTAAAGCAAATGCGATCTGTTTAAGTTTGGCTGAAACGGCAAAAGCAAACGGCATCGATTTCTATTAATACCTAGTGACGTTAATGACAGAATTGCCAAATTTACCGATTTCCAACAACCAGAGATTTTAAATAATTACATGCCTTGGTCGAAAAAAATCCAAGTCACATGTGCAAAATAGCCATCTATCCGAAAAAAAATTCAGATAGATGGCTATTCGTCGTGCGTACCGAGAAGGTGCGCTTTTTTTATATTTCGGGCTTACTCTAGAAATGGCAGTACAGTCGTTGCAACGTGATTTCTCAGTAATTGAAAATTTGAAAATGAGTAAAGTTTATTTACCAATCCTCGAAAGGTTACTAAAAGACATTACCCAAGATTATTACGATTCAAAAAGGTTGTTAGCAAAAGGCAAAATAAGATTGGTGAAGCTGGGAAAGATAGACGAGTATTTTACTGATGTGCATATAGCTAAACCCGGCAATGATGTGGTTCTACGATATGCTAATATGGCACTAAAAAAACATGTTGAAAAATTATTATTAAGTCACCAAAATAAATAAACCAGGCGCTCATTAATAGTTGAGTACCTGGTTTTTTGTCTTAGTATTCCCTTACTTCAAATGAAGCAATTTTATCATGAACAATATACTCCGTTACTTTTTTATAAGGAGATATTGTTTTAGAAAATTTGAATGTTGATGTGCCTTGTGCACTTTCAAACCAATTTAAGTAATTGTTCAAAACTGTATTCGTTACATCATATTCTTTTGTTATCCCATTAACCAAAGTGATACTAAGAATAGCATTCGAAAATGCATTACCTGGTTTTTTAACAATAACCGAACTTGTTGCTGAAATATCTGTATTTTCTATCGTTACAGTAATTATTGCCTCACCTTCGCGAATAGCTGTTACATTACCATCTTGATCTACAGTGGCAATAGATTCATCACTTGATGACCATACTACTTTTGCAGTATCAGGAGGTATAAGCCTTTTATAAAAACAGAGGATAAAGAGTGTGTGATAGTGCAGAATGTGTGGTTGGATATAAAAGATATTCCTTGTGATCCTAAATATAAGAGGGCTCGTGAAGCATACGTGAAAAATCTTCAAGGGAAAACGCTATATGAAACGTTTAATAGCATTGTTTATTTTTTATATAGACAATACGGAAAAGTAATTACTAAAAGTTAGCACTCTCAACTGAGGGTGCTTTTTATATTTCATCACATACCAAAAAAAGATTGAAGCAAATAGCCCCAATCTTTCTTACTCACACATTCTTGTACACACGCTCGCCGTATTTTATTAGCCCCAATTTAGCCCCACTAAGCCCCAAAAACATGCAGTAATATACACTACCTTGCTAAGTACATAATGGAGCTATTATCTAAAAACGTTGATATATCATTGTTTTGAAGGTGCTGTGTGATGAACTTGCATTCCTGTTATTTTACATTTGGATAAATCATCGTCGCAGGGTCCACATATTCATCGAACTGTTCTTCTGTTAGTAAACCAGATGCAATTGCTGCTTCTTTTAATGTTGTGCCTTCTTTATGGGCTTGCTTCGCAATTTTTGCCGCATTTTCATAACCAATATAAGGGTTTAATGCAGTTACAAGCATTAGTGAATTTTGTAAATTGTGGTTAAGCACTTCTTTATTTGGCTCGATACCGATAGCACAATGATCATTAAATGATTTCATTGTGTCTGCTAGTAGGCGAGTTGATTGTAAGAAATTATAGATAATGACTGGTTTGAAGACATTTAGCTCAAAATTACCTTGGGAAGCGGCAAAGGCGATGGTTGCATCATTGCCAACAACTTGTGTAACGACCATGGTCATCGCTTCACTTTGAGTTGGATTTACTTTACCAGGCATAATGGATGAGCCTGGCTCGTTTTCTGGAATCGTAATTTCACCAATGCCAGAACGAGGACCACTCGCTAACCAGCGAACATCATTGGCAATTTTCATTAAGTCAGCTGCAAGAGCCTTTAATGCGCCATGTGCGACAACAGCTTCATCATGACTTGTCAGTGCATGGAATTTATTTGCTGCAGAAGTAAAATGTTTTCCTGTTAATTGACTAATTTCTGCTGCTACACGCTCACCAAATTCGGGATGTGCGTTAATACCCGTACCAACTGCTGTTCCACCAATCGCTAGTTCCTTCATATATTCAATATTTTGGGCAATCATTTGCTCAGATTTTGCAAGCATTGCTACCCAGCCACTAATTTCTTGACCTAAAGTTAAAGGTGTGGCGTCTTGTAAATGTGTACGACCAATTTTAATAATATCTTTAAAATTCTCTGCTTTGTTATCAAGTGTAGCTTTTAGTAAACGTAGTCGCGGCAGTAAATAATCTTCAACTTTTAACACTGCAGCAATATGCAAAGCCGTTGGGAAAGTATCGTTTGAGCTTTGAGATTTATTGACATCATCGTTTGGATGGATGCGTTCAGCCTCTCCAGCATTTTGTAGAAGTTGGTTTGCACGGTGCGCAATTACTTCATTGACGTTCATATTTGACTGTGTACCACTACCAGTTTGCCAAACTACAAGAGGGAATTGATCGTCCCATTGACCATTTAAAATTTCGTCAGCTGCTTGCACAATCGCATTTGATTTTATATCTGAAAGCTTACCTAATTTATTATTGGCCATTGCAGCACTTTTCTTTAAAATGGCCATTGCTTGAACTAGCTCAATAGGCATTTGTTCTGTTCCGATTTGGAAATTCTCTTTACTGCGCTGTGTTTGAGCACCCCAAATTTTATCTGCAGGTACTTTTATTTCACCCATAGTATCTTTTTCAATACGATAATCCATGTAAAACAGCTCCTTTATATATGTAAATCTCTCCAATTAATAAAACATCCGACGGAGAACTTAACTTTTTTCAACGGGTGTCAAACATCTGCTGAAAGAAGTTAAAAAACGGATATTCTTAGTCTGATGTAAGAATATCCGTTTGATACATGCTTATTTCAAAAAAATAGGGGGGATTCTGAACTAAGCATTGCGGAGTGAAGAAATAATCTATTGATAATGATAATTGTTATCAATTAAAAAGTCAAATACTTTTCTTGAATAGATTTTATCGTTGAGAATAATTCGCAATGTATTTTTCTCTTAGAGTTCGATTCCCGTTTTTTAAAAAGTTAAAACGCTATCATTAAATGATAGCGTCGGAAGATAAATAGGGAAGAGCTATCGCTTCTTCTTGCCAATTTCTTTTAAGGGTTGTTTTTTAGGTATTTTTTCAAAAATGATACTTACCTGATAGTTGTTGTCGTCAATTTGAACAATCTGAACAACTTTTGCTTTACGCCCTTTAATTTTAATGTTCTCTTCGACAGTAGGTAAATTTACGAGCAGCTGACTTAAAACGGACGTCTTGTTTTCATAAAAATGAGTTACAAACATTATTCTTCTCCTTATAACTTTTTTAATGAACCTGGAAAAAAACCATTCATGTTAGTTGCTCTACGAGGATAATTAGCAGGGGGAAGGTTTTACTCAATGTATGAAAAGAGCTTAAAATCTAGAACATTTTACATAATGTTAATTCGTAGAGAAAAGATTTTATTCCTGAAGTTTGAAATGGATAATAAGAACACTAAATTGTAGCATTGCTATTTTTAGTTCTCCTAAGATAGACGTCAGTCTCTTGGCATTAAATTTATAGGACTGAAGTATTAAGTCCAAATAGCGAAAATTAAAGCTATCAAAAGGATTTTGAATATATTCAGAATTATTTATATTTTACCAATTTTTAATATTTTCTCTTTATTTTTCCTTTCAATTCTATTAAACTATAAATAGACTAAACCAAAAGGAGGAGTAAAATGAAAAAAATTACTATTAGGTTATTCTTTATGCTTATCTTTTTATTAGTACCAATGAATGTTTTTGCTGAGGAGTCTTTAGGTGAATTTTCATTTGATCCAAGTAAAATGTCACATCCTTATGACATGGTAAACTCGAAAGGTGAAATCATTAAGTATGAAGAGTTTAATGTAAGCAATTCGCAATTAATTAATGAAATACCAAGTGTTCAGGGTTCGGGAGAAATTTCGCCCGTCCAAATTGATTCAATAATGGAAGGTCACTCGTTTATCGATATCACACCACCACCAGTTGTTATTAATGATTCTACTGCTAGAGGACCATTACAAATATCACCACGGATTGTCATCGGTGACGATAGTAGAAAAAAAGTAGAGAATACTAAAGAATTGCCATATAGTGCAATTACGTATATTGAAATAAATTGGCCTGATGGAAAAGGTGGTTCTTGTACAGGTTCTTTAATTGGCAAAAATAAAGTTTTAACAAATGGACATTGTGTAATAAATCCGGAAACAAAAGAAACTATAACTAGTGCAAAGGTTTACCCTGGTGTAAGTAATAGTGTTGGATTATTTGGTTCTTATAATGTTAATGATTATTATGTAGCTGCTAATTGGGCTTCAACTGGTTCGAGCTCTGAAGACTTCGCTATTCTTGTTTTAGATGTATCAAAAGATAGTAAACAGGCGGGAGATGTTGCAGGAACTCTTGGAATCAAACAGGTGAATAATCTTCTTAATCAAAATATCGGTATTTATGGTTATCCGGGAGATTTAATGCAGGCAAGTGGTGAAATTTCTCAATTTGGTACGAGAGGAAATATTACTAGAGAGGATGCATCTGTAGCCTTTTATACAATTGATACTGCACCAGGACAATCAGGTTCAGCATTAATAAACACCGATAATCAAATTGTAGGTGTTCATAGAGGTTCATTCGTTATTAATGGGAACCCTATGAACGGGGGACCTAAGATGAACTCTTATATGTTTAATTTTATTTCCAAAGCTTTAGAGTAAAATTACTAATAATGTAGACAAACTGAGAATTTCGGTTTGTCTATTTTTTTGACGCTGAAAAATAAGAGTTAACTAAATTGGGCATCCCAAACCAAAAGGTGGTGCTATGTATTCGGGACATTGAAATAGAAAATATTCAATTGAACTGTCATTATCCTAGCTTTTACAGATGATGTTATAGGTACATTTATTGCAAGTACTAAATTAATATTAGCTATAGAGAGAAAAATACCAGTTCAAAATGAGCTGTTCTTTGTACTGTTTATGTTTAAAGATTGAGTGAGTCTGATTATGCTATTTCATTGTTTTTTGTAAATCGCTATATTATGGCATAATTTTATTATTTTTTATTGCAACTTTCGACATGTTTTTTATTTATTTCTCGGGAAATATTTCATAGATATTTATCGTTACAGCAGTGTTATTAATGCTCATAATATATTTTTTATAGCTAGTGAATAGGTATTGTTATAGGTCAAGTTCAAAGATGAGTTTATGATTTGTTCTAATGTTTTGATTTTTTTGCCTTTGGTTTTTTATTATCATTGATTTCCTTTAAAGCTATACGTGGCTTATGTTTGGAAAAAAGCGTAGGCACGTTATAATAGTAGTAAGGGAGGAAACGAAATGTATTTAAAATCATGTAAGGTAATACAGAGAGATATTGTAGATAAAGACCAGTATCCCTTTAATATACCCAGTTTGCAGGATTTACAGGAGCTAGAGTTTCCTACGAACGTGACCTTCTTCGTAGGGGAAAATGGCTCTGGGAAATCAACCTTATTGGAGGCTATAGCTGATCGCTGTGATTTTAATACAGCGGGGGGCGGCCGTCAAAATTTATATGAAGTACATAAAGCGGAATCTGCACTTGGAGAATTCATCCGTTTATCCTGGTGGCCAAAGGTTTCAAATGGCTTTTTTCTACGTTCGGAAACGTTTTATCAATTTGCGAGTCATATTGATTTGTTGGATAATCATCCTAATAAGTATGCCGCTTTTGGTGGTAAGTCGTTACATCATCAATCACATGGGGAGTCCTTTTTATCACTATTTATGCATCGCTTTAAAGGTAAGGCAATTTATTTATTGGATGAGCCTGAAGCGGCTTTGTCACCTACGAGACAGCTGAGCCTACTCAAAATTATCAAAGATTTAGAGCATGAGGCACAATTTATTATCGCTACACATTCACCTATTTTGCTTGGTTATCCAAATGCTACAATCTATAGTTTTGATAATGGGGAGATTGAATCTATTCGTTATGAGGATACTATACATTATATTGTTACGAAGCGCTTTTTAAATGCACCGGAAACCATTTTTTCAGAGTTATTTGATGAGGAGAGAGAATCATGAATCAACGTAAAGGCTTAGTCATGCGAGAAATTCGATTAGATGAAATGGCACAGTCAATAGATTTGCTTAATTATGTTTTTCAAATGTCCATGTCCATTCACAAGGATCGTCGCTTTGTGAATGCTAAAAGTAAGCAATTTAATGAGGGACATGCGATTGGTTGGTTCGATGGTTCACATCTTGTATCTCAAATTTTAAGCCTACCATTTGAAGTAAATGTTCATGGTAGGATTTATGAAATGGGAGGCATTACGGCGGTCGGAACGTACCCTGAATATTCTAGGCATGGTTTGATGGAGAGCCTTATTATCGAGAGCCTAGAGCGGATGCGAAACGAGGGATTGTGTATATCCTATTTATTTCCATATTCTATCCCGTATTACCGAAAAAAAGGCTGGGAAATTATGAGTGATATTGTGGAATTTCAAATTAAGGATACACAGCTTCCACACTATAAAGGCTTAAACGGGAAAATTCGTCGTGTCGATCCGAAACATGAAGATGTTGTGACCATTTATGCGCACTATGCCAAGAAGACGCACGGTGTCATGGTTCGTAATAGTATCGCTTGGAACGAAAAGTTTCAAGAAGATTTTTGGGAGGAAAAATTTATCGATAGTGATGTGAACCTCCAGGCAGCTGTGTATTATGACGAAGATGATATGCCACAGGGTTATATGTTTTACCGTATTATGGAGGAAAATTATTACATCGATGAAATTGTCTATTTGCAGGAAGAGGCGCGTAAAGGCTTATGGAACTTTGTCTCAGCACATAGCTCGATGATTTATAATGTCTATGGTAAAACAACTGGCAATGAAGCCGTTGCCTTTCTATTAGAGGATAGTGAAATTATACAAAAGGTATCCCCTTATTTTATGGCGCGAATTGTAGATGTAAAAGAATTTCTGTTACGCTACCCATTTACGGGAAATGATTTTCAGCTTCGACTCGCTGTTAGTGATCGCATTGTGGCATGGAATAATGGCACATTTGTTATAACGAAGCACGACGGAAAAGTTGCAGTTGAAAAGGTAAGTGAGACACAATCAGAAAATGCTATTCAACTAACGGTTCAAACACTTGCCACGATGTTACTAGGCTATAAACGACCAAGCTATTTAGAAAAAATCGAGCGTTTACAGGGTAATGCCATTGAAATTGCACTACTAGAGACGGTACTACCAGTAGGCATCCCAACGTTTATTGATTATTTTTAAAAAATTAAGAGGAATTTGTGCAGAGACAGCTGTGCAGATTCCTTTTTTATGGGTTCAAAAGAAAACTGCTCAGGTCATCGCAAGAACAGCTCAAATCCAAGAGAAAACCGAAATCAGTTCACCCAAAGGCTCGCTCGGGTTAAAAGCATATTGGCAATATCGAGAAAGTGGAGAATACAATTTCTGAGCAACTATGTTGAATGTGCTTGATGCAACATATGATGATCGAGATAAAGAGTAGCCATAACCATAGCAGTTATGACTTATAATTCCGTTATCCAAGCTTTTCTTAGCAGTTGTACACCGAGAATGATTTCCTCCATTTTTAGCTTACTAAAGCCTAATTGTATAATGGGCACAGAGCTTGGCTGTTGTAGAAAATATGGGCTGGTAGGGTAGACCTTGACTCCGTATTGTTGTGCATTTTGAATGAGCTGCTCTTCTGAAAATTGTGTATGAACCTTGACCAATATATAAAGCCCAGATTGTTCTCCGAGTATCGTAATTTTTTTTCCAAACTGTTTGTTAAGCTCCTCTACAAGAGCATTTATTTTATGTTTATAGGTGATACGCATTCTTTTAATATGGCGTGTCCATTCACCTTGTTTCATGAATTTCGCCATTGTTAATTGATGTAAGAACGAAGCATTATGTTCAAAATGAGCAAAGCGTTCTTTATATGGCTGAACAAGTGCTTTCGGTAGCACCATATAGCTTAAACGAATTGCTGGTAAAAACGATTTTGAAAATGTCCCCATATAAATAACACGTGACTTGTCGATTGAGGCGAGAGCAGGAAATGGCTGTTGCGTATAACGGAATTCACCATCATAATCATCCTCAAGTATATAACCATCCACTTTTTTAGCCCACTGAATTAAAGCTTGCCGCTGCTGTATGCTCATAGAAACGCCGAATGGAAAATGATGAGAAGGTGTGACATAGAGTAAGCGCGAATGTAAATGCTTTAAATGCTCAAGCCGTGCACCGTTTTCCGACACAGGTAATGTCTCTATCTGAAAGCCATGCAGCTTGAACGCTTCTCGTGCACCGTTGTAGCCAGGGTCTTCTAAAATAACACTTGGGAAATCCTGCTTTAATAGAAATCCTAGATAAATTAACATTTGTTGCGTGCTACTACCGATAACAATGTCCTCTTCATTTACATGAACACCACGAGCTTGAAGTAAATAATGCATAAGCTGTTCCTTTAGAAGTGGCTCACCGAAAGGTTCGCCATATTCATAGCACTTTTGTAAAGGTAACACTTGATTAGCCATTTGACGCCATACTTTCAGTGGAAAATGCTGTTGATCGACGGCGCCAGCCCGAAAGTCAATGATGACATCTCCACTGTTAGTTTTAATTTCTTGCGTAAGGCTTGGCCACTCTTCCTCCTGAAGAAAAACTTTTTCAAATTCATTCACGAAATATCCCTTTCGCCCTTCACCACGTATATATCCTTCCGCTACGAGCTGCTCATAGGCAATTAAAGTTGTATTCCGACTGACATGTAAAGTTTCGGCTAGCCTTCGAATAGAAGGAAGAGAATCATTCGTTGTCAATCTCCCTTGTTCGATTAACCATTTGATTTGCTGATAAATTTGTTTATATTTTGCCTCTTCGTCTGTGAATAAGAAAATAAAATCCTCCATAAAGCGCCTCCTTGACATGTTGGAATGTAGCGAACTGTTTCTTTTTAAATGTCAGTTAGTTTTTTATCATAATACAAGAATTACATATTAAAAGAAATGGGGGAGAAACGATAATGGAGATTTGTACAGTAACCTTAGCAACAGTTGGAGACGTAGTGCCATTATTTAATGCTTATCGAGAATTTTACGGTCAGCCATCAGATTTAGAACAGGCTGAGCAGTTTCTGATGGAGCGTTTAAATAAAGGGGAGTCAGTTATTTTTCTTGCTTATTTGGATGCGCAGCCAGTTGGTTTTGTCCAGCTCTATCCTATTTTTTCATCTGTGGCATTGAAACAGGCGTTTATTTTAAACGATTTATTTGTGGCAGAGCATGCTAGGAAGCAAGGCGTAGCACAGGACCTAATTGAACAGTGTTATTCATACTGTATACAGAATGATGCACGGTATATTGGGTTAGAAACAGCGACAGACAACGTTCGTGCTCAAAAACTATATGAGAAGCTCGGAATGAAAATAGACGATGGAGTATTTCATTATATTAAATATTGGTAAGAGGTGGTTCGAATAATGACCATAACAATCAAACAATTAACAACACAGCAGGGGTGGATGGAAGCATATGACGTTATGGTGCAGCTTCGTACGGAATTAACAGTAGAAAAGTACCTTCAACTATTAAAGGAAATGACCCAAGATGGCTATATGTTATTTGCTTTATACGAAAATATGAAGATTGTGGCTGTCGCCGGATTAAGTTGGAGAGTCAACTTTTACAGTGAACGTCATATGTTTGTCTATGATTTAGTAACGGATGAGGCCTATCGTTCAAGAGGTTATGGTGAAAAATTATTGCATTATCTTCACCAATGGGGCAAAGAAAATGGCGCACACTATATTGCTTTAGAGTCAGGTATTCAAAGGGTGAGTGCACATCGCTTTTATGAAGATCGATTAAGGTATGAAAAATGGTGCTATTCTTTCCGAAAAGCATTGTGATCTAAAAGGAATATGATTTTTTAAAACCTCACACACTAGTGGAAACATGCAGGAGGTTTAAAATGAAAGCATCGTTCAAAAAATTATTTCTCATGAGCATACTTATAATGAGCTTTACACCAATTGGTTATGCAAATAATGTAATTCAACAACATGCAAATGGTGATGAAGGACAGCTTGTTTACCACGTAAAGTACGACTATGCTGCTATATGTAATGTTCTTGGTATCACGCAAGACGTGTATGATCAATACTGGAAAGAAGGACTTTCAATTGTCGATATGGCAAAAAAGGAAGGGATAGAACGCCGTGAGATTGAAAGTTATTTTATCACTTTCCACTATCAAGAAATGCAAAAATGGCGCAAGAAGGGTCCAATGAATGAGCGTCATTATTTCCATTTAGTTTATGAATTAAAAGATGAAATTACAGAATTTATTGAACGAAATCCGAATAAAGAGTGAAAGCGACTAGATTTTTTCTAGTCGCTTTTTAAAGGTTTATTCACCGAATAATATTTAATTTTTATTTATAAAAGATAATTATTTAATGATTATCATTAAAAATATCTTGATTCCAACTCTGCTATTTAATATGCTTAACATGAAGAAGGACGCAATATAGAGTACCGACAAAGTTTCCACATCAAGCGGCGGAAAAGCTGGAGTTAGCGGCGCAATTCAAACATTAAGCGGCGGAAAAGCGGAAGTTACCGGTGAACTTCAAACATCAACCAGCGATTTCCGGAAAACAGCTTACCATCACTTGTCATTCTTCATGTAAAACATTTTGAACAGGGGGAAAAATTATGGTTTTGGAAAGTGCAATAAGCGCAATTTTTCAGGTGATTTTATTTTCGGGTATACCGTTTATTTGGTGGTTTTTCTCAGCAAGAAAGGAACAATCATTTCTAAAATGGCTAGGACTCCAAAAGCCTGTCATTGAAAATAAAGGGAATTATTTTGTATGGTTTTTATTCATTATTGTTGTAATGTTCGGTTCAATCTTGCCAATTACTTATTTCTATCTAGACAGTACAATCTTAGCGTCAAATCGTTTTACAGGACTTGGTTTTTCAGCCCTCATACCAGCCTTTTTCTATGCTATTGTACAAACAGGATTGTCAGAAGAGCTGTTGTTCCGGGGTTTTTTACTGAAAAGATTCATGCATAGGTTTGGTTTTCAAATAGGAAATATCGTACAAAGTTTACTATTTGGCATTTTACATGGATTGATGATGTTTTCTTTTATTCCTTTTGGAGTCGTCGTGCTAATTGTTATGGCAACCGCGTTTGCAGGTTATTTAATGGGGTGGATCAATGAACGAAAATCTAATGGCTCTATCCTAACAAGCTGGGGTATACATGGCATTAGTAATCTGATTGCCTCCTTCCTAGCAATGTTTAATGTGCTATGAAGACTTGGCTCATTTGCATTTCATCATGTTCGATTGCATAATAAAGCAGAGAGGTGATTGAAGTGCAGTTCATCAAGCAGATAGTAAAAGGATGCTTGATTGTTGGATTTATATTAACTTCTTTCAGCAGCTGAAAGAAGCTAAAGCCTCCGGCGGATGTCACGAAATCGGAAAGGAGTTAATAAAGGATGTTAGCCTAAAATCATCGCATTCATGCGATAACGGCTAACTGACTTGCATCGTTACTGTGTTGCTGTCGCTACGCTTTCGCGCAAAAACGACTGTGTTGCTGTCGCTTCGCTTTCGCACAGACAAAGACACGTTGCTACCGCTACGTTAGCACTGCACTTTTGCACAAAAAACATGTGCAGGCCTAAGCGCAAAGCCGATTCAGGACGCAATTATGCCGAGGCATAATTGATTCGGAGGGCGTAATATCACCGCAATATGCCGTTATTATCATATAGCATTTACGACTTTTTTTGTTGATTATCATGTCGTCTTACTAGCTATACTATTTAATAGGTATTATAGGAACAGAGTTATTCAATAGACGAGAAAAGAAGGGACGAGCATAAATGACGGAATGGCCAAAGGGCGTAGCGAAGCCTGCTATACGTGCATTAAATGCGGCAGGATATACACGATTAGAGCAATTGGAAAAGGTTGATTTATCGACGTTAAAAAAATTACACGGGATGGGACCGAAAGCATTAACGGCCATTGAAGCAGCATTAAATGAAAGTAGGGAGAACAGTGAATAAACTAACATTATTATTAGTGGCAATGGTGGTTTATTATATCCTTGTTGTTCTCGTAATTAGTAAGTTATTTATTATTCCTCTCATGAAGTTTATGGCGTTAGTATTTTTCCTTGGAGCTGGCTTTATTTTTTCTCGAAAAATGCGGAAGAAACTACAGTAGGAGGAATTATGAAAATTATAAAACTAACCATATTTTATTTGTTCATTTTTATTTTAACATTATTACTATCATTAGCAGGAGTTCGCCTATCCATTACAATCGGCATTATTGCTCTTATTGTGATCGTAATGATTTATAGACATATACATATTTTATTTAGGACAAATAATATGACGATGGTAGATAAATTAGTAAAAAATCGTAAAAATGATCCGTTTTTTGCCTATCTTTACGCTGTTGCATATGGTACAAGTGAAGACCAGCTTCATTCATTAGAAACAGCCATCGTAAAATATAAGCAGCCAGCAATGAAGTATAACTGTAAATTTATAAAGGCAATCATGGAAGAGAATTTAGAGGAAGCAAAAGATGCGGCTAATAAAATAAATAAAGAGCCTTTAACTAGCTATGCAAAATGTTATATCGCAGCATTTGAAGGACGAACAACAGACATGCGAAGTGATCAGCTTACACAGCCGTGGATGCAGCCAGCAATTGAAGCGGTTTATGCATACAAAATAAAGAATGAAACAGCCCTTCATCATCATGCCCAGGAAAGCATTGAAATGGCTCGTGGTGTACAAAAATATGTGTTAATACATACATTTGAAAATATGAAAACGGATCTTTAAAAAATTTAGGCTACTTGATACTATATGGTGTCAGGTAGCCTATTTTTTAACTTAGTAAATTTACACTTAAACATACAAATCTTGTTTACTCATTCGTCTAATGAAGTAAGAGAGGTGAGAAGATGGAGTTTGATGAGCTTTATGAACAATATTTTCAATGCATTTATCAATTTATTTACTATATGGTCTCGGATCCAGGTTTAGCGGAGGATTTAACGCAGGAAACCTTTATCCGTGTTTATAAAGGACAGTTTAGAAATGAGGCTTCTATGGGCACTTATATAAGGAGAATTGCACGAAACCTTGTCTATGATACATATAGAAAAAAAGCACTTATTAAATGGCTACCATTTCAAAAAGAACATGAAAAAAGGGAGACACAATATGTACCGCATGATTGGATTATGCAGTCTGAGGAGCGTCGGCTATTATATGAAGCAATCCAATTATTAAAGCCTGAATATCGAGAGGTTCTTATTTACAGAAAAATTGAAGAGTTGAATTTAGCCGAAACTAGTGAAATTTTAGGGTGGTCTACAGTAAAAATAGCGAATACACAGCGAAATGCTATGAAGGCTTTAGAGAAAATACTTGGGGGTGATGAATTTGGATTTAAACAATCGACTGAAGGAACTCAATAAATTACCAGAGGATCAGGCTGTAAAGGCCCGTATTTATGAACACATTCACCATAAGAAAAGAAATGGCTTAACGTTATGGAAGGAAAGTTTTTTACTACTAACGATTGCCATGATTGCTCTATTTTTAATTTTAATCCCACAAAATTCATCACCACCTCAAACTGCTGATAATCAATCCATCCAAGCAATTTATAAGCATTTCGGAGGAAAAGAAGGGAAATTCTTTGCGCGAAGTTCAAGTTTGTATATTTCTATAAAGAAGGTTGAAGATATAAAAGTTTATAGCTTTTTGGAAGACTTAACACAGTATGTCGAAAAGGCAGATGGAAAGTTAGGTAATCATATTGCAGATGTAGTCGTTGTTAAAGATCATCGGGAAGAGCGCTATCAGATTTCAGATACAGGCATGCTAAATGTTGATTCGGGCCAGTTTTTTATTGGGAATTCTGACATGTATGATGAAGTATTTCAAACATTATACTCTGTAGAAACAATACCATGGATATATATCCTGCCACTTATTATGGTATCTGTAAATATATTCTCTATGTACTATTATAAACGTCATAATCTACAAGGATCTAAACCATCTAAGCGTATTTGGTGGCTGTTAGTACTTGTACTTGCGATGCTTTCAAGCATTTTTGCTTGGGCAACATGGGTCGGTCCATTGTATAAACCATTAATGATTATGTTTGCATTTTTATATGGTTTCATTATTTGGCTTAATCTAAAGCGAGAGGTACAGACATATTCCATATATAAAGTAGAAACAATAAAAATTAGTATTATTAGTGCAACACTTGTTTTAATTATTATGCTTTATTAATTGATTTAATAATAACCACGTATACCTTTTGCATAAGAGACAATTGCAAAGGTATAGGTGGTTTTAATTACCCATCAACACAGTTTAGGAACGAGGTATGCTCTATTCCTTTTTATTCAATAAAATCCCACGAACGACTCCCATGATTAATATAGTACACAGTACAAATAGAAATAAATAAGCATGCCACTGCTGTAAAATACGGTTATGGCCTAAAGCTACTGTTAAGTCATTGAAAAGTGAATATGTAAAGTACAGTAGTATACTATTTTTGATGAGACAAAAAATAATGATCCCATTTTGTCGCTCTGTATGAGATAAGGTAGCCTTATTTTTACGTGGGATAGGATAAGCAGCTCTAATCTCTAAGTATTGTAAAAGTAAAAATAGCATGAAGGCAATAAAGGGTAAATAAAAAATAGCGATTTTCGGACCAAATTGCGCATGTTCACTTGTAAAGCTTTGCAAAACGGGTATAGTTGCGGGGAGCTTACTGTATTGGATAAGCGTTGCCGTAATGCCAGCTAAAAAAATGGTCGCGACAATAAGCGTTAGTGGCTTACAAAAACGCGGTGTAAGTGTTTTTTGTTGTTCAAGCATTCGTTCACCTCGTAGTTTTTCTTAAAAAGTAGCAGTCTGTTATACTGTATCATATGAATACCATCATGTGTGTCATAGAAAGAAGGATGAGATGGAATACTTGTTGTTTTTACTAATAGGCATCACTGGCAACGTCATTGGAACATTAGTTGGAGGTGGTGGGTTAATTACATTACCGACTATGATGTTAATGGGGATACCGGTCCATTCAGCGATCGGTGCGAATAAGGTTTCAAATATGGTCAGCGCCTTTTCAAGCTTCTACACGATTTATAAAAGAAAAGAACTGTCATGGTCGGAAATGCGTTCAGTACTACTTGTTTCCCTAATAGGTGGTACCCTTGGGGGGCTGTTTGCATCGTTTATGAGCAGTCAAACATTGACGTTCATCGCGATTATTTTATTAGGCTTTGCCCTTATTATGTCCTTTATAGGTGGGGCTGAATTTGGAGAAAAAGAAAGCTTTACAATGAATCGCAAAAACGGTCCAATACTTCTTGGTGTTGGTTTTTATGATGGGATGTTCGGTCCTGGAAGCAGCACGCTGGCACTTTATACATATGCTCATGAGAAAATCTCTTACATGAAAGCTGTAGGTCTGTCACGTGTAGGTGTTTTTGCGATGTGCTCAGGAGCCGCAATTACGTATATTGCCACAGGTAAAATTGATTGGCCATTGACCATTGTTTTAATGGTTGGTTCTGTCATTGGTGCGCAAATAGGAATTATCCTTGCAAGAAAGGTTAAAGCAAATCAAGTAAAGCTATTACTACGTATTGTAACCATTGTGCTAATAGTACAACTCATATATGATTTTATCAAACAGATATAGGGAGGCGATATCCATGTTTGAAATCACACCTTTTCCATCTTTTTCGTGGTCTCTGTCACGTCATAAAACATTAACAAGCTGTGCGCGAAAATATGGCTATGAATATTATTTTTCTCATAATGGCTGGCTAAGTTACAATGTGGAGCCGTATCATCAACATGTCTATCGCCTAAAAAAGCTGCAATCTATGCCGATTTTATTTGGGCAAATTGTCCATCATTTAATAGAGCAATCGATCAATGATTATTTGCAAACCGGCAAAGCGCCGACTGTTGATGAACTAGTAAACCGTGCACGTGGCCAGCTTAATGCCGCTTTTATCGATTCTACACGCCATATAGATTTATGGAGACATAAGCCGAATAAATTTTATATGATGCAGGATATTTATTACGAAGGGCAGTTAAATCCTGAACTTGTACAGGACTATAAGGAGCGAATGACCGCAGTCTTTGACAACTTTCTTAACAGTGAAACTTTCCAGCAAATTACCGCTCAAAAAGGCTCCCTAAGAATTGGTGAGCCTGAACAATTTCGTTCCATGAAAATAGAGGGGATACAAGTTTTCGTCGTAATGGATTTCCATTATTATGATGAAATAGCAGACAAGTGGATTATTATCGACTGGAAAACAGGCGGAGAGTCCGATGATGATCGACAGCAATTAGCGCTCTACGCATACTATATTCAGCAGAAATATCGCGTATCTCTTGACCAAATTGATGTCTATAATGAATATTTATTGACAGGCAAACGAAAAAAATATGCCTTTACAGCATTTGATATGGACAATATTTTACATACGTTTCAGCGAAGTGTACTAGAAATGAAAAAGTATCAAGCAGATATTTTCTCCAATGAACCCGTGGACTTTGAGGATTTTGAGCAAACCCTTGAAAAATGGCACTGTAAAGGGTGTAATTTTAAAGAGTTATGTGTGCAGAATTGAGCAGAAAATGGAGTAAGTAATCAAAAAAAGTGACCAACTAAATGAAGTCATCAAAATAGTCACTAGCTTATATCTTTACTAGTTAAAAGTCTTTAAATGTAAACCATCATTTTCATATCAGAGTACCTAGAGATAAGAAATTATTTTAAGGAAAAACACTCTAATTTTGTTAAAACACTTCCATCATCATTTTTTAATTGGTAGGATATTGGATTGTTAATATATTATACTAAGAAATTGTGTTTTCTATAATAAAGCTGAGTAGGAGGAGAATAATGAAAAAATTATTTCTTGTGTTACTAGCAGCATTTGTATTAGCTGTAGTAAACCCAGCAAAATCAGAAGCAAAAGTGATATATGATGGAGCAGAAGTTGTAAAAGGGCAAACGGGAAAAATAACCTTTAAAAAAGACATTAAGGTATACAAGAAAAATCCAAATGGTACGTTTGATTCGTTAGTCGTAAAGCGAAATAACTTCTTTAGAACGTATGATATTGAAAAATATGATGGCAAAACATTTTACCAGATGGGGCAATATCGCGTACAAGCAACGGATTTGGTAGTTTTCAAAGAAGTACCAATAAAAATTCGTTCATCTTTCTATAACAATCCAACTTATATTTATATTAATCGTGATGGTATTGCTCATAGTTACGGAAGTTACTTCAGACAAGAAGGATTATGGGGTATTTATTTCAAGGATACAAATAATGGTCAACTACTGAAGTATTGCGACAGTGGTGATGGTACTTACGAATTTTGTTATGAGTATCCTGGTACAGACCTTAAAATTGCTGAGACAATATCGAGAGAAAGAGGTGTACTTTATGAACTAACAGGAGATGCAGAAGGGAAAGGCGTTCCATTAAAAGAATCTAAAACTGAAAGATTTATGAAAAAGGGAAGTATTGTTTATTCATGGTATAATGAAATTAATGGTTATATTTATGTAGTCGATAACTTAGAAGGAAGACACGATAGTGCTGTTTGGCTTCCGATGAATTTATTAAAGCCAGTTGGAGATAAGTGATAGATTAGGAATTATATAAAGCCCTCTTAATAAATATTTGTTAAGAGGGCTATTTTTTATGGTTAGTTGATATGCGAACAGGATGTTTGATGATGACTTGGGCTTAGCTGGAACTTTGTGGATTTTGAGAATGTATGCAGAATTGAGCAGAAAATGAAGAAGATAGAATGTCATACCTAACTAGGTGTGGCTTTTTATTATGTTTCATAATTTTTGTACTTACAACCCATTATATAAGTAGATGGGAGGTGTTGATTTATGGAGTATGAATATAAAGTAAAGTTTTACTTTGACGAAGGCCGTGAAGAAGAATATAAAATCAAAAATAATATTGAACAAGAAACATTTACAGAAGAACTTTCTAATGGTTTCAATGAGAAGTCTTGGTATTCATTTACTGAAACAGAACATTATAAATCGATTTTAATTAGTACTAAAGAAGTTTATCAAGTAGTAGTAGAAAAAAATATTTTAGAATTTGATTAATCAAATGTATGAAGGGACATCTAACTTGGTGTGGCTTTTTAGCATTAAAAAAGGTTGTTTTCTAAAAATATGTTGCTGTTAAAAAATAAAGACAGGATAAATCTACAAATTTTTGTAGATTTAATTCTGTCTTTTTTTGATTTTTCATAAATTGAAGCACAAGGCTCATTGAAATATTAAACTTTTGCTATCAAATATTATTTACGTACAAATGTTTGATACATTATAGCAGTTAGAGATGCGATGTCATTATTGATTGCTTCAATGTGAATACGATTCGTTAAATTTGTATTTGAACTATCTAAATTTTTAATTACAGCAATCTTTTCACCATTTAACGTTAAGGTTCCTAAATTAGTGTAATCTTTCTCAAATTGGTATACGTCCCCGTTGATCAGAAAAGTTTGCACCTTTTCAATTAATTGCACACGCTTTTGTATAATTGAAACCTTCTCCATTGCATTTCGGCTATATAGTGTATAACGAATACCTGTAAATATGCAATTGATTCGATGCAGGAAATGTAACTCATTTTGATTCAACAATTAACAGAAGTCTCTTCAAATGTTGTGTATAAATGGAAATATTTATGCAAATGCATCTGATTTGAGGTATTATTAAATGAAAGATGTCTTTTTTATCGAGGAACAAAATGCTGGAATAGGAGAGGTTTTATTGAATGATAAAAAATGGGGAATAGTGTTCTCGTTTATTTTCGGTGGTTTAGCTATTTTCCTAATTTTGATTCTGTTGACTGTTTCGTTTTTTGGCCAAGAAATACTGGAATATCTTAGAGATGGGTTTTCAGAGTAATACTAGTTATATTTCATTTTGACGTCTTTTTTGAAGAAATGGAGGAGGGGGATTACATGGCTAAAAAACAACATCATATTTCATTTTTGAAAAGACCTTGGGTATCTTCTATTGGTGTATTCGTATTGTCACAAATCATCTTTATTACATTTGAAGTAACAGGGTGGATACCTAATTATAGAGATTTTAGTGGAACATTATTTGGAAGAATTACTGAAGCGTCAATTTTCAGAGAGTGGTTTTCTTTTTATGAAACACAACATTTTAATTTACTAACTATCTTTTTTGGTGTCGTATTTCTCATGCCGGGAATAATTGGTGCGATAAAAAACGTTTTTTCACCAAGAACTACATAAGTAAAGGCTAGTGACAACATAAATAGAGCATTCACCCATTAAAGGGGCTGTCGGTAGACAGCCCCTTCTATAAACTATGTTGAAAGCCTCCAATTCTCAGCAGCTTGTCGAATATTAATAAAATGACGATACACACCTTCTTCTTTAATAAGTGAATGATGCGTCCCTTTTTGGATAACTTTACCGTCTTCAATGACAATAATTTGATTGGCATTTTGTATCGTGGATAGACGGTGAGCGATGATGATTGTTGTTTTTCCTTGAATCAATTCATCTAGTGCAGCTTGAAGGAGCGTTTCGTTTTCAGGATCAAGACTTGCAGTCGCTTCATCTAATATAATAATGGGTGCATTTTTCAAAATAGCACGTGCAATAGAGATTCGCTGTTTCTCACCCCCTGATAGAGAAGAGCCACCGTCAGTGAGAACTGTATCATAACCGTTTTCAAGTGACATAATAAAGTCGTGGCATTGTGCTTTTGTCGCTGCATCAATGATTTCGACTTTCGAAGCATTCGGATTTCCGAAAAGAATATTATTATAAATGGTATCGTTGAACAAATATACCTTTTGGAATACCATGCTGACGGATGATAATAGGTTATTTAGCTTTATCGTTTGAATGTTGATACCATCAATAGATATAGAACCTTTATTCACATCATAAAAACGAGCAATCAAATTGCACAAAGTCGTTTTACCTGAGCCTGATGGGCCGACAATCGCAGTGGTTGTCCCTTCTTTAATAGTAAAAGTTACATCTTGAATGATGGGTCTTTCATCGTATGCGAAGGAAACTTTATCAAACTGAATATTATAGTGTTTAAGATTAATATTTTCTCCTTTCTCGTCAATGAATGTCGTGTTTTCAATTGTTTCAAGTTTATCAAGTGTATTGTCTATTGTTTCTAGAACATGTATAGCATCGCTAATTGGTTCAATGCTATCAAACATCACAAATGAAAACAGTGTAATTAAAAACATATCAGCTAGAACCATTTCCCCATTTGTAACCAAGTAGGCTCCAACAAATACGAGAAGTACGGAAGAAAACTTCAGAGCCATTCGATGTCCAACGTTGAAAGTGCCAAAGCCTTTCTGAATCGTCAAATTGATTTGTTTGCTATTGCGAAAGGCTTCCTGTACATTACGAGATGCAATTCCTTCTTGATTAAAGTTTTTAATGACTGCTATCCCACGTAAATATTCTAATGTAGCGCTCACAAGTTGATGTTGACTTTTTTGATGATAAACAGCATTTTTTCTACTATGATTTTGAATTCGTTTTAAGAAGAGAGAAGAGACGGCAACACCGCTAATAGCAACTAAAGCCATAATTGGTTGATAAAGTAGTAAGAAAAGAATCATCGTGAATGTCATAATATATCCATTCACTACAACATCGATCATTTTGATGCCCATCATTTCAAAAAATGATAGGTCCGTTGTAACCGCACTATTAATGTCACCTGTCCGATGTTTATGAAAAAATCCTAGAGAAACTCTCTTCAATGTATTTCCCATTTTAATACGATGGTCGGCTGTTATCTCATATCCGATACTTTCCTGGTAAATAGCTTTTATATAGGCGAAGATAAATCGACCTATAATTGCTAGTATTAAAAAAGATAAAAGGAACCAAATAGTGTTTATTTCTAACGGTTTTATTCCGTAATAATCATTAAGCATAAATTGCAAACCAGTAGCGGTGATGACGATAGGAAGGGCAATACAAATAGAATGGAAAAATGAGAAAACAAAACCTAAATATAAACGTTTTTTATATGGACCAACCCAATGAATGATTCGCTTTATAATTTTAATCATTTGGTGATACCTCCTGCGAGTGAACCGATTCAGATAGGAGCCCGTTCTCCTTAGAACCGATATGTGCCTTCCATAATTTTCGATAAAGTTCATTATTTGAGAGCAGTTCCTCATGAGTACCAATACTTTGGATACTACCATCTTGTAAGACAACAATTTGATCAGCATGCTTAATAGTTGATAATCTGTGAGCAATAACGATAAGCGTTTTATCTTTCGCAAGCTCATTAAAAGCTTTTTGAATTTCTGATTCGTTTTCAGGATCTGTAAAAGCTGTTGCTTCATCAAGTATAATAATAGGTGCGTCTTTTAAGATAGCTCGGGCAATAGCAATACGCTGTTTTTCACCGCCAGACAGTTTATTGCCAGCTTCACCGGAATCAGTATCATAGCCATTTTCTAAACGAGAAATAAATGTATCACATTTTGCTAGGCGTGCTGCTCTGTAAACTTCTTCATCACTAGCATGCGGATTACCCATTCGAATATTCTCTAAAAGGCTTGTTTTAAATAAAAAGTTATCCTGAGCAACATAGCTAATCAGTGTTGAAAGGTTATTTGGATGAATATCTTTAATGTTTTTATTTCCAATGGTAATACCGCCATCTGTCACATCCCAGAAGCGTGCAAGCAGTTTGGCGATGGTTGATTTACCACTTCCTGACGGGCCGACAAGTGCGGTGTAACTTCTTTCAGGTATAGTTAATGACAGGTTTTCAATCACTTTCCGCTTATCATCGTACGCAAATGATACATCGTTAATCGCAATATCATAATTTGTTGGAGTTGCAGCAAGTTCCTTATCAACAATAGGAAGCGATTCTAGATTTAAATATGCTTTTGTGTCATCAATCGCATATTCAATTGCTTTGAAATCATTGACGAAAACGGTAAACTTCATAAGCGGGTAAATAAGTCCCATTGATAAAATAAGACAAATAATTAACTGTGCTGGGTCAATGGCATTGCTATGATAAAGCCATAAGCCGATTGGAAGAGTTCCGACAAGGGTAGAAGGTAAAATAGCATTACCTAATGTCATCCATGGCCATGTACTGTGGAACCATTTCATCGTATAATTTTTAAAGTCTATAATGGTATTGGAAAACTTTTCATAAGAAGCATTTGTCTGATTAAATGTTTTGATAACCTCGATTCCTTCAACGTATTCTACAATGATACTATTCATATGATTGCTAGCATCCATATAATGTTGATATTGCGTGTTGAAGTTCCTCATCATGAAGGCGTAAACGATAAAAGCAATTGGAACTGTTACTAGTGACGCTAGTGCTAGCCGATAATCGATTGTTAGCATATAGATGAAGACACCAATTGGCAATAATAAGTTTGAGATGCCTTCTGGAATAATATGAGCAAGTGGCAATTCCAGTGTTTCAACCCGGTCGATGATGACATTTTTGGTCTTTCCAACGGATTGGTTAAGGATATCGCCAAGGGGTGCTCGTAATAATTTTTCAGCAAGCTGTAGACGTATTTCTTCAAGGATATTATAAGCGGCTCGATGTGAGAAATAACTTGATATTGCATGAAATAATGTTTGAGCAAAGTAACCTATTGTTGCAATCGCAATCCAGAGGAAAATGACTTGCATCGTTTGTGTTCCATCAATTAAATGTGTAAGTATTTGATAAACTGCTACATATGGAACAAGCCCGCCAATTACACTAATAATAGCTAATATCACAGATTGGGTCAGGGGCATTTTGGAACTACCTGCAAATTGAATGATTGACTTTATCCAATGTTCTTTTTTTTCATTATGTTCCAAGGTTTCACATCCTTTGTTCGTTGAATATTGTTATTTTCTTGATAGTGCCATGAGCCAATTCAATTGTTCCATCACAACAGAGCGAAATCATCTCAGGGTCATGGGTTATAAGGAATACTTGCTTGTTTTGATTTCGTAAAACGTTCATGCAATCAGCAAATTGTTTCATATGATGATAATCGAGTCCACTTGTCGGTTCATCCATAATAATCAGTTGTTTATCTGCTGCAATTGCTGAAAGTATGGCTACACGCTGTTTTTCACCACCAGATAGCGACATAGGATGAGCATCTTTAAATTGAATGACATCCAGTAGAGACAACAGCTCAAGCGCCTGGCTTTCATTAGGTTCAGGCATGGAAAGAAGGATTTCTGATAAAACACTTTCTGTAAATAATTGATGATGTACATCCTGCATCACAATACTACTTGCTTTAAGGCACTGTTTTTTCTTATAAGTCATTTTGTTTATTTGAAATCTAGGAGAGGATTTCTTGTAGAGGCCTGTTAAAGATTTAGCAAACGTTGATTTACCTGCTCCATTGTGACCAGTAACAGCAAATATTGTTGGAAACGGAAGATCGAACTCTTTTATATTAAGTTGAAAATCATGATTGAAGTGAGTGAGTGCATCAGCTTTAAAATGTGAGCTCTGATTGAAAGGGGAAGTCTGTTGAGATACCAATTCTTCTAGATGAATAGCTCGAAGACCAAGCTGATAAAGCACCTCATTAGACATATTGAGCAACTCGTTTTGTAGAAAGATATGTTTAATTTTACCTTCTTCCATTAGAACAAATCGGTCAGCGAGTGTCTTTAAGTAATGAAGTCGATGTTCAGATATAATAATGGTCTTACCTTGACGTTTCCAAAAACCAATCATCTCTCTTAGTTTTGTTGTTGCTTCATCATCCAAATTCGCTGAGGGTTCATCAAGGATGATAACTGGGGGATCATGAATAGCAACAGAAGCACATGCTATAAGCTGTTTTTCACCACCTGATAGATGAAACAAATTCCGTTTTAAAAGAGGATGTAGGCCAAGCTGTTCAACGATTGCAGCTTTTCTATCGAGTATTTTCTCTGACGGCAATCCAAAGTTTTCTACCGTAAAGACAAGCTCACTATCGGTATCGATGTTATAAAATTGTGTTTTAGGATTTTGAAAGACTGAACCGGTGCGTTTAGCAATTTCATGAATCTCCAAATCTTGAATGATTTCATTATCCAAAAGTATTGAACCTTCCAAATGTCCACCTATGTAATGGGGGATAAGACCGTTCAATAATCTTGTAATTGTTGTTTTTCCGCAACCGGATTTACCACATAGTACAATTACTTCGCCTTGTGAGATATTTAAATTAATATCTCGTAATGTCATTTTTGTTTGATTGCTATATTGAAATGAAACATTCTTGAGTCGAATCATAAAAGGACCTCCCAAAAGAATACTAACCATATTAAAGTACTTATGAAGATCAACAAAAAATCTTGCGCGTAAAAATGAAGCTGGCATACATTTGTTCTCATTACTGGCGCGGATAATCCACGTGTTAATGATGTCATCGTTAATTCATTCCCAATCTTTGAGGCGGACACCATGAGCGGAATGAGACGATATTCCATTGCTTTTATGGGATGAAATAACACGGAGGGTCCTGTCAGCCCACGGAATGCCATTGCCTGCTGAATATATAGATACTCATAACTGAGTGTGGGGAAAAAGCGAAACATAACAGATAGTGCAATAATTAAACCTTTAGGGAAATGTAATGTCTCCATCGCTGCAATAAGCTCACTTATAGACGTAGTAGTCAATAAAAAATAGCCCATCATGATACCGGGAAGTAATCGTAAGGAAATGGAGATTATCCCTAGTGACAAATAAAAAATAAAACCATGTAAATAAGGAGCAATAGTAAACTGAAAGATTGATACAAACAACAGTAAAATCAGATAATAAGATGCTACCTTATATTTTTGATAAATGAACAATAAAATAACTGGAATAAACCATAAGATTGGAAGTATGTATTGGAACCAACCGATTTGGGGAGCACTCACTGTGACAATGTTGATAGTAAGTGTCAACAATAATTTGGTCCTTGGATCTATCTGAAAGCTGCTTCGTTCCATTTATACAATCCCCGATTTCATAAAATGCTTTGATAAAAGTCTCGTACCAATTGCGCCTCCTATAAGACTTGCAATAAATGTCACAAAAACGAAAAGAAATAATGTCCAATCGGGAATGTAACTGTTTAATGTATTTGCATACTCAACACCATATTGAGCGGTAATATTAGAAAAATAAGTTGTTCTATGAATGTAAATAGGAAGGTACATGCCAATTGTCCATAAACTAAACACAGCATATGAGAGAGACATAGTGAAAGAATTTGATCTAAGCTTTATAAAAAGTACGTCAGCAATAAGGCCACAGATCAGCCCAGCTAGAAGAGGATAGAAACCATTTCCACCCATCAACATCATAATTAATCCACATATAACCCCACTTAAGGTAATCATGCCGAACTTTTCAGATTTTGCTAAAAACAAAATAAATGGAACTCCACCAAAAATGCCAATTAGAACAGGTAAGATAGCATTAAAAATGGGCATGTAACCTAGTAACGAGATTGCGAATAGAATAACGAAATAAATACTCGTATAAATTCCAACTGTCATAAAGTCTTCTGTCCGTAATGCAATTTTTTTTTGCATAGTAATTACTCCTTTCAAAATAAGAAATAAAAATTGATTTGTTATTTGGAATATTTAGGGTATATCCAAATCGAGTATATTTGATAATGATTATCAATGTCAACTAATAATAAAAATGGAAAATAGTTAACAAAAATAACTAATATATACTATTGTAATTATTTTTAGAATATTTTAGTATTTAATACAAACTAGTGAAAATGATATTCATTATCAATTAGTTTGTTAAGTTTACCATATTCTAAAATATATTAGAAAGTGTGGAATTTATTTGTTAAAAATCAGTCATATCCAATGCAGAGTGAACAATATTAAAAAGGCTGTTAGTAATTTCGAAAAGGCTGGATTTCAAGTTGAGTGGGGGAGGAACCCTAAAAATTCACTTAATGCTTTTATATGGTTTGAACAAGGTCCTTTTATTGAATTGTTTGAAATGAAATGGTTTATGTCACCTATTAGTGTTCCTCTAGGTATCATTTATGGAAATTCGATGCACGAGCGTTGGATGAAATGGATGGATCAACGGGAAGGCTTAATAGATTTTGCTTTAGAAGGATATAAAGAAGATATAGCTAAGCAAGATAATTTACAGGTAGTTAGGAAAGAAATAAATAATTTAGGAATTAGAACTTCTAAAGTGCTGAACGGTAGGAGGAAGAAGCCGACAGGAGAAATTGTAACTTACGGATTTTTCTCCATGTCTCCTAGGGAATTACCTTTTGTTGTTTCAGCGTATAGTTCACCTCAAAGGCCTAAACATATCCATTTTCATCGCTACAGCCAAATAAAATAGCGATTATCGATGGTGATCATCATTATACATATCAAGAACTGCGCGACATGGTGTATAAATTGGGAACCTTACTTCAGCAGTATCAGGTGAAAGAAGGCACTAAAGTAGCGATCATCTCCGATAAATCTGTATATCAAGTTACTAGTGTGTTAGCACTATTATCTTTAGGCGCAGTCTATGTTCCAATTGATAAGGCACAGCCGATTAGGCGAATAAAAAAATAATCGATCAAAGTCAAGTAACGGCCATTTTAGTTGATGGACCAGATCCACTATATGGCAGCTTAAAGGAACAACTAATACTCTACAATCAATTTGAAGAAGTTGAAACATCATTATATGAAGTTTATGAAGGGGATTCAGACGCTCTCGCTTACATTATTTTCACTTCTGGTTCAACCGGAGAACCAAAAGGTGTAGCCATGTCCCATGCCTCAGCTATGAATACAATTGAAGATATTAATAGACGATTTTGTATTACGAGTAATGATAGTGTTCTGGCATTATCAAAACTCAATTTTGACCTCTCAGTCTATGACATTTTTGGTTTATTATCCGTTGGTGGTACGATTGTTTATCCTGAACAAGGACACCTATATGATGCTGATCACTGGCTAGAGTGTATCAAAACGAAGAAGATAACACTGTGGAATACAGTACCAGCACTTATGAAAATGCTTCTAAATGTTGATGAAATAGAGCAGATAAATATCGATACAATGAAAACCATTTTGTTATCTGGTGATTGGGTACCACCTAAAATGATTAAACAGTGTTCATCTGTTTTTCCGAAAAGTGGCATCATTGCCTTGCGTGTATACAGGAAACAGAGCCATTTAAAAGGGGATTATATACAGGTTTGGTAGGGTATATGGACAGTAATGGTGATGGGGAATGGGTTATCACCATTCGTTGTGCAGAGATAAATAATAAAGATATTACATTATTTGCGGGAGCGGGAATTGTTAATAGTTCATTACAGGATAGTGAATTCAATGAGATCTCTGCTAAATTCACAACAATGTTAGATGCAATGGGGCTAAAAGAGAATTAAAATGATGCAAATAAAGTATTCTAAAAAAGCACAACAAGATTTTGTTTGTAGTAAGAGCTTATGAAAAAAATAGATAAAATTTGTAAGAATCCAAGCATAGAAATTGTAAAAGACCTGAATTGGCGAATTTAATAATGAGCACTCTATAATCACATAAATAGTAAAAGGTGCTGCTCCATAGTCCAAAAACTACAGCGACAGCACCAAGTCATTTATTAGTGGAAATATTTATCGACACGTTGAAGTACTTCGTCAGCAGAAAGACCGTCAGCGTCAATAACAGGTCCTGCCATGATAGGATCGCTAATTCCCATAATATCTCTGTCCTGCCCAGTGATTACACAGGCATCACATTTTTTTGCATCTTCTTCAGTACGAAGTTGAATAACTTCATAACCTTTTGCCTTTAAAGCATCTTCAACGTTTGTTAATGATTGTTCCACACCAATTATTTTAGACATTACTCTTCCACCTCCTATATGTAATGTGTCATATAGGCTTGCTAATTATTCACTTAATTCATTTTTTTGTTATACATAATGTAAATGGCGGGTTAGTAAAATTTAATTTCCACTGCAATGAAATGATATTAGCAGTCATATATGCTGGATAGGAGAGATTTTAAATGAGAAGTCTAAAGATAATTAGCATGTTATTTATTATCGCATTTATCTGGATGATTATATTACTTAATGCTGGACCACCAAAGCCTGTTGTATTGTTGGAAGGCAAAGAGGTACCTTTTGTACAAGGTACATATTGTTGGCAAAATATTATTAATAATGAATGTGTTGATAAAATTCCACCACCTGAAATTATTGCTAATAAAAAAATTGTCCCATTTTCTGTTTCACCACAAAGTGAAATTAAAATTAGTTTTAAGAAACCACCGATTGATGGGATAGAAGTAGATAAATGGTTGAGCAGCGATGAGATTAAGCTAGTAAAGGTAAAAGATAATGTTTTCTCTGTACCGAAAGAGAAGGGGACTTATATATATAGTATTTCTGGAAGATGGGACAAAGGAGGTTCTTCTTATATTTTTGCTATAGAGGTAAAATGAATAGGTTGATTTTAAATAGTAAAAGACACATTGAAGGTTAATTTCCAATGTGTCTTCGAATAATAAATTACTTCACTATACGATTGATTGCATAAATTGAATAACTTGATCCTCTTGAATGGAATCAACAGCTATTTTATTTCGACTAATCTTTTGACATTTTGTACATTGATGGATAAGTTGAAAGCCTTTTTTTCCTGTATAATCGACTCCAATTGGTCTCATCAAACCTTTACAAGTACTCGCTCTGTCTCCGGGAACATGATCCATATGTTTAGAAAATAAACAGTTTGGACAATGATTTCTGAAACTTCCGTTGGTTAATGGTTCAACCATCGTACTGCAATTTTCACATTGAAATGCTGTATTCTCATTTTTTCTACTCAATTGCTCTTCCTCCAATATATTATTTCAACATTGGAGAAATGGTTCCGTTTTCTTTTTCTACAATAGTAGTATCAGGCTTTTATAGGGAATGAACCAATTCACCGTCTTGTTCTTCAAAACGATTACTTCTAGTTCCTGCTTCACAAAGACTTATTTCATCTTTTGATCCGGACCACGATTGATTTTGTATATTTGTGCCAACCACTGTAAGACGGACAGCTCCATCTTCCACTAGTAGGTGTTCTCCTATAATCACTGACTTCGGCATTCGTCCCCTAACGAGCAATTGTTTTGGCTAGATAAAATGTCAATTCATCACTCCTTTTCATATAAGCATTCGTATTAAACATTTAAAGGTTATCAAATTTATCGAATTATTTAAATAGTTTATTTTTGCGACGAAGTTTTACTTTGAGTCTAAAGAAAGGGGAATCCACCAATCATTTTCAATGATTGTTGAGACACCCCCGAAGATGGGTAAAAGGAAGTTCTTCTTATATTTTTTCTATAGAAGTAAACTTATTGCACTATGGAATAGACTTTGGAAAAAATCTCGGAAAATTATTGTGGATTTAACAAAAAGAGGAATCCCAACAATCGTTGAGACACCTCGAATTTTTTACTTATTGTGGAGTATATTCTTGGCCGTTAATTATTACTTTAGTAGCAGAGATTAGAATTTCTTTATTTGCTTTAAAATAGGGCTCTAAAATATTATTAAATACTTCCCATTTCTCTTCAATTTTTGCTTTGTCTTCTTTTTTATCTAGCTTTAAGATTTCTTCATAAAGCGGTTTTAATTGCTTGTTATCCTCTTCGCTAACTTTGAAATCATAGTCAGCCATGAATTCTTCAAATGTTTGAGGCGTTATGAATTGATCAATGATGTAATAGAAATCCTCCCATAGTTTTTCAGACAAATCGGCGTTGTCATCTTTTTCTGCTTTTTGAGCTTTATCATAAATATCTTTTAATTTTGCTAAAGATTCAGCAGGGATATCTAACTCATATCTTTCCATGAATTCTTCAAATGTTGGAGTTGGATAAAGTTTATCTAAATATGGTAGAAGTGTTTTGTAAAATTCATCTATTTTTTCGTTAGCCTTTTCCTCTTGACCCTCTTTTTGAAGTTTTACCCATTCTTCGTAAATACCTTTAAGCTGTTTATTATCATTTTCTTCAATAACTATATTTTTTTCATTAAATCCGAAATCTGCTATAAACTCTTCAAATGTTTGAGGTTGCCAATTAGCTAATATATATGGATTTGTAATTTTATCCATTTCTCTGTAGATTTTACTGATTTCTTCAAATATCTTTTCATATTCTTCTTCTGTCATTTCATTTGACAATTTTTTTTGCAGCTTTTTCTTTTCATTAAACAATTTTTCTAATTTTGTTAGCTCTTCTTCTGTTACCTCTTTAGGCAATTCTTTTTTATAAGCTTCAAATGTATAGAAGTCTAAATAATCCTCTGCTACGCTACCTTCAACTGTGATTTCCTGTCCTTCTACAAAGTTCATTTTTTCTAGTTGTTCATCAGAAAACTTATAAAAGCTGATGTAGTAGTTTTTACCATCTCTGCCTTTTAAATCAATCCCATCCCCAAAGATGCCTTTAATCGTTCCTGTAATTTGTTGTTCGATTTGAACAGTAACACCATTTGTTGGGGCTACTGCAGTAGCTCCTGCTTGAAGTGGCGTCAAAACAGCCATTCCTATTGTTAAAGCTGAAGCAATCATCCAAGTTTTTTTAATCGGTTTTTTCATAATCATTTCTCCCTTTTATTTACTCTGGAACTTAACGTTACCAATATTTAGACGGATTTCCAGTTAAAAAGGTTCATTATTTTTAAAAAAATTTTAAAACATAGCATTAGAGTTTGAGCAGTCTGATTAAATAAAGCACAAACAGTACAAGGTACATATTATTGGAGAAATATTATAAACAATGAATGTGTTGATAAAATTCTACCACCAGAAATTATTTGAAAAGAACTGTTCTGTTTTACCTCAAAGTGAAATTAAAATTAGATTTAAGAAACTATCTATCGAGGTGATGTAAAAGTACAAGGTAATGTTTTCTCTGTTTCAAAAGAGAAGGGGATTTATATCGGAAGAGGGGCAAAAGGAAGATTTTCTTATATCTTTTCTATAGAAGTAAACTGATTGCAGTATGGTATATACTTTGGGAAAAATCCCTAAATATTATTGTCGAATAAAAAAGAGGAATCCCAACAATCATCTTAAATGATCGTTGGGATTCCTCGATTCTTTTACTTATTGTGGAAGATATTCTTGACCGTTAACTGTTAGTTTAGAAGGTGAAATTAGAATATCTTTATTTGCTTTGAAATAGGGGTCTAAAATATTGTTAAATGCTTCCCATTTCTCTTCAATTTTTGCTTTGTCTTCTTTTATATCTAGCTTTAAGATTTCTTCATAAAGCTGTTTTAATTGCTTGCTATCCGCTTCGCTAACTTTGAATTCATAGTCAGCCATGTATTCTTCAAATGTTTGAGGCGTTATGAATTGATCAATGATGTAATAGAATTCTTCCCATAGTTTTACAGACACATCAGCATTGTCATCTTTTTCTGCTTTTTGAGCATTATCATAAATATTTTTTAGTTTTGCAAAATCTTCAGCAGGGATATCTAACTCAAATCTTTCGATAAACGCTTCAAATGTTGGAGTTGGATAAAGTTTATCAAAATACTGTTGAAGAATTTTGCGAAACTCATTCATTTTTTCGTTAGCCATTTCCTCTTGACTATCTTTTTCAAGCTTTATCCATTCTTCATAAATGGCTTTAAGCTGTTTTTTATCATTTTCATCTATAACTATATTTTTTTCACTAAATCCGTAATTTTCTATATACTCTTCAAATGATTCAGGTTGCCAAGTAGCTAAATAATATGGCTTAATAATTTTACCCATGTCTAAATAAATTTTATGCATTTCTTCATATTTCTTTTCTGCCTCTTCAATCGCTTTATTTTCATCCGCTTTTGTAGCTTCTTTTTGCAGCTTCTTCGCTTCGTTAAACATTTTTTCTAATTTTGTTAAATCTTCATTTGTTACCTCTTTAGGCAATTCTTTTTTATAAACTTCGAATGTATAGAAATCTGAATAATCCTCTACTGCGCTGCCTTCAACTGTGATTTCCTGTCCTTCTACTAGGTTCATTTTTGCTATTTGTTCTTCAGAAAATTTATAGAAGTTGATATAGTAATTTTTACCTTCTCTACCTTTTAGATAAATCCCGTCATCACTGATTCCTTTAATCGTTCCTGTAACTTGTTGTTCGATTTGAACAGTAACACCATTTGTTGGTTCTAGTGCTGTAGCTCCTGCTTGAAGTGGTGTTAGAACAGCCATACCTATTGTTAGTGCTGAAGCAATCATCCAAGTTCTTTTAATCGGTTTTTTCATGATCATTTCTCCTTTTTTTCTACTCTGGAATTTAAAGTTTCCAATAATTAGACGAATTACCAGTTGTGAAAGTTCGTCAATTTTAATAAAAGTTAAAAAGTTTTAAATATTTCAAGTAAAGTGTTTAAATAGTTGTATAACAATAAAGTTTGATGCTTCAGAAGAATTAACGACAAGAAACTAATTTCGGTATGATGAAAATCAGGTGTATGGTGGTGTGAATATGGGAATCGCTGAAGTATTAACAATTGTCTTTATAGTATTAAAGCTAACGGATGTTATCGCATGGTCTTGGTGGTTAGTGCTTTTGCCAGCAATCATATCCTTTAGCATTTACGCATTTATTTTGGTGATGAAGTTAGTAATGATAATGATAGCGGTAGTGGCAGTGAAAAAACGAAAAGAGTTGTAGAATGGAGATTTAAATAAAGGGGATGCATATTAATGATTCAAGCGGTGATTTTTGATTTAGATGGAACATTGTTAGATCGTGATCGTTCAATTCTTTCATTTATTGAACAGCAATACGAGCGATTAAAGCCGAATCTATCACACATTTTAAAGGAGAACTATGTTCAACGCTTTATTGAGCTGGATAATCATGGCTATGTATGGAAAGATAGAGTCTATCAACAATTAATCGAAGAATTATCGATTGAGTTATCTTCAAAAACCATGTTAGAGGATTACCTGCAGGAATTTAAGCATTGTTGTATTCCATTTATTAACTTACATAGCATGTTGCACAATTTGAAGAAGCAAGGCTTAAAACTTGGGATGATTACAAATGGTTATGGGCAATTTCAATTAGATAATATACGTGCGTTAGGAATTGAAAATGATTTTGATGTGATTCTTATCTCTGAATGGGAGGGCATCAAAAAACCGGATGCAGAAATATTTGATCGAGCGTTATCTAAGCTAGAAGTAACAGCTAATGAAAGTATTTACGTTGGTGATCATCCATTTAATGATGTGGAAGCTGCTAAAAAAGTAGGGATGACGACTATTTGGAAACGAAATGATGCATGGCAAAGTGTTGAAGCAAATTATATCATTGATAATTTAATAGAAATTCAAGATATTTTAAAGGTTTTACAAAGGACTTGAAAAGACTAAAACTCATATATCTTCTGATTTAGGAGAAAGTAAAGGAACATGAAATCAGGAGGTTAAAAATCAATTGAGGAAAATGAGTGTATGTCTTTTACTCCTTCTATGTTTTCAAATAAATCAAGCGGAAGCAATTACTACTGATTTAGAAAAAATCTATTTAGAAGGTGGAGAGTATACAGAAGTTAATAAAGCAATTCAAGAAAGTGAAGCAGTTTTTAAACGTGATATACCTTTACCAACACGACTTCCACCTATTACTTTCACTCATGTTTTTGGATCATTTAATCATAAACATCCTCAACTATCCATCCGATATTTGGTAGAGGATGCAGGTCGAACACATTATATGATAGAAATAACCGACAATGAATATGAACGTTCATTTCCAAAGGGGGCTAGGGCAGTGAAATTACCTGATGGAAATGAAATGGTTTATTATAAAAGCTTAGATTTTGTCATTTTTAATATCGTGAAAAATGATTTTCAATACACTTTTATTGTTGATGAAGTCAGTGCAAACGCTATTACCGTTGATGGCATGGTGAAAATAATTAATTCTATGAGATAATGGGGAGGACCAGTGATTCAAAATATTGAATACTGGCCTTTTCGTTATATCTTTTAACTGCAAGGAACATTATTTAGTTGGAGATATAAAAACCCCGCTTTATTAAAATTAACTTACATCTTTCATTGCATCACTATCATGCTTATATTTAAAAATTATCGCGAACGCTATCGCAAGAACGAGTGTATACGCTCCAAAAGTTAACCATATATTTTGCCAATCCCTCACACCATCTACAGTGAAATAATCGACTACTTTTCCACTAATAATAGCTCCTGCATAGGCACCTACCCCATTAACCATAGTGCTGAATAAGCCTTGAGCACTCGCACGAATTCGAGGATCTACTTCTTTTTCTACAAAAATGGCCCCTGAAATATTAAAGAAATCAAAGGCACAACCGTAAACAATCATCGATAGTACTAACAAGAGGAATCCTACACCGGCTGGATTTCCGAATCCGAAAAATACAAATCGTAACGTCCATGCGAGCATACTGATTAGGATTACTCTTTTAATTCCATATCTACGTAAGAAGAATGGAATGGTAAGAATAAAGATTACTTCTGACATTTGTGACACTGATAATAAAATAGCTGGATATTTAACAGCGAAGCTATCTTTATAGTCAGGGTTCAACGCGAAGTCATGTAAAAATGGATCGCCGAATGTATTCGTAATTTGTAATGCAGCACCTAATAACATTGCAAAAACGAAAAACATCGCCATTTTCTTTTGTTTAAAAAGAACAAAGGCATCTAATCCTAAAAGACTTACCAACGACTTGTCCTTTTTTATCTTTGAAGTTGGGCAGTCGGGAAGCATAGATGAATACAGTGCAAGCAATATCGAAGCACCCCCAGCTATGTATAGCTGAATATTGCTCAATTCAATTTTTGCTAGACTAATAATCCACATCGCAAGAATAAAACCAATCGTCCCGAAAACACGAATAGGTGGGAAGTCCTTTACTATATCGAGCCCTTTGTTTTCTAAGGAAACATAAGAAATCGTATTCGATAAAGCAAGCGTTGGCATATAAACTAATGAATTAAAAAACATTATCCAAAACATAATAGAAGGGTCTGAAATTTGAGCAGCTGTAACTAATGCAATCGCTCCAAGGAAATGTAAAATTCCATATAAAATATTTGCTTTTACCCAACGATCAGCCACAATACCGATAAGACTTGGCATAAGGATTGCAGCAAGACCTTTTGAACTATAAACGAGTCCAACTTGTGCGCCAGTAAAGCTCAACGTATTGATCATGTAAGCACCAAGTGTAACAAGCCAAGAACCCCAAATAAAAAACTGAAGAAAAATCATTATTCTAAGACGTGATTTGATTCCCATTTTTTTACCCCTCCTGATAAAGGTGATGAAGCCCATTTTAAGTTTTGACTTTAATTAACTTTTCTTATCATTTAGAAAAAAAGGGTAGCATAAAAAGGCTCATCACCATAATGTGGGGTTGATTTTCGTTCTAGCATGGCGTTTTTTGAAGACGTGAATCTCGCTTGCTTTCACTTGAATCAATTAATGACCAACGTTTTAACCTTTGGTGATGAACCAAAAAAATATAAGAACTACATTCTTGAAATAGTTTCTTTTACTAATTTAATAAATTTGTCTCTTGCTAAAGCTGCCACTTCAATGACTTCATCATGACTTAATGGTTGATCTAAAATTCCACACGCCATATTTGTTAAACAGGAAATGCCAAGCACTTTCATGTTTCCGTGAATAGCTACGATAGCTTCCGGTACTGTTGACATCCCTACCGCATCTGCGCCTAATGTACGTATCATACGAATTTCTGCTGGAGTTTCATATGCTGGCCCACTCCACCAAGCATAAACACCTTCTTGTAAGTTAATGTTTTGTTCTTTAGATACTGCAGAAGCAATATTGCGTAAATCAAGATTATATACTTGAGAAACATCAGGGAAACGAGTTCCTAATTCATCATTATTTGGCCCAATTAATGGATTTGTACCGACTAAATTTATATGATCAGTAATTAACATTAAATCACCTGGGGAAAAGTCTGTATTAATGGCACCGCAGGCATTCGTAATAATAAGATTTTCTACTCCCAGCGCTTTCATTACACGTACTGGGAAAGTGACTTCATCTAAAGTAAAACCTTCATAATAATGGAAGCGGCCTTTCATTGCCACCACTTTCTTTCCCATTAATTCTCCGATTATTAATTCGTTTGCATGACCGATTGCGTTAGATTTTGCAAAGTGAGGAATTTCGCTATAAGGAATTTTGTAAGGGTTTATAATTTCATCAGCAAGAGCTCCTAACCCTGAACCTAAAATCAAACCGATTGTTGGACGATAGTCAGTTTTACTCATGATAAAATCTTTAGTTTCCGCAATATTCTGTGAATTATGCATTTAATATTCCTCCTTAGATAAACTTCTTTATAAATTGTTACTAATCTTCCATTTAGAATAACAATCTATTAAACACAGTGTAATCGATAAAATAGCTAATGTAAATAACTTAAAATCATTTTGAAAAAAAGTGTAAAGTAATTTAGTTGGAGTATGCGGTAAATAGTCGATATACTCAGCTCTTTTTATATATAATGAAAAAAGCCTGGATTATCTAACTTCTTCTTTAGCAAGAAATCAGATAAAATATAGGTGATTGATAAATTCATTTTTTGGAGGAGTATATGTTAAAGCAATTTGAAGGTTTAACATCACCGAAAACAAAAAGTCTAAAACTTTTATATAGCTTAGTCCGTAAGTTAGGGCCAGTTAGAATAAACACACTTACTGAATTAACGGGATATAAACACGTAACGTGTACACGATTATTAGATGAGCTTGTACAGGAAGGACTTATATATGATAGTGGAATTGGTGAGTCAAGTGGTGGACGTAAGCCATTAATGTACGTCATTAATTCGGATAAATACTGTTTAATTGGGGTAGAAATAACTAGTTTATACACCACGGTATTGCTCCTAGATTTAAAATTAAATATTATAGATGTCGAAAAATTGAAGATGGAATTACATTGTACGGGAGAGTACACGTTGAATTTTGTAACTCGATGCGTTAATGAGTTATTAGCTAAATACAACATTCCAACAGATAAACTTCTAGGAATCGGAGTAGGGGTCATTGATTCAATTGATAAAGAGAGCGGAGCTATTATAAATTCTCATTTGTTTCCCGCGGGAGGGTGGGATCATCTAAACATTGTCGACTATTTACAACAACAAAATGCTACCCATGTATTTTTAGATAATGGAACAAATTTGGCAGCATTAGCTGAATACCGTAATAACTATTGGAATAAAACAGATAATTTAATTTTTGTCTCAAGTGATATGGGGATTCGCTGCGGGACAATTTTACAGGGGAGATTGGTTAGTAATAAAAACGAAATGGCCGACGCTTTTGGACATGTTATCGTTGATATACATGGGAGACTTTGTTCGTGTGGGGCATATGGCTGTCTCCAAGCATATAGCAGTTTGCCAGCCATTCGTAATGAAGTAGTACATCGTTTGAAGCGTGGTAATTTTTCATCTCTTCAAGAAAAGGTTAATAATGTAGAAAATATCGATTTTCACCATATATTAAATGCTTTAGAGCAAGAAGATCCACTTTGTTTAGAGATAGTGAAGGATGCGGCTTATTATTTTGGCATCGGGCTTAGCAATTTAATTTTCTTAATGCGTCCAGATATAGTCATCTGTGGAGGAACCTTAGTACCAAAACCGCTTTTTTACGAAGTGGCTTCTGAAACAGCACAAAATCGACTAATGCACTATCCAAATAGTAATGTCCAGATTATTAAATCAACAACAGCCTACAATATCGTTGCTCAAGGAGCAGGGTGTATGGTATTGGATTATTTCACTGAAGAGCTACTGACTTAAATAGTGGAAGTGCTAGGAGTTCTAAAAATCACCTCTTTAGCTTTTCTTAGAGGTCAAGATAAAGATTAGTAAGAAATGTACGAATGGGGGATTTTAAAGTGAAATATTTCACTCAAAATTGGTATCGTGAAATGCAAGTCGAGGGTTTTTTAACTTTTCCTGACTCTAGAGAAGATTGGGAAGAAAGTTTAAATTGGGAAAACGAAGATGGGACGAGCTATATTGAAATGTTACAAGCAGAGTTGGAATGGCGAAAAGATGATTTATTAACATTTCTTCCAGCGCCATTTCATCCATATATTTTAGATGGCTCTTTAAAAACTGAATATCCATCAAAAGAATTACGAAAAATGGCTGAAGAGTGGAATGAAAATCATCGAAGTCGTAGTCACGATTTAAGTAAACAGTATATGGAACAATTTGAAGAAATAAAAGAGCAGCTCCCATCTCAAGTTCTTGAAATACATACAAAATCATTGCACGATGGAGAAGTATTATCTTTCTCTTCAACTGAATCTACAATTACGCTTATTATAGCTGGAACAGGAGTAGGTTGGTATGGCACAAATGTAAAACTAACTTTTAGTGATGTCGAGAAATGTTTGATTCCAGAACAATTAGAAGGTTCTTGGTGGCTATATGATGAAATCTATAAAACTGAAACAGGGTTTGAATTACACGTATTATTTGACTGTCCACTCTGTGAATTAATGATACAGGCTAGGGAATTAAAGATTGAGACAGTATCACTAACGTCGCACGAATTTTAATTGAATTTTCTGTTTTCTTTTCCTTCCGTTTTTGAAGAAAATAAAAGATACTAAAGTAGAGATAGTAAACATCCATTTTTTTACTATAACCTTTGACTGAGGCAACTAATAACTCAAAATCCTTACGGTACCGTATTTCCTTTGATT